>CAYUWI010000151.1:0-3919 GCA_964448275.1 uncultured Gammaproteobacteria bacterium | reverse complement strand
TTGAGCATCCGTAGCCACATAGTAGAGGCGTCGACCAGCTGCTTGGACCGAGCCCAGGTAATGATGGGCATCCATCAACTCATCAAACCGCCCTCGTTCTTCTTTTTCAATCAACCGGACTTGAACTTCATCCAGTAAGGCCTGTTGGTCCTTTTCGGGCATGCGAACGTTCTTTAACATGCCCGCAAGCCTAAAAAAGTTTTTGGCCGTTGTCCCGTAAAATCGCTCATCCCCCTGGCATTAGCGGCATTGCCTCATCCTGTGCATTGCCTCGTCACCCCCCCCCGTTTTTCGGCTGGAACTTCCGTTCAAAAGCCAAGCGAGAGGGGGACGGATTTCACAACGCGGGTGGGTGGGTGGCACACCCTGATCGTGCAGATCCTTGCCGCAAAACAGCCACTTGGGTGGTATAACCCCATCACGCCCGAAGGGTGTTCTTACTGGAGTGGGCTCGAAGGCCCTCATACACGGGGCAAGGTTTCTTTTCGGGGTAGGCTGCTCAATGCGATCGGGGGAGGGCCAGTTCGCACGGCCGGTGGTCACGGCAGCAGCCGCGAATGCAGCTTTACTTGACGGGCCTAACAATTCTGAAAAATGCCCAGACGGTGAGCCCTTTATTTCACGCCTAGGAGTAAGCGAGGTCCATTCCATGTTCGTGAAGCGTGTCCGCTAAGGGGAAATTACACGTGAGGATGACCCCTTGCGCCGGGCAGCGGGGTTTGATAGTATTGGTCTATGTCTCCGCGGACTCAAGCAATCGAACAAGAAATCAAAGAGCTGTCTCTCGATGAGATGGTGGTCCTTTATGATCACCTTATGGCGACCATCCAGGAGAGGGAGTCGGCGGAAGGTCTCGATGAGGAACGGAAAGAGACCATCGAGCGCCGCACTAAGGAAATCGATGCCGGAAGCGTAGAAGGACAGGAGGCCTTCTCGGTCATCGACCAGCTCTAAATGCCTTCGCAAGAGAAGCTGATATAGCTTCATCCGGAAGCGACAGCCGAGCTGCGTGACTCGACTGTCTTTTATGGGGAGCGCAACCCAAAAGCCAAGCAGGATTTTAAGCGTCGGCTTCGTGAGACACTGAGCTCCATCGCCGAGGATCCAGAACGGTTTCCGGAAATTGGGCCAGGGGTAAGGAGGGCGCTCCTGAAACAATTCCCGTTTTCGGTCATCTACATAGTCCGGGAAAAGACCATCTGGGTGGTCGCAATCGCCCACGGGAAACGGCGGCCTGGCTATTGGCGAGAACGGCTGTAAAAACCGTCAAGACCTAAGCTTCTCTCGGGCGTGGTGGTCACCTGCCTTACTGTCCCAGTGTAACTTCCGGCGACGCGAAAGATCGCACCCTGTGAGAAAAGCGGGTGGGGAATATTCCCCGAATGAGAAGCCGGAAGACGGTCTCTCGCTTCGGAAAGCGGACAGCGCCGGAACCGAGTTCGAAGCACTGGGAAGCGGCGTGCCGCGTCTTTACCCCGCCGTGAGCACGACTGGCCCCATTGACCGATGGGAAGGGGGGAAGTGCGTACACGTCCCTTTGAGGAGCAAAAAAGAAGCGTGCGCGGATGTTCCGATCACCATGGAAAAGGAGATCCCGCCGGTTGTTATCCAGGGGCGAATTGCATTCTCCAGGTGGCAAAATGGTGGCGGAACGGGGGGGTCCGCACCACCCCTGGGTCAGTTTGGAGGTTGATTCTCTTCAAGGATAATGAATTGGGTGCCGAAGAGACGGTGGATCCGCTCCATGCGGGCTTTGCCGGGGAGGGTCTCGCCTGCCTCCCAGCGTTTGGCGGTGCTCGTGAACCCCGGGTGTTGTAGCAACGGGACGCATCACTTGACGGGGATATGCCAAAACTCTGGTGGGATATCAGGGACGCGGATGCTCTATGAGCGGCAACACGGGGCAAGGGACACCGAGGCGATGGGCGGTTTCTTTCTGACTGAATCCCAGGGACTTACGTGCCTCCCTGAACCGCTGGGCGAAGCGGTGAGGCGGCCGTGACAGGGTGGGGGAATAGGGGCGATAAACCGTGAACGTCAGGTGGCAAAAAGGGTGCACAAGGGTCCCCTTCCGCCATAAGTTGTTGAAATTCAACGCCTTAAACAGAAGCAGGTAGTGTTAGGGTGAGCGAAGGACGCGGCACGTTGCATCCCGTGTATCAGGAGGTTGACCCACCGAAACGGTTTTTCGGAAAGAGGCTGCTATCCAGTGGTACGAAGAAGGTTGTTTACAAAGGTTTGCAGATGAATGAGCTCTACCCGGCTGAATTCCCGGAACCCATAATTAGCGGGAGCTAAGACATTTCCGGCGGTTTCTTCCCAAGGGTACTCGGGGTTTGGTTCGTTGGTATCGGTTCCAGTGGGAGCTAGAGCTTCAACCTTTGCCGCCGCAGGGAGTAAATTGTCGACGTAAACGCAATACGCGATGTAATTGCTGGCGTAGCCGAGCTTTCGGCGAATTTCCGGACGGCCTTTACTAATCTTTAGAAAACGCGTAAAAGCAAAATGGCTTTTCGGCGGCGGGCGACCGTGCCGGTCACAGAGAAAAGACTTTGCCAGCTTTTCTGTCGCCATCTGGAGGTAGTGAAGCTGGTGGCAGCGAGCTTTACGCGTCTGATTAAGCTCTGTAAACAGCGAGTAGTCACTCTTGGCTTGTTCAAGAAAAGCTCCGCGCCAAGTCATCCTTTGATCGCAAGTTCTTCAGCGTCGTCCCAACTTCCCCAGCCTTCCGGTGGGTTGAGGTGGCCGTATTCCTCGGGCCGAATCATTGCGACACCCGACGGGAATGTCAGCCCATCGTCCGGAGAGGCTTCGAAGTAAAACGGCTCAACCTCCCCGCTTTGTGAAGAGGGGCAGTTCTCTTCCAGCTCGATAAGCCGAACCTCGTTCTCGTTTGGAAACCAGTAGATCTTTCGAATCGCTGAATCGGCCCGAAGAGTCTCCCCTGCGAGCTTAATCGCCTGATCCTTGACCTCTTCTTTTTTTTCCTGCGGCATATTCGCTTTTTCCTAAGCAGGCTTTGGATAATTCCAGGCCAATGTCCCTCTCTCAAATGACCACCCCTTGGCCTTCCTAAAGGCCACGGGTATTAGTTTCGGCTCTGGTGGAATTGTACCGCATTTCGGTGAGAGAAGCAATGAGCGGGAGTGTGTCAATCTGGCACACTGCCCGCGCAATAATCGGCAGGACAGAAAGGTGAAGAATGCGGATGGTACCGCGATATTGCACTCGAGGCGGTTCGTGGCTATAACGGCGCCATCATCGGAAATCATAGACAGAGCGAACGTCACAGTGGCTATAGATTGAGTGGGCCCGGCTAGAGTAGAGGGGGGAGTGCGCCGATAAGCACGACTCAAGGCTGGGATTGAGAACAAACAGGTGAGCATATGGCGTCGATAAGAGGGATATCCGAGCGTTCCGATGCGGCCAGCGCCGTGATCTCGAACCCGTATACGCGCGTCTGCTTTCGGCTCAGTGATCAGGATGCGCGCAAGCTGGATAGCGGGTTCTCGTATTTTGACGCGAAGGACCTCCAGAGTCTCGGCACCGGCGAGGCAATCTGCCGGATGGAGCGCGCGGATTACGACTTCAACCTACAAACGCCGTTGCCACCGGACGTGGACCGTGCGGAGGCAGACCAGAAAAGGCAGAGATTGGTAGCCCTCTCGCGAGAGAAATACGCCGTCCCCAGAGCGAACGTGGAGGCTAAAATTGAAAGCAGCGCCCGCGACGTCGCCAAAGACGGTCAACGGAGGAGCCAAGACCCGAAGAAGAGGCTCCGCCAAGAGAGCCTGAGGCGAAGCCGGCTTCCTCTGAACCGAAAGAGGAGCTAAAGGAACCGCCTTCCGAGACTCCCAGTCCACCACCGACATCGAAGGGCGGTGGCAGGCGGAGGTAAGCGGCACCGTTACGGTCACCC
>CAYUWI010000150.1:0-3929 GCA_964448275.1 uncultured Gammaproteobacteria bacterium | reverse complement strand
GCCCTCAAGATACGCTAAGCTCCGGGGCGGTACGCAATCCCCCGGGGCCCTACAGGTAATGGCCAGCAGGACCTGTTGGCTGCTGCTTTTCTGCTGAGGAGGCTCAGGCCGTGAGGGGAGTCGATCGAGACGATCAGGCTTGGTTGGATGAAGAGAGTGGGATCTCGCTCAGGAGGCTCTTGCCACGGCTGGAGACGCGTTTCAAGGGCCAAGCCGATCCGGCAGAGTGGACGGCCTATGTCGAACGCTTGGAACGGCATTTCCCTCGCCTCTTCCGCTTGCTTTATGCCTTGTACGGAGATTATTACGACTTTTTCTACCATCTGGAGAGCATATTGGCCTCGGCCACGGAGATGTGGCTGATCCGTCCGGCTGAGCTCAAGGCCCTAGATGGTCTGCGCGAGGCCGATCCGTACTGGTACCAATCGAATCGCATGGTCGGGGCGACCTGTTATGTCGATCTGTTCGCCGGTGATCTCCAGAGGCTCAATGAGCGGGTTCCGTACCTGCTGGAGCTCGGTATCACCTATCTGCATCTGATGCCGCTTTTCAAGGTGCCGAGTGGAGACAACGATGGGGGCTATGCGGTCAGCAGTTACCGGGAGATCCGTTCCGATCTAGGCTCCATCGAGGACCTGAGCGCACTGGCTACCGAGCTTCGCCATCACGGGATCTCGTTGGCACTCGATTTTGTCTTCAACCACACCTCGGATGAACACGAGTGGGCCAAACGTGCGCTGGCTGGTGAGAGGGAATATCAAGGCTATTATCATATGTTCCCTGACCGGGCCATGCCGGATGCCTACGAGCGGACGATGCCGGAGGTCTTCACCGAGGACCATCCTGGGGCGTTTACGTACCGTCCGGTCCTCAAGAAATGGGTCTGGACCACTTTTCACACCTATCAGTGGGATCTCAATTACGGCAATCCAACGGTGTTCAATCGTTTGGTCGAGGAGATGATGTTCCTCGCCAACCAAGGTGTCGAAATCCTTCGCTTGGATGCTGTGGCCTTCCTCTGGAAGCGCCTGGGGACGAACTCACAAAACCTGCCCGAGGCGCACTGGATCATTCAGACATTCAATGCCCTCGCCAGCATTGCTGCCCCGGCAATAGCCTTTAAATCCGAGGCCATCGTCCATCCGGATGAGGTCCGCAAATATATCAGTACCGAGGAGTGTCCCCTCTCGTACAACCCGCAGCTCATGGCCCTTCTCTGGGAGGCGCTGGCAACCCGCGATGTGCGGGTGTTGCAGCACGCGATGCAGCGAGGCTTCCAGCTCCCGCCGGGGTGTAGTTGGGTCAACTATGTGCGTTGCCACGACGATATCGGCTGGGCCTTTGACAACGCAGATGTTGAAGCCGTCGGTTTCAATCCTGCCGCCCACCGTCACTTCCTGACCGAGTTCTATCTCGGACGGTATAAGGGGAGTTTCGCTCGAGGGATACCGTTCCAAGAGGACCCCAAGACCGGTGATACCCGGATTTCCGGGATGTGCGCTTCACTGGCTGGGTTGGAAAAGGCCCTCGCTGAGGGCGATCCAGAGGAGACTGAGTTCGCGATCCGGCGTATCCTGTTACTCCATGGGGTGATTATTACCATCGGCGGCATGCCGTTGATCTACCTCGGAGATGAGATCGCGATGCTCAACGACTACACCTACGAAAATGACCCTGCCAAGGTTGGCGACTCGCGATGGCTCCATCGGCCTGCCTTCGATTGGGAACGGGCTGAGCAGCGCCGGGAGGCGGACACGGTGCCCGGGCGCGTCTATCAGGGCCTGCTGCGCCTGATCCAGCTTCGCCAGCAAAACCCGGCATTCACGCGCGCTGAGACAGAGGTCACAGAGACGGGGAATGAGCACGTCTTCGGTTATTTCCGGTATAGTGATCAAGGTGGTGTGCTGGTGCTCGCTAACTTCGCCGAAAAGGAACAACGCCTTGAGGCCCGGCGGCTACGGCAGATGGGTATGCGCAAGACAATGGTGGATCTCCTCGCCGGGCGCGCGGTGGTTGCCACTCAAGAACTAGTGATTGCACCTTATCAGCTCATGGTGCTCAGCCGCTCGGCATGAAGCAGAAAGAACAATCTGAAAGGAGGGCTAATCCGCATGCGGAAGCGCATCATTTCACACGACCCGGAGCTACGGGCCCAGACCAGTGATTCCTGGTTTGACCTTGGGCAATGCGCCCAGGTCGAGGTGACCTCAGAGGATCCGCAATATCCGATTGAATACGCTCTACTGTCGGGTGAGGGGCCTGGATGGCGGGCAGAAGGGCCAGGTGAGCAGACAATCCGTCTGGTGTTCGACCAACCGCAAACGGTACGTCGGATCCGGTTGGAGTTTAGCGAGCCTTCCGTGGTACGGACCCAAGAGTTCGTGCTGCGATGGGCCCCACCAGAGGGAACGCCACAAACGCTGTTCCGTCAGCAGTGGAACTTCAGCCCACAGGGCTCGAACCACGAGCTGGAGGATTACCGGGTCGAGCTCCCCGCCGTCGGGCTCTTGGAGCTGACCCTTATCCCGGACAAGGGGGGTGGCGAGGCACATGCCTCGTTGGCGCAAATGCGGATTGCCTGATTCCGGGTTCCCGGAGCTGATCGAGCCAACTCTGTTCCATAAGGAGAGAGGGTGAAAGGCCGACCGATCATCTTCGGCGAAGTGCTCTTCGATCGCTTCCCGGACGGCACCAGCGTGTTGGGTGGTGCCCCCTTCAATGTGGCCTGGCACCTGCACGGTTTCGGCGCCCGTCCGTTCTTCATTAGCCGCGTGGGGGATGACGAGGCCGGTACCTATGTGCGTCGGTCCATGGTCGAGTGGGGAATGGACAGCACAGGGCTCCAGATCGACCCAGAGAATCCAACTGGTGTGGTACAAGTGGCATTAGAGGCCGGTCAGCCCACCTTCGAGATCCTTTCGGAGCAGGCCTACGATTACATCGACGTTGACGGGGCTGTGCGCACGCTGATCGAGACCGATCCGGCCCTCATCTATCACGGCTCGCTGATCATGCGTAATCCTGTCTCCCGCGCTGCCCTCGATGCGCTCTATTCCCGGATCGCATCTCCGGCGTTTGTCGACATCAACCTTCGTAATCCCTGGTGGCGTGAGGCCGATCTATCCCTTGTTCTCAGACGAGCCCGCTGGCTCAAGGTCAATGAGGATGAGTTCCAGCGTATCACGACCCACCTCGGTCAGAGTGTAGACAGTTGGGAGGAAGCGGCACGGGAACTCCAGCGCCGATATGGCATGGAGCTGTTGGTGGTCACCCGCGGTGATGAGGGTGCGGTGGCATTCGGCCGGCCCAAGCGCATGTACAGTGTCCGACCTCGGGGTTCTGTGCGGATAGTCGACACCGTGGGTGCGGGCGACGCCTTCGCCTCGGTTCTGATCCTCGGACTGCTACGCGACTGGTCTGTGGAGGAGACACTCCAGCGTGCACAAGGGTTTGCAAGCCACATATGCGGGATCCGTGGTGCAACTCGTGCTGACCCCTCCCTCTACCGGAATGTCATGCGGGAATGGGAGGGGTCTGCGTGAACAGGCAGAGTCCGGCAACAGGAGGTGGGCTTGGGATGATAGACTGCCCCTAACGGTTCGTACCTGGGGGTTTGTCTCAATCCCGCCGTTTCAGTCCAGTAACTGGATACAGAGATAGGGACGTTGATGGATCGAGATCGCTGCGTCCCGCTCGCCTTTCGAGGCGGTGGCCCAATCGCCCAGACGCAAGACCGCGTAGCCTTGACGATACTCTCTAAATAAGAGCTCCTGGAGGTCCTCCAAGGGGATGCCGAGGCGGCGGTGGAGGGCCGCAATCGCCACCTCGCTGGTGCCGTTCTCTTCGACAAGCTGGTGATAGGTCGCCCGCACTTGCTCCCGCGCGACGGTAGGGGGGTCTGTAGAGGACGAAGGTTCTGGTGAGGTTTG
>CAYUWI010000149.1:0-3929 GCA_964448275.1 uncultured Gammaproteobacteria bacterium | reverse complement strand
CCTTGCTATGGTCAAAGTGCAGCAGTCCAAGATGCGCGCCTTCGTTGCGAATGGCCATGAATGACAGCAGCGTCCGCAGAATGGGGGAATGATCGGCGCCTGCCCTAATTCGCGCAATCTGCGAGAGACGTTGTGGCAATGACTGTTTATCTGTATTTGCAAGTTGTCCAAAGCGCATTTTCTGATCTGGTCTTTTGCGCTTGAGAAGGTACTGATTCAGATCGACGGGGCCGTGCGAGTCGAAGATTTGGCGGAGTTTAGTTCCCAGGACTTGACCGCGCGGCGGCACGCCCCGGTCTTTCATCACTTCATTGGCGATCATCTCGCACAGGGTTGCAAACCCGACCACTTCGGCGGTCGACGCAGCTCGGTGAACAGGATCGTCCCGGCGCTGCAAATCTGCCAACCGCCGGAAATGCCAGTAGTACTGGAACAGGCCTCGGTCTTCGAGCCAGTCGCAGAATTCGTTCAATTCCGTTTCAGTAACCGGGAATGGCGCCGGTAACGCCGCAAGCTCATCATCCGCCCATCCCTTGAGCGATCTAATCGTTAGATTGCGCTGCTCTTCAGCCCAGTCGGGGAATATCACCTTGAGAGTTGGTTCGAAGTGGCCGGTTCGGCGTCCGACCCTGTCGACAACGCGTCGGGGGTCAATGTCAGTCCCGGCACGCAGTAGTCCGATTGAAGCGTTGATGTTGCGTTTGTACTCTTCGGCCACCGCCACCGGGCCGATGCGCTGTGCGTTATCCCACCATTCGCACTGTTTGCCGATGAAGGCGATCATGCCGGCTTCATCCAGGCCGCTGGCCCCCAATGTGTCACGAGCAATGTCTCGTTCGCGCCGGAGATACTGCCGCCAGTCCTGATTCGGAATGTGGCCGTGTTCATCATGGGTCCGGGCATGGAGCTGGACGGCATTGTGGGCGTAAGCGGCGAAGTATCCGACGGCCTCGAAATGTGCCCGGTATTCCCTGAGCTCGCGGAGTTCGCGATAAGCCTCGAAGTTGATTGACTGGCGGGTCCGCGCCCTCATCTCCTCGGTCGACAATTCGCCAAGGCAGAGTTGGCGCTCCAGTTCCCGATCGTCGAGCGGATAATAAACATGGATGCCGGAGCGCAGGATGGCAGCCAGCCAGAATATCTGCCAGTAGTGATAAAAGGCGGGCGTATCCTGCTCGTTATTAGAATAAAGGGGACCGGAGTCCGTATTGTGAATATGGACGCGCCGCTTTTGCCAAGGGACGAACGAGTCCGTCGGGAAGTCAGTCTGAATGAAGGGCGCGTGTTCAGGGGCCATCTCATCAAGGACGTGAACGGTTTCCCCGAAGACCATAGCATTGGCCCAGCGGTTGTTATTCAACGCGTTCATCAGATCGGCGGCGGCATCGAGGCGGGGACCATTCGGCTCGACCGGCTCGACCACTGAAAGTTCGGGGTGACGCTCGCTGTTCAGGCGTCTCACAATTTCCGGCGGCAGGTCGATGCGGCGCACGGGCGTCAGCAAGCCGTGCTGTTCCAGGAATTCCATCAGGCCGTCGTCGGGTCGATGCGGACACAGGTCAAGATCGACCGCGTAATCACGCAGTTCCCGTAGCCTTATGAAGCGTTTGCCAAACCCGTTCTTCGTCCTGATGACAGCCATTCCGTTCCTTCTCGTTCGTCAAGTCTCAGCGCGGATCGCCACCGTCTAAATCCCGTCAGGCGAGCGCATACCAAGTCCCGCGGCCGGTGCTATGCCGGGCGAGATGGCCGCTTTCGGTCAGGGCCTGATATGGTCCTTCACCATATTGCGGCTGATGCCAGTGATCTTTGCGGCTTCTGCCACTGTCACGTGCCCTTGTATGCGGGCAATGTCCAGGATTTCCACGGAAAGCGGTGGCAGCGAGTCGAATAGGATTTTCTCCTGCTTGATCTTTTCCTCGAGTACCCGCTTTTGCGCGCGCAGCGCACCGAAAAAGTAATCAAGCCAGGGCTGCCAGTCGGTATCGTCGGAACGCAGCGTCCCCTGTGTGCGGCGCAGCGCGCGATAGTAATCGTCCTTCGTGCGCTCGATCACGCTTTCCAGCGAGGCGTAGGGGACATACGCGTATCCGGCACGTAGCAGGAGCAGCGTCGTGAGAATCCGCGACAGCCGGTCGTTCCCGTCCTGAAAGAGATGGATCGCCAGAAAGACGACGACAAAGACGCCGATGACGATCAGCGGATGAAGCTCACCTTCGGCCAGGGTATTACGGGTCCAGGCGACCAGCGCTTCCATCTGCGCCAGGGATTCGAATGGTGTGGCGGTTTCAAAAATGACGCCCACGCTCTCCCCATCCGGCCCGAAAGCCTCGACGTGGTTATCCAAAGTCTTGTAGTGGCCGCGATGCCCTCGTCCTTGACGGCGTATTACAACACGTCCCGGTGAAGCTGCCGGATAGGTTTTCGGTGAGAGCGATCGCATCGTGATGGGCGAAGACGGTTTCCATGACGGCGACGTAGCCGGCGACTTCCTGCTCGTCACGGCTGGCCAAACTGGTGATATCCACCTTTGAGAGAAGCTGATCGACTTCGCGGTTAGACAGCTTCGCGCCCTCTATCCGGGTGGACGAGCCGATGCTCTCGATCGTCGCGACATACCGTAATTCGCCCGTTTATCCATCCGTTTTCATCTATTTCTATTTCTAAAGAAAACAGGCCGGGCAGGGTTTGGGGGCAGTGCTCGGGATCTCACCAAGCAGGCCCTGGAGGCCAAAGGATCCACTATCCACCGACTGATAAGGGGGTATGGGATCATGCCCTCCGAGCTCGAATGGCAACAAACACCCAATCCAAAGAGCCTGAGCCCAAGTGGCAAACCAGCCTGAGGGGAAGCGGGATAGCTGCGCGTGGGGCCCTATCCTGATCCTGTAACCGGACGATCCAACACGGAGGCTGTGACCGCCACTTCAATTTCAATGTCCAGGACTGGAAGCACTCGGTTGAATATTGGAACAGGTGAGCGAGGTCAGCTCACTAAGCATCCAGGACTGAAACCGCGCCATTTCCTCAGGCGTATATAGGGTCTGAATAGGGGGCAATATCGGAAATGAAGAAGCCGTGAGCATGACGGGGATCCTTACAAGGATCGTATTGTGGCTCGCCTACAGCAACGGCGCCAACGACAACTTCAAGGGGGTGGCAACGCTTTGGGGGAGCCGGGTGGCCTCCTTCCGTACGGCTCTCGGATGGGCCACTGCCACAACGGCCGTCGACGGTCTGGCCGCGGTATTGGTTGCCGCGGAGTTGGCGGAGAAATTCAAAGGGAAGGGGCTGGTTCCACCGGAGCTGCTCGCTACCCCGGAGTTGGCCTTCGCAGTCGGTGGGGGTGCGGCGGCAACGATACTACTGGCTACCCTGCTCAGTATGCCCACCTCCACAACTCACGCCCTTGTCGGAGGTCTCCTCGGGGCTAGCCTCGCCGCCACCGGAGGCTTCAACGCATTGAATCCCGGAAAAGGGCTCACGGCCAATCTCATTACAGCGGGGCTCATTCTCAGGGCCTCGAAATTTGGGCTCCTGGTCTCGACAACCCATGTTTCGTGCGGGTCAATCTTTGGTATTAGCCTGATCAATCGCCGGATGGAATGGTGTACAGTGAGCCAGATCGCCACGGCTTGGGTGACAACCCTGCCGTTAGCCGCCCTCTTCGGGGGAGTCACATATGAACTCATGCAAGGGGGTATCTGATGACCTTCTTAGCGTCCATGCTGACACCGCTGAACCGTTCGGGTTTCGCAGGATCTGCTTATCCCCTTGCTTCGAGGAGAAAGCGATCCGAGCCCCATCTCGGACAAGCTCAAGCCGGTCTTGCTACAAGACGCCGCAACCGGCGGCACTCTATCTAGGGGGATCCGATGCGACTCGCTTCGTTTATTCTTCTAGTGATACTCGCTCTGCCGGCCGCGGCG
>CAYUWI010000148.1:0-3944 GCA_964448275.1 uncultured Gammaproteobacteria bacterium | reverse complement strand
GTGGGACTGGCGCAGCTCGGGGATGCGTCGCTCGAGACGCTCTTCGGCCTCTCGCGCCTGTTGCCGCGCCTGCTCGATGATACGGTCGCGCTCTTCACGCCCCTCACGTACCCGCTCCTGGGCCTTCCTCTCGGCGTCCAGCAATCGCTTGAGCGTCTCTCCCATGTGCAACTCCTTGTCCTAGCTGGTAGGGCCAGAGAACCGCGGTCGGCCCCCGCAAGCTGGATCGGCGGCAATCGCCACCCCCAAGATAGTCACTGGGGGCGGGGAGCTCGTTGATTGAGATCAACCAAGGAAAATAGCGTGGTCGACGCGAATTGTCGGGGGAGGGGAGAGGGTGGTCCCTTGAGAGCGGGGGCTAGAGGTTCTCGATCGGCAGTGGCTCGATCTCCTCAGCCGGCTCAAAACCGAACACACGGCCATAGAAGTAGAACTCACCATCGAGGGCCCGCTTGATATGGGCGGCTTGCCTGAAGCCGTGCTGCTCGCCTGGGAAGGCGAGATAGGCAACGGGTAACCCCTTGATGCGGAGTGCAGTGACCATCTTCTCCGCCTGGTTCGGGGGAACGATCTCATCTTCTAGGCCCTGGAAGAAGATAATGGGACAGGAGAGCTGCTCGGCATGGTGGAGGGGCGAACGTGCGCGGTAGAGGTCCCTCCGCTCGGGATAGGGTCCGATCAAGCGCTCGAGATAGCGAGACTCGAACTTGTGTGTCTCCTTGGCAAGCGCTTCGCAGTCGCTTACCCCGAAATGGCTGGCACCTGCCGCAAAGACCTCTCGGAAGGTCAAAGCACAGAGTGTAGTGTAGCCACCGGCGCTGCCCCCTGTGATTGCCAGCCGGCTACCATCCACAAGGCCCTGCTCAGCGAGGTATCGGGCACCGTTGACACAGTCATCAACATCGACAACCCCCCAACTACCCTCGAGCCGCTTGCGGTACTCACGCCCGTAACCGGTACTGCCGCCGTAGTTTACATCCAAGACCGCGATCCCACGACTCGCCCAGTATTGGATCCCCAGGTTGAACGAGGAATCGGTGGCGCCGGTCGGGCCGCCATGACTCTTGACAAGCAGTGGGGGACGATCCCCCTCCGGGGCGGTAAACCGCGAATTCTTGGGGGCATAGTAGAACCCATAAGCGCTCAAACCGTCCCCGGTAGGGAACTCGATCGAGGTGGGGACAGAGACGTATCCGGGATCGATCTCGAGGGTGCTGGAACGCACAAGGACCTCTGACCTTCCCGGATCATCAAGGCCTAGCCGGACCAACGCGGCTGGTTGGGTAGGCGAGGCGGCGATCATCGTGACCACACCCTTGGAGGCACTCAGGGACCGGAACTGGGTATACCCCGCATCGATCTCGGTCAGCTCACCTATGGCCGTATCGAGCGTGGCCAATCTCCACTCGCCTTGGAGACAGTAGGTACACACGATCCGCTGTGCGGAGTCGAAGGCATAAGTCGAGGTGCCGAGCTGCCAATACGGCCGGCCGAACTCGGCCTCTTTGGTGATCACCGGCTCAACCCCACTGGAACCGAACCGATAGAGGTTCCACCAGTTGGTACGATCCGAGACGAAGTAGAGTGTCCCATCAGGCGACCACTCCGGTTGGAAGATGGACTCCTCCCGGTCGCCGGCGATCAGGGTATGACCGGAGAGCGAGCCGTCGGCAGCGACCTCGGCGAGCCACAGCTCGCACCTGTCCCAGGGCATATTCGGATGGTCCCACGCCAACCACACCAGATGCGAGCCATCAGGACTGATCCGGGGACAAGCGTAGAAATCGTTCCCCGAGACGATCACCTCGGGGTCGCCTCCCTCGAGGGGGACAGCCGCAAGGGCATTCTGCGGTTCCCCCCGGCGGCGGTGGTCCTCTAACACCCAGATGCTCAATCCGCGGCTGTGATCGATTAACCCATCTGCATACCGCAGTGGGGCCTCCGGGGTGAGTGGACGCGGTCGCTCGCCCGGGCGATGGCTGTAGAGACGCTGGTCTGAAAAGTTGACGAAGTAGACAACCCCACACTCGACCCGGGCGGCACCTCCCCCATACTCGTGCACACGGGAGCGCACATTGAATGGCGAAGGGGTAACCTCGTGATGTTCACCTTCGCCAGTGCGTTGCATGAGGAGACTGCGGCCCCGCTCCTTGGGGCGGGCCTCGAGCCAATAGAGCTCGTCTCCATCGCGGAAGACCTCACTCAATCCGACCGTCGTTGTCACGATCGTGTCGGATGTGATCGGTGACTCCCAAGAGCCGTAGGGTGCCACTGAAGAGAGGCTCATGCCTTATCTCCTGTGATGTCGGCAGGCGTCCAGCCTATCGCCGCCTAGGGAGACCAAATAGGGCGCCATAATCCCCATACATAGCAGTACATGGGGGACCTGCAGCGTAGTAGTATCGCACGGTGCCCTCCCTCTCGGATAACGCCATGAGGATTGAGGATAAGGTTACCAGACTGCCGCTATGGCAACAGATCGCGTCTGCGCCATCCGAACGCTGGCCGTGATCGCGGCAGACTCGCGCGAGCATGGCTAACCCTCCCTCCACCCCTGCCGTTGGCACGATCAAGGCCCGGGCCCGCACAAGCTTGGGCTCATCACTGCCTGGGGCTCGATTGCCCAGGAGGTGGGCCCCGGGGGGCAATGCCCAGTGCTCCAAGGACCCCTGTGTGAAGCTCGCCATCCACGCCATGCAGCGATCGGCAACAATTAGATTGAAGGGGTTATAGGGCGCACGCTGCACAGTGCGACGGAGCCTCTCCGGAAACTCTATGTTGGGCCATTCGGTCTCCAGCAGCTCCAGACAGAGTAGCCCGCGCGAACGGGCCCTCGGCTCAGGAGGCGCTGCTGAGCGGCGATTGGCCAAGGCAACCACGCGCCCTGCGGCGTTGACCCCCAACCAGGTCCCTCCGGCTTGGGGGTCTACAGGGGCCCACACCCCAGGGTGTAGCTCACGTGGCGGCTGCCCCGGGCGATTTGGGCGTTCATCGCGATTGGCAGCAATAACAACAGGGTAGTGCGGCACGGCCCGGTAGAGCAAAGCCAAAAAACACATGAGCGGTCGACCTCAAGGCCACCAAGCCGATCGGCAGTATAGTACAAGAACTGGAAAGATTTGTTCGAAACACCCCCTTGCGAGGGTCTACCGACACTAAGGGCAAGCAAGAACCTACTTGGCCCGGCGGGTTGCAATCGGATAATCGGGGCGTGCCCCCTAGAAGCGAAGGGCCGGTTTTTAGGGGAAAACCGACCAAAACCCGTCCCTAGCTCGACGGTTCCAGCAAGAAGGGCGCTTCCATCGAGCGACCCCCAAGGGAACTCGGTCTATACGACCTATCTCCTGTGTACTGGGAAACTGGAGAACAGGCCTTGATCTAGATCAAAGACATGGCCAATTCCGGCTCATGGCCCGCGTGAGGGGTCCGCTCTCGAGCTAGGGGAAGAAGACCCGCAGCCCCGCTGTGACGAAGATGGGGTTGAGCTCGAGCTCCTGCTTGCCCAGGGCGATCTCCGGATCGAACCCCAAGATGTGCTTCGCCTCGAGTGTCGCAGCCAGATTGCCCGCCAAGAAGTAGTCCATCCCAATGCCGATCGCCCCGACGGGAGTGGACTCAAGGCCACCGCCGCTGACATCTAAAGACGGATTACCGTCGTTGACCTCGCCGAAGCCGAGCCCCCCTCCGAGGACCGCGTAAGGGACCCAGCGATTATGCCTGAGGGGGTAGCGCAAGCGCATCTGGGCCAGTATCGTCCAGATAGCATACTCTGCCAGCTTGACCCGCGATGGGGAGACCAACTCTGTCTCCACACCGTCACCCGCGAGCTCGGCGCCGAGGTAGCGGTTGACCTGGAATCCGACCGCCGCGCTGCCCGCAAACATCAGGTCATCTGTAACACCTACCTCACCCTCATTATCCTGTCGGGGCAAGATCGCGGTGCC
>CAYUWI010000147.1:0-3958 GCA_964448275.1 uncultured Gammaproteobacteria bacterium | reverse complement strand
AGTTCTGTACCACCTGGGGCTCGGGGTTGAGCTCCTCGGCGTCCACATCGCTGCTCTGGTTGCGCAGGGCGCGGCCGATATCGGCGACAGTGAAGCCTTCACTGAAGCTGAAGAAGGCCTCTTGACGATCGGTTAGGAAGTATACGACCCCAGCGTTGAACAGGGTCTCGTTGTAGTCCAGTTCACCGCCCTTGACGGTTCCAGGATCGGACAGGCTCTCGTCCTGGAAGGTCGGGGTATCCACCCTGACCCGTTCATGGCGCACCCCGGCCCGCAGCAGGAAATCCCGTCCGACTGGGATTTCCAATTGGAGGAAGGGGGCGAAATTGAGCTCCTCGAGCTCGGGGATCCGGGTTCGACCGTCTAGTAGATTCTGGCTCGTTTTCTCTCGGTCGAAATCGAGGCCGTAGACCGCGTTGGCCAGGTCTAGAATCGAACGGTCGTGGACCAATCGGGCACCGAGGTGCTCGGTGTTTACCTTCGATTGGCCGCCGCCGGTTTCGAAGCCTTCGAAAAAGCTAAACAGGGTCTCGAAGTCCTGGTAATACAACTGCGATGAAAGGGTGCCGCCGAGCACTTGTTCTGCGGTGTAGTCGAGGCTGATATTGAGGTTGTCGGTACTGGGGTTCTTGCCTAGCGGCTCCTCACCCACGGCCCTGATCTTCTTATTGGGATTGGTGCTGCCGGTGCTACGGTCGGCCCGGTGCTCGGCATCCTGCTCGCGCTTATAGTAGTTAAGCGCTAGACGCAGACGCTGGTTGGGGGTGAGCTCGTAGCCTAGCTTGGTTTGGGCATTGTATTCGCGCGATTCCGCCAGGCTACCGCCTTGGATCAAGCCGTCGGCCGGAACGATGTCACCATCACCGTCGTAGAAGACCCCGGTACGCTTGACGCTCAGATTGACGCTGTAATCGAGTGCCCCACTGCCGCCCCGTACCCCTTGGTAGAGCCGGCCACCGAGGCTATCGCTACCTTCCTCCTGTCCGCTGATCCCGATTGTGCTTTGTAGTGCGGTGCCCCGCACCCCTTCGCCGCTTTTGGTAATGAAGTTGATAATGCCGCCGGTGGCACCGAAGCCGTAGGTAGCCACTGCACCCCGGATCACCTCGACCCGCTCCACTGCCTCGGGGGCAAGGCTGCGTAGGTGCTTGGAGACCTGACGTAGCGAGGCGTTCTGTGGCACACCATCGATCATTACCAAGAAATCACGGCCACGCAGCTGCTGACCGAAGTTGGTGAGGTTTTCCGAAGACTGGCCAAGACCTGGCACCAAGTTGGATAGAATCTCCCCCACATCGTTGGTGAATCGGACTTGCTTCTTTAGTTCCTCTTTGTCGATGACCTGCACCGACCCAGGAATCGCCGACAGGGGTCGGCCCTGGGTGAAGCGCTCGGTACTAATAGTGATCGGGGCTAGCTTCTGCTCAGAGGTCTCGGTTTCGGCTTTGACGGGGGACTGTAGGGTCAGTGCCACCAAGGCAGAGCCCAGGGTAAGGGTCATAGGGCCAATCGTTAGCCGAGGTAAAGCGGAATCTCCGCAGCCGCGCTGCTGAGGAAACTTGGCCATGCGAGCTCCTTGTTCGGTATGTAGTTAATAGAAAAGCAATAGAGAGAAGCAGTGAATATGAGAACGAGAACGAATATTATATAATGATCTTTTCTATTTCAATTAATGAGCCTTGCGGGTCATGCCCCCCACGGAGGACCTGCGGCCGTGGCCCTGAATACCTAGTAAGTGTGGCTTGGCTCAACAGACGGTAGCGCTGCGGGTGCTGGCAGGGTAAATCTTTTAACTATCTGTGATGGCCATTTGTCTAGTCGGTAGGAGAGTAAAGTGATTATCAGATCTACAATATTAAACCAATTGATAAGTCTTCTGGTTCGTATTCATTTTGCTCTAAAAAGATTGGGATGGCGCTGACCTAAGCCGTGCAGGGTTGGAGGAGACGGGTGGTTATTGATAGTGGCGCTAACAGGAACATGGGTGTTGAGGGTTAGGGTCAAAGTGGACAACCGAAGGCCGAACCCTACCAGCGGCCTTTGAGGCGCAGGAATACGTTGCGTCCGCGCCCAGGCAGTCGCTTCCCCGTCGGGATATCGCTGCCTTGGACACGATTGAAGCCGGCGATGTGGTTGGTAAAGCCCCGATCGAACAGGTTGCTTACGCCGGCGGTCACGGTGAGTCGAGAGTGATCCGGCTGCCATTGCCCGTGGAGATTGAAGATCACGTAACCGGGAGTCGCCTCATTGGTGGTGGAGGGCTCATTGCCGACAATGGTTTGGGAGATGTTGTCCTGCTCGGCATAGCCGATCGCCTCGATCGCTGCCAGCCACTCATGGGTCTGACGGGTTAGGGTGAGGCGGGCGTTAGTTGGCGCGATCCGGAATAGATCATCGTCGATATCGCGACGTTTGCCCCGGACATAGCTGAGCACGCCATTCACCCTCCAGCGCGCGGAGATCTGATAGGCGGCATCGAGGTCCACCCCGAAGAACTCGGCCTTGATATTGCGGAAGCGCAATGGCGTCGGGTCGCCGTTCAAGGTGCTAACTGCAACCACGTCGGGATCTGTGGCTGCTGTGCCCTGGATAAAGTCATCGACGATGCGATAGTAGCCGTGCGGCGAAAACCGGAGGTCATCACCCGACCAGTTGAAGCCGAGCTCGAATTGGTGAGAGACCTCCGGGTCCAGACCGATATTCCCAACGTAGTTGTTGCCGTCGCCCAAGCCCGCGGTGACCTCAACCGGGAGCCAGAGATAGCGCTGGTAATACCCTGGTGAGCGGGTCCTGCGGGCGACACCGGCCTCGAGTGTAAGCTGATCTGTTAGTTGGTGGTCGATCTTGATGGTCCAGCCGAGGTTGTTGTCGGATCGATCACGATCGGCGGTGTTGAAGGCGTCGCGCAGACGCTGCGGCGGGGGCAGGCGGCGCGCTGGTGCGGCGTCAACCACGCCGGTGCCCATCTCGAAGCGGTTGTAACGTAGGCCGAGCTGTAATGAGGTCTTGGGGGTGATAGTGCCAATCCACTCGGCATAGACACCGTAGCGGTCGCGTTCGGCCTTGTTGAACTGGGTGACAAAGAAGTCCTCATTATTTGGGTTGCGGATGACCATGTCGTGGTCAGCCAGATGGCCATCGACCCCTAGCTCCATCTCTCCGCCCACCAACGTCCAGGTTGCATTGAAGACATAGCCGATCCCGTCGGACTGGGCATTGACGAAACGGGGGTCCGGGCCGGGGGTCATTGGGTTGAAATTCGGTGTCGGACGTAGCTTGAAGTTATTCATCCGGTGGTCGATGTTTGAGTAGTACACCTTGCCGTTGAGCGCGACCGCGCCCAGCCGTCCAGTATAGTCGGCCCTCAGTATATCGGTATCGAAGAAGTCGATATCCATGGGCAAGGAGGGATTCCCCGTGTCATCGGTGTCGGTGTGGCGGTAGTTGAGTGAGACCTCGTGAGCGCCTAGGTCAGTCCCGTAGCCTGCGCCGGAGGTATGGCGCTCGTGCTCAGTCGCGCGGATCGTGCCGTCACCGAAGGCGCTGTCGTCACCGATCTCGCTGGCCCCGATCACGTGCAGACGGTGGGTATCATTGGCAACTGAGAAGATCCCCCCACCGGCGAAGCCGTCGTCGACAGTGCGCCCGTTGAGGGTTGCGTCACCACTGACCTTGAATGCAGGACCAGCGGTGAAGTGACTGCGCTTGGTGTGGGCCAGAACGGTGCCACCAAACGGCTCTCCTCCGCTCGATAGGGGGGCGATCCCCCGCACCGCCTCCATCGATTCCAGCAAGGGGCCGGGGATGTAGTGCAACGGCGGGTCCATCCAGTTCGGGCCACCGGAGTTGATGTACATGCCGTCGACGAGGACATTCATACGCGGGCCGAACATACCGCGATATTGGACCTGGCTGCTCAGTGGGCCATTGTCCGAGATATTGCCTCCCGGCACGCGCC
>CAYUWI010000146.1:0-3971 GCA_964448275.1 uncultured Gammaproteobacteria bacterium | reverse complement strand
GGGTCCGAAAATCCGGGAAGCGGACCTTTACTGTAGTCGCAGCGGGCATTGCAGAGTGGATACCGTACTGCCGGGCAGCGTAGTTGGCAGTGGAGACTACACCTCGGCCTGCAGGATCACCGCCGATCACCAAGGGGACCCCTTGCAAGTGGGGTTCATCCCGCATATGGATCGCGGCAAAGAAGGAATCCATATCTGCGTGGAGGATCCTACGCGGGTCCTGAGGCGAAGGACCCGATCCTGAGTCCACACTGATTCCTTCAGTGGCGGTGATTTCTGGTTCCTCGAACAGCAAAAATCCCTAAGCCCTCTGGGGCTGGCCACGCCTGCGCACTACGAACCCCTTGAGTTGCCCCTCGCAGAGGCGATACACAGCGGCTACTCCGCGTGGGGTCAGTTGCCCACTCCATGGTCGGGTCAAGAACCCCAGTGAGTGGTTTCCAGGGTGGAAAAGCGGACGCGCAGGAGCTCCTGTGTGCTCAGGAGACCGCTTTCGTCTTTCTCCACGAGCATCAGCCGCTGATCATCCTCTAGGCCTGCCGGAAGTACCATACGCCCACCGGGCTGCAGCTGCGCCAGCAGCGGGGCCGGTATCAGCTCGGGTGCTGCAGTAACGATGATACGCTCAAAGGAGCTGTGCTCTAACCAACCCTGGCTACCATCACCGACGCGAATTTCAACACTCTGGGCATAGCCCAAACGCTGGAGACGTTGCTGTGCTTCCTGCGCTAGCTCCTCCACAATCTCAACGCTATAGACCTCGCCCCCCAGCTCGGCCAGTAGGGCTGCTTGGTAGCCCAGGCCAGTGCCCACTTCGAGCACCCGCTGACCGGACTCGACGGCCAGCAGATCGGTCATTAAAGCCACGATGAAAGGCTGTGAGATAGTCTTATCAAAGCCAATGGGTAGCGGCGTATCGGCATAAGCGAGGTGCCGGAACTCCAACGGTACAAACTCATGTCGTGGCACCCGTTCAAGGGCCCTCAGGACACGTGGGTCGGGCCGGGACTCGCTGTCGGACTCCACCGCTTCACGGAACTGCGCGGTGATTAGCTCCACCATCTGGCGACGTAACTCATCATAGTTTGCTTGGATGTCCGTCATGGCGCACTGCTCCCTCATAGGCACCATGTTAGACAAGGAAGAGTTCGAAAAACTCCAGCCGATACTAGGGCACGCTCAACTGTTGGCCTGTATTAGCGAACATGTTCAGCGTGGCGTCCTTGACCACCGGGGACCGGGGTCTAAGCGAGCCCTCGGTCTAATCGCACGGCCTCGAGGTCGAGATCACCTACAGGGGGCCGCTTATCCATTCACCTCTACAGAGACTCCAGCACGTAAGCCGTTCCCTAAGCAAGAGGAGCCGAATGCGAACAGGGGCACCACCACCCGAGCCTTCGGGATTGCTGTGGGCGAGGCAGCCCGTGGGGCCAATCCGACAGTAGTAGACTGCGGGCTGTGTGAAGCGTATCCTGCCGTCGCTCCCCACAAGGGAAATCAAAGGTGAAGCCAACGTGCTCGCTCCAGTGTGCCTGCAAGGAGACCACTAGAGGTCAGCATGTGGGCCTCAGCCGGTCAACCTTCAGAACCCGAACGAGATTTGGATCACTCCCTGGTTCCGGCGCTTAAGGTTCAAACCGCGGCTCACCATGTAAGGGACCAAGCCGCGTCAACAGCCAAGTACAGGCAGGGCACTGGATAGAGGCGCAAGCGCCAGTGAGGCCCCAACCCGCTGGGACGAAACCTACTCGGTATGCTACCGCGCAACCAAGGTGTTACCCAATTGATGCAAGATCAGGCAACTAGTCAAGTTCAAGTTGACATAAGTACCGACGCCATGCAGACACCAGGAATGGGGAAGATCCGATACGACTTTTATTTGACCCCATCAAACGACAAATAAGGGGGTAGTATGCTTGCAACAGCGATAATACTGTTCGCCATTGCGGCTATAGGGGGTGTTGTGATGGCCTGGTACCACTTCAGCCAGGACCTCAACCCCCCCACACTATTTGCTTGGGGCCACGGGGCGTTGGCAGCCTTGGCCCTATTGTTGTTGATCATCGCTATCCTAGGGGGAGGTGGCAATGGCGGCGTCGTAGCGTCTCTGATCTTGTTTATCATTGCAGCTATCGGCGGGTTTTGGCTGTTGAGCTTGCACGTGCGTGACCAAAGGCTTGTCTCCTTTGGGGTTCTGAGCCACGCGGGAGTTGCTGTTGTCGCGTTTATCGTCCTGCTTCTGGCGGTAATATAGGCGTACTCTAGGAGCGTCTATGCGGCTCGCCTCCCACCCGTTACACCCTGCTCTAGTCCACCTCCCCATCGGATTGTGGGTTGTCGTACCAGTGTGGGACCTAATCGGCTATTGGCAGGGCGAGCCCTTTTGGTGGGGCTTTAGCTTTTATTGCCTGGCATGCGGTCTGGTAGTAGCCCTTCCAGCCATGGTGACAGGGTTTGCAGACTATATAGCCATCAAGAAGGAGTCCACCCAGCAGGTGGCAACCCTCCACCTGATTCTGATGGTAAGTGCCACAGCTCTTATGCTTGTGGGTCTTATACTACGGGATGGCAAGACGTCTCACTGGCACGTTTCCCTCAATGATTTCCTGATCACTACTGCGGGGGTAATAGTGTTGATAATCGGTGGCTGGTATGGGGGGTCATTGGTATATCGTCACGGTATTGGACAGAGACAAGGGGTGGAGGAGCATGATCTCGACACACCGTAGGCGCCTTTGTCACTTCCTACTATAGAGGGCGACATAGACAGAATAGAAGGCCCCGATCTTGGTCGGGGCCTTCCTCTCAGCATCTCATCTGAAAACGGAACAGTGCCTTCGCCCCCAGGACGACCTTTCCTGCTGACATGGGGATTATCCACCGCCATACACCGTTGCTCGGTCTGTGCAGTCTGCTCCCAATCGCGAGGGGGTTTGATCGGCGTCAATCATTGAGCCACCAGCCCAGGTAGAGTGATCATTTTGGCTCTTTCCCTTGACGTTGCACGCCTTAATCAGGAGCCAATGATGGCAGCACACACTTTCCCTTATTTGCTCACACCTCCCCGATCCTTACTCTTTATCCCTCTCGCGGTACCGGCTCTGGCCTTGTGCGGCACTCTCTTCTCCAAGCCCGGGCACGGTGCCGAGTTCGAGCGTGGACGTATGCTCTACAAAAACCATTGTCAAGAGTGCCACACGAGCGTTGTACACGTGCGCGACAACCAGGAGGCACAGTCGCGCGAGGATATCCGGTTCCAGGTCAGGCGCTGGCAAGAGGAACTCGGTCTCGGTTGGGGAGCGGAAGAGGTGGAGGACGTTAGCTACTACCTGAATCAGCGATATTACGGGTTTGGAGCTGACACGGTCAGCCAGTAATCTCCTTCCCTACAGAAGAGAAGAAAAGGGATCCGCACCCTTATCCGGACCATCGCGATGGTGACACGTCATGATGATTGCATCGCCTTCCACACCCACGATGCACTCGAGGCCGATGCAAACACTGAGGAGATCATGGAGGCGATCAGTGTGGCCATCTTCATGGATGGCGGTCCTGCTACCCTATACGCAACGCACGTTATGGAGGCAGTGGAGCAGTTTCAGAGCCAGGGTAGCTAAGGGTCCCCGCGGCGTTTTGTCTATTGTAGAACCCAACCCGGCGTCGATCGCTTCTCTGAGTCCACTCCCCTTTGTGCACCGTCTACCGGTAGTCTGAGCCCTGTCCAAGCCGTAAACGGGACCCTGCCCTATGCAACCTCAGGACCGCCTTTCATATACCGGGCTGATGGCTCCAAGATTGCTGCTATGATGCCTTGTTACCTCCATTCCTTGGTTTGATGTTCCTACGAGTCTCATTTTCCCTTGGTGTAGCCAATGATCTCGATAAACACCTTGCCTTCATGGATTCCGGAGAATAGTAAGAGCGCCTAACAAAACCCTGGGTGAATGTTACCCTGTGTTCTCGGAGTCAAT
>CAYUWI010000145.1:0-3979 GCA_964448275.1 uncultured Gammaproteobacteria bacterium | reverse complement strand
GAGCCTGCGGAGCCTGCGTACCAGCTTGCACTTTGCCCTCCTCCAGGTCGAGCACCGGATTATCGTCCTGACAGGTCCGAGCCCCCACACCGGCAAGACCTTCCTCTCGATGAACACGGCCTACCTCCTGGCCGAGGCTGGCCAGCGCACACTCCTGATCGACGCCGATCTGCGCCGTGGCCACCTGCATAACTACACCGGGTTCGATCGGGCCCCGGGGCTCTCGGACCTGCTCCTCAGTGGAGAGAGAGGGTCGGAGTGCTTCTGGAATGTACATGAAAACCTGGATCTGTTGACCACTGGGACCTTGCCCCCGAATCCTGCGGAGCTGCTCATGGGGAGCCGCTTCACGGAACTCTTGAAGCAGCTCGAGGCGAGCTATGATCTGATATTGGTGGACACCCCTCCGATCATGGCGGTAACCGATGCCACCATCGTCGGGGCCCAGGCTGGGGCAGTCTTGATGGTAGTGCGTGCTAGTTATAACCGTCTGCAGGAGGTAGAGGAGGGAATCCGGCGGAGCCGCCAACACGGTGTCCCGATCGCCGGGATCTTGTTCAATGACCTACGCACCGAGAGTGCGCAGGGACGCTACCACAGCAGCTACTACTATTACGACTACGAATACAAGAGTTCCCCTGAGGCCTAAGGGCAGCCGGGGGCAACCTCAATATTCATGATTGGGGCGATCAGAGCCGGTCGGTCGAAGTTCGATACTGTGATACTCTGCGACCACCCTTCGAAGGAGGGCGCGGAGTCGGGTCTCGTCGTATTCCGCGCACGCCTGTTCCAAGGTATCGAGCGCCTGGGCGAGGCTCTCCGAGGCCATCCAGCGGGAGTCGGCCCTTAGGATCTTGGCGTGTTGTGTCCTGACCGGCCACTCCTCGGTGTGGAAGAGCTCTTCATGGAGCTTCTCCCCTGGCCTGAGACCTGTGTAGGTAATGCGGATCTCCTCTCGGGGAACCCGGCCCGAGAGCTGGATCATCTGCTCTGCCAGGTACCGAATCTCGATGGGCTCTCCCATGTCCAGCACGAAGATCTCTCCACCTCCTCCCATGGCGGCTGCCTGGAGGATGAGCTGGGCGGCTTCAGAGAGGGTCATGAAATAGCGTGTGACTTCGGGATGGGTGACTGTGACTGGCCCGCCCGCCGCAATCTGTTGACGGAAGCGTGGGACAACACTTCCCTTAGAATCCAAGACATTGCCGAAACGGACAGTGATAAAGCCCGTGTGTTGGGGCGCGGGAAAGTTTTGACAGAACATCTCGGCTACCCGCTTCGTGGCCCCCATCACACTGGTTGGGTTAACGGCCTTGTCCGTTGAGATTTGGATAAACCGCTCGACTCCGGCACGAACTGCCGCCTCGGCCAGGACCCGGGTCCCCACCACATTGTTGCGTACCGCTTCCCGTACCTGGCGCTCCAGGATCGGGACCTGTTTGCAGGCAGCGGCGTGGAATACGACCTGGGGAAGGTGACACCTCAAGACGTGCTCCACCCCGTGCCGGTCGCAGACATCGAGCAATATGGGGTGATGTGCCACCTGGGGGAAAGACTGGGCCAGCTCGGTCTCGAGGTTGTACAGGTTGGCCTCGCTCTTGTCGAGGACCACCATCTCTTCTGGATTGAGGCGGGCGATCTGTCGAGACAGTTCCGAGCCGATCGAGCCCCCTGCCCCGGTAATCAATACCCGCTTATTGGCGAGTCCTGTGCGGAGGATGTCCCAGTCGAGTGCAATGGGGTCTCGCCCTAAGAGGTCTTCGATGGAGACCTCACGTAGTTCCTTGTAGGAGGCCCGTCCCGCCATTAGGTCCTTTAGACGGGGCGCCATCCGGAAAGGGATCCCAGTGCCTTCGCACAGCTCAACGACTCGGCGGAGCTGTTGTGAGCCTGCCGATGCAGGTAGTGCGATCAAGATCAGATCGATTGCCTGCTCCTCGACGATCTGGGGGATGCTCCGACATTGCCCGACGACTCGGATACCATGGATCTCCTTGCCCAACTTGCTTGGGTCATCGTCAACCAAGGCGATCGGTGCATACCCTTGTTGAGGGTCCTGCAAGAGCTCCCGTACCAGGAGCTCGCTGGCCTTCCCGGTCCCGACGATCAGGGTGCGTTCCCCAGGTTGGGCTGGCATCTGGCCGAATTTGAAGTAACGATACGCAAACCGTGGCCCCACCAATAACGGAACCAGGAGCAAGCCATAGAGCGGCAAGGCTGAGCGTGGCATACCCTCCATCCGCGTTAGCAGGAACGCAGCCACGGTGAAAAGGGCCAGCCCCGCGATAACCGCACGGACGATCCGGGTGAGATCCGGTAGCGAGGTGAAGCGCCACAGGCCACGGTGCAGCCCGAAGTATCGGAAGGCCCCGGCCTGGATCCCGAGGAGTGGAGGGAGCATCATCCAGGCGGTTTCAAAGAAGGGCTCCGGGATCGAACCGAGGTTGAACCGGAACCAGTAGGCCCCGAGCCAAGCGGCAGCAGCCATGCAGAGGTCGTGGAGGATGATAGCAGTCCGGCTGCCGAGCCGCTCAGCGAGTTGTGGCATCGAGATTGCCTCCTGTTGCCGGAGCTCGCCGATGCCTACGGCCCCCATGAGCCCGAGATAGATCAGCCCCCAAGTAATCACTATCCCCCACTGACCTCTGGGCGGGAGCTGGAAGGCAAGCAGCGCCGACCCCCCACACAGGGCCATGAGCACATACCCTGCTAGGGTCGTTTTGCGATGCCCCCAGCCAAGCTGGACGAGGCGCTGGTAGAAGTGGGACTTGTGGGCCTGCCATACCCGCTCTCCATCGGTAAGACGGCGGAGCAACGTCACTGTGGCATCGACAATGAAGGGGGAGAATACCAGGCCAGCGACCCACAAGGGGAAGATTTGGGCCCAGGTTGCCCACAGCGAGAAGGCACCGGCTAAAAAACCCAAGGTCGATGAACCGAGATCTCCCATAAACACATGGGCTGGCGGGAAGTTCCACACCAAAAAACCTGCCGCCGTCGCAGCGACCACGAGATTCAACGTACTGAAGCCTAGATGGCTAGTGCACCACCCCAAGGCCGCGAAGGTGCCGAAACCCAAGACGGTCATCCCCGCTGCAAGGCCGTCTATCCCATCCATGAAGTTGTACAGGTTGGTCATCCACAGCAGCAGGAGTAGTGTGAAGACCGTGCTATTCGTGACCGGCCAGCTCAGTTCGAGTCCCGGGAGGCTGAGCGTCTCGGGCCGCAGGCCAACACCGATCAGCATCCATGTGGCGAGGAGTTGGACGCCCAGCTTGTACCCTGGAGGGACAGAAAGCCGGTCATCAGCGAAGGAGATCGCGGCGACGAGCACTGCGCCAAGCCCGATCCAGGCAGCCATGGGGCTTGGCCTCAAGGCAAGCCAGGCGGTCACCCCACCGGCGACAAGTGCCAGGACGATCGCGATGCCGCCACTGCGTGGTGTGGGATGTTGATGGAGGGAGCGAGGGGTCGGCTCATCAAGGATAAAGCACCGGGATTCGGGGTTGGAGAAGAGCCAGGTCAGGCCCCCGGCGAGGGCCCCGGCCAGGGCGGCAATTAGCCAAGCCAAGCTCACTGGCTCTTCCTCCCGAGGAACCAGCCCGTAGAGGCACAGAGGGTCCCGCGCAACAGGGGGTGGTCTGTTGGCGGCTGGTAGTCTTTGGTCGCCATCCGTCTGTCCTGGATGATGCTACGCATTCGATCCCTTTGCCCCTTGAGGGTCTGGGCAATCCTACTCTGATTTACGGCTCGTTACGCTACGTCCTGCAACGTGGGCGTAGAAAGGGGGTGATAAAAAGAAACGGGTCATACTACGCAGGTGCCACCAGAGGTATTTGGGGTGACGGCGGCTCTTGCGTTGCGCCTCGTGTACTATATGGACACCGGGGTCGAGTCCAACCTGGTACCCTTTGAATCGTGCCCGCAGGCAGATATCGACATCTTCGTAGTATAAAAAGAATTTCTCGTCGAATCCTCC
>CAYUWI010000144.1:0-4003 GCA_964448275.1 uncultured Gammaproteobacteria bacterium | reverse complement strand
AAGGAAACCCCGCACAGAGGCCGCAAGACCAAATCCGCTTAACTAAGTGCCATTCTGGTCTGACCCCGATATGGTTTCCTGAAAAGACCATTCAGATCTCGGATCGGCCTGCGTTATCCGTTGTCGTTGCCGATTTCGAGCAGACAATGGAGCAGGAGCAGAACACGCTTGCCTTTGTCGAGAAGATGATTCGTGAATGCGGTTCCTCGGCGCGGACCTTTAAAAGCGCTCAAATCTGGATGCTGCCGGATTCCCAGAGAACGCTTCGCAGTGAAACCACGCGCTTTTCTATTTTGAGCAGTCCATGAACTCCCTCGACGTCGAAATCTCCGACGATACCTTCATCATCCCTAAAGAAACCGCTCTCGCGTACCGCGAAAGACTCCAGAAGGAAAAGGAGCAAGAGACCACTCCCTCCCCTCCGGAGTCGGAGAAATCCGGAACGGGTGAAGCCGCCAGTGGCGCTGAGTCCCCTCAGTCGTGCGAGTCTTCAGGCGGTAAGGAGGGGCCTTCGGCGGGAAGTGGCCATGCAACCGAAGCCGCCGTCAAAAGCCTCTCGTGGAGCGGCGACGTTCCGCCCCAAAAATGGATGAACTTCTACACCAAAGTCCTCTCCAAGTATGCGACCGATCGGAGTCTGAAGCTCAAAGTGACTTTCGAGGTCGCTCCGGAAAACGGAATTACGAAAGAGCGTCTTGACGAGATCCAAGCGGCCCTTCGTGAGTTGGGGCTTCCCGCAGACATCGAGACCGGTACGAACGAATAGGGGGCAACGAGATGGAAGATGAATCTGCAGAGGAGCGGCTTCTTAACGCAATTTTTGGAGAAGACGAGCTGTCTCAAGAAGTAGACAGTAAATCACGGTTTGAGCTTGAACGTGAGCTAAGTCGTCTCGAATGGCGAAAGATCGTGCAGTTCTGGATTGAATCAAACCACGCATCGGCGCAAATTTTTTACCAGGATCCTTGGGGGCAGGACTCGACACAAGACTTAGTTGAAGCCTGGAAGACAGCGAAAACTCGAGAGAAAGAAATCGTTGCAGCCGGAAACGAAATGACGGTAAGACGAAGCAGGCTTTTGCGTCGATTTGACCCGACATTGACGAATAATTACCTGCTGGGTGAGAAATTGCAAACCAATATCTATAATGCCTCGGGGGTTTTGGTGGTGTCGAAAAAACGCAAAGTCACGAAAACGGTTTTAAGGAAGCTGGCTGCATCGTTGGAGAGTTTGAACGTCGACGAACTCACTACCAGAGAACCAAAGTTGGCCGAGATGATCCATGAATTCAAGCTCGTTTCTGCTGAGATAGATCGAGCCCTCAGCGAAATATATGGTTACTGCGGACAGGAAGACCGGTAAACTGGTAGTAATCAGCTAAGCAATGAAAATATCTACAATTCTCGATCACGTCGATAGAGGGCACATGGCGCTGCCGGAGTTTCAGCGGGGCTATGCGTGGAACCGGGACCAGGTGCGAGGGCTTTTCGATTCGCTGTATCGCCGGCACCCAGTGGGGAGTCTCCTGGTGTGGGCAACGGAGGCGAAGATTGCGTCGCATCGGGGAGAGGGCGATCTGGCGCCAGGGGTGGTGAAACTTCTGTTGGACGGGCAACAGCGCATGACCTCGTTGTATGGCGTGGTGCGCGGTCGAGCCCCGGCGTTTTTCGACGGCGACAAGAGGGCGTTTTCCGGTTTGATGTTCCATCTGGAGGACGAGCTGTTTCGGTTCTATCAGCCCACGAAAATGGAGGGAGACCCCAGATGGGTCGACGTGACGGCACTGATGCAAAAAAGACACGAGGGGCTCGGCGAGTTCGTTAACTCCTTCGCCCAACGCCCGGAGCTGGCATCGCGCATTGGCGATTACACGAGCGGCCTTTCACGGGTGCTTGGCATTCTAGACGTCGACCTCCACATTGAGGAGTTGACGCACGAGCAAAAATCGCTGGATGTGGTCGTCGACATCTTCAACCGCGTAAACAGCGGAGGAACGAAGCTTTCGAAAGGGGATCTGGCCTTGGCGAAGATTTGCGCGGATTGGCCGGAGGCCCGGCGACAAATGCAGGGCCACCTGAAGGAATGGGAGAAGCACGAATACAACTTGACCCTCGATTGGCTGCTGCGTTGTGTGAATACGGTCCTAACCGGGGAGGCGAAGTTCCATCATCTGCACAGTGAAGGAGCAGGCGATATCCAAGAAGGGCTGAAGCGGGCGGTGAAGTGGGTTCATCAAAGCCTAAACCTTATCGGGAACCGTTTGGGCCTCGATCACGATCGCGTCATGTTTGGCCGATTCGCGATTCCGGTTATGGGACATTCCCCAGAGGTGGAAGAGAACCATCCGGGAGCACTCGCCAGCCAGTGGATCCCAGATGACCCCGACCTATGGAAGCTGGAGAATTACCGTGACTTCCTTGAAGCGAGGAAAAGACTTCCGGCACAGGCGATGAACGAGTTTTTGACGAGCCTCTTGCACGACGATTCGCGCTGGATGGAAGAAGGCGGGCCATCGCAAGCCGAGCCGACGAAGGTGACCGAGGCTGAAGTGCTCGGAGGGATCGACAGCGAAGCTGAGGAGCAAAGACTTCAGGAGCTCAATGACTGGGTGGCTGACCAAGGCTTACCGCGGGGGACTCTTGGGTATGAGGTCAGTGATCCGGATACAGGCACCCAGGTCGCCGTTTTCGACCTCGCGTGGCCGGAGGGTATCCAGGAAGAGCTGAGCCAGCCCGTGGCAGTACTTATCGACGAAGTGGAAGAGGTTCTGAAGCTCGCCGCCGAACGGGGATTCCGTTGCTTCCGGGACCCCGAGAGCTTTAAGCGGTATGTGACCCGGGAAGTCTTAGCAGAGGTAAGCTGGTAGCTTGCGGAGGCTAGTTGCACTATGGATTCAATTGTGAGCCGCCGGCACGTTGTCGGCCATAGAAATTCCTGGGCGCTCGAATTGAAAGTAGTAGTAGAATTACGGGATTCGGCAACGCACAGGCCTAGCGGCTGGTGGGCTTTCATTGCAGTTCATTAACGAGCTTTCGGACTTTTTCGCAAGCGTCTTCGAAGCTGAGTCCCTTCTCCTCTTGTGCGGCTATGATCCATAATCTCGGATTCCTGTTAATGTCCCAGTCGTCAACAATTCGGTTCGCATGTTGCTCGTTTTCCTCTTCGTTCTCTCCCCCTGGAAGGCGTCCTAATACTTTCTGAAAGACGTGTGCCAGTTCGTGGGCTATGACTGCGACTGCCGCCTGATCCGGCATATGCGGGAAAGCGTCTGCATTGAAGCGAATCCTTGCACCGTTTTCATCAGTCTGCCCAAGGTTTTCGTCGACTCCTTCCCACATGTTCGAGAGTTCAAAGACAGGATAAGGAAACTCCAAATTCTTCCAGAAGGATATAATTTTTCGTCGGTCATTGAATGGTAATTGGCGCCAGCATTGACGGAAAAGGCGAACAAAGCGTCTGCCATCGGCATCCTTTACATTTATGTGAAAAGGCTGGCCTCGTAGCAATCTCAATCTTCTATGCTTAGCTTCCATATAAACGTGTATTTGTATAAGCTTTTCGGCGGTGTGGCAACAGCAAGATTGGGAAAATAGTGAAGGACTCGCCCTGGTAGTAGACTTCTGACTGTAGCTCACATTGGTGAACGGGAAAAACGCCGAATGAATTTGAATCACCTTAGCGATCCAGGGTTTCGAGGCTTTCATCCAATTTGAGCGATTTTACCCTTTGCGCGTCTGGGCATCCCCTCTGCCATCGGATGGGAGAGGGCAGGGTGAGGGTAACCTTTTGGGTGAACGCTGACTCCCCTCCTAAAGCGCGGCTCAAAGCCTTTGGCGTGAGATTGTCCGGAAAAATCGCTCATTCCAGGTTTCAGTTACAGGGGATTCATGTGCAGTTCGCCAGCTTTGGCAATCCACGGTACAATAGAGCTGGGCGTGCAAGGCTAGTGCACATTGATCCTTCCTCACTAGACAAGCCCCTATTACCTTGGCGGCTCGGCAAC
>CAYUWI010000143.1:0-4034 GCA_964448275.1 uncultured Gammaproteobacteria bacterium | reverse complement strand
GTATGGGGATTAAACCGATTCTTTGAAACGGTGTAACGGAATCCCGGCGAGTCCACTTCCGCCTTATATCCCATTTTCGGGCGTTTCAGCGGCTCTCACTCCTACTGAGGGTGGGATTGTTGAATCTGGCCAGAATTCGTTACGAGTCGTGTCGGGGGTCATGGCTGGCTTGGATTCGTGTTACCCGCCACGGAGCGGGACGAGATAATCGATCGGTGATTGCTCCTGGTTGGACCCATCTCATGACGCCGCACATATCAGGAATGACCTCTCCTCGGTAAAGTCAGCAGTACTGATAGGTTTTTCAGACGCTGCTGAATACAGAGCGCATATGCAGCACCTTAGAATTGGAAAACTCACCAGCGATTGATTTATTTGGGGATATTCTGGGTTGACGAAGGGTCAATCTTGGTCTGGAACGCTCTTAAACCGAGATCGTGGTGAATTGAATGGGACCAAGAAGGTCGCTCATGGAACATGGGACTCGGATCCGAGCAGGGTGTGAGAATTTGAAAACTGACTCACTTACCAACTGTATCTGGTACGAGAGAGATCGCCAAAATTATACCATTACTGCAAGTTTTTCTGCTTATGAGAACTGACAAATCAATCACCGACGAAGCCAATCCAACGGAAACGACGCGGGTGGCTCGACGGTCGGCACTTAGGGCATTAGGCGGTGCCGTCGCCAGCACAACCCTGTTGAGTGCATCCGGCACGGTTGCGTCTGACCCCGAACCGGAAGTGCGGTTCGAGAACCAGGAATCTGACGGGACGTCAATTACAGTAGCCTACGCCGCGACGGACGTGGATGCGTTCGTGGTCATTGGTAGGAACGATCCAGGGGACGTCGTCGGTAACCCGTCTACGAGGCTCAACCTCGATGCCGGTGATGTCGTCGAGGATGTGGAACTCAAACCAGACGACTGGCCGCTCTCGGAGGGAAATCACCAGCTGACGGCTCGTTTATGGGAGTCAAACGGTGGGACGCTCGATACCGACGACGCGATGGTGCGGGTTAGGGATGCTTCGGAAGCGAGGCCGGGGTTCGATACGCGCCTCGTTGACGCCGATCCTGATGCGGGGTTCAACTACCCGTACTTCTTGTACGCGCCGGACCGCGTGGAGTCAGACCCAAAAGCACCGCTGTTGGTGGAATCGAACAACACGGGGACATCGACCGACGACTTCGATCAACACTTGGAACGCGCCCGCGACCGCATAGAGCGTGGTGCCGAGACGCTCTCCAACCGCCTCGGAGCGCCATTCTTGGTCCCGGTGTTTCCCCGACCTCGTGAGGAACCAGTCGATTGGACGCACTACGTCCACCAACTCGACGATACGACAATGGGAATCGACTCAGGCCCGCTTGAGCGGGTTGACCTGCAACTCCTCCGGATGGTTGAGCACGCCAGAGAGCAACTAGCGGCTGAGGACTACCCGGTCGCCGATGGGATCATGCTCAACGGCTTTTCGGCGTCAGGCACTTTCGCTGACCGGTTCACCGTCCTCCACCCGAACGAGGTCGTCTCGGTAACGGCCGGTGGACTGAACGGGATGGCGATTCTTCCGGTCGCGGAGCGGGACGGTCGCGAACTCCCATACCACGTCGGCGTTGCGGACGTCGAGGAACTTACGGGGGAACCATTCGACCCTGACGCACTCGACGAGGTGAACCAGTTCCTCTACATGGGGGCGGAAGATGATAACGACACCATCCCGTATGACGACGCCTGGACCGACGACGAGCTACGCGAACTGGCACTTGACATCTACGGCGACGATATGATCGCCCAGCGGTTTCCGACCTGTCAGAAGACGTACCGTGAAGCTGATATAGACGCCACATTCCGCGTGTACAAGGACACCGGTCACACGCCGCGTCCCGCAATGGACGACATCGTCGAATTCCATAAACGAAGCATCAAGGGAGATGATGTCAAAGGGATGGGGGAAACTATCACTCCATCTATCACTTTCGGGGTCGAATCCGCGGGGGATGGCACTATCGAGTTCGACGCCAGTCGGAGTAAGGGCGGCGTTAACGACATAAGCAGGTTTCTCTGGGCGTTTGGTGATGTCGGGACGGCGGTCGGCGAGACCGTATCCCAAGAGTTCGAGGAAGCCGGAGAGTACACCATCACGCTTACAATCATCCTCGACAGCGGAAACGAATACGACGCCACGAAAGTCCTCTCGGTTGACCAAGAAGGGAACGCCGATGTCATAGAAGACAAGAGTGACGACGCTGTGGGCGACGGAGAAACCAGTACTCCCGATGACGCCGATGGCGAGACTGACGACGCTATGGGTGATGGAGAAACCAGTACTCCCGATGATGCCGATGGCGAGACTGACGACGCTATGGGTGATGGAGAAACCAGTACTCCCGATGATGCCGATGGTGAAAGTGACGACGCTATGGGTGATGGAGAAACCAATACTCCCGATGACGCTGATGGCGAGGATTCCAATGACATCGACGATGTCTCGGATGCCGACAACGATAAGGCCACAGGGGAGGGCGGTCCCGGGTTTGGGGTGGGTAGCGCACTCACGGGTATCGGTGGCGCAGCATACCTGCTGAAGCGGCGTCTGACCGACACCGATACAGAATCCAAATGAAACACTTGGTCCCGAAATCGCTCACGCCCAGGTGCTGACTACACGCTCTGTATCGGTCGCGCCTATTCTGATAGAGATGTGATATTTTTCACGAGTAGTGCTGAATAGAACGCACATATACAGCAGTTGACTCCCGGCTAAGTGCCGCCGAAATGGACGAGAGTGGTGGAATGAACGTCCTTCCCCTCGTCTCAACGAACCAAATACTTCGGACCTCAATCGATCTGACGACAGAACAATATAACTGAGAAGCCCACAATCCCTCTCATTATGCATGAAATGACCTACCGCGGCGAATGGAGGCTACCCGACGACTCACCAGACAACGCCGTCGCCGGCGAATTCACCTTCATCCCCGAAGATGGCGGGGGGTTACAGCTGATCGGCTCGTTTCGTGATATCAATGAAATGAACACCGTCACAGAGGTAGAGACGATCTTCGGCGTGACGACGGAGGGCAACCGGATTACACTCAAAGACTGCTCCATTATGCTCGATCGGATTGCGCCGTCGTCCGCCAGTATGCGTACATCAATTTTTTGAGGTTTGCCAGTACGAGTGACCTCTGTACTTACCTCTGACTATATACAAACCGCCAGACAGCACGGGGATTAAACGGATTCTTTGAAACAGCGTACCGGAATCCCGGCGAGTCCACTCCCGCCTTATCCGACGTCTTAGACTCTCTATAGCCATTTTATCGGTGGCGTGATGGATTCGGCGAGAATTCGTTACGGCTCGTACCAGGGGTCGTCGCTGGCAGTGGTTTTCGATGGATGACTCGAAGAGGGACGGGATAACCGATCGATGATTGGCACCGGCACGAATCGACTCGTGCCACCCCTCTCCTGTATGACGAGTGGGGCCTGTATACACGGCCGAAGTCGTGTCGGTGTCCCCACAACGACGACAAGGCTTAGTATATACGAGCGCAAAGCATCTGTATATGTCCGATGCAGATACCACAGATGGCGACGATGGCCCTGAAATGGTCCAGATCAATCTTCGCCTCAGCAAAGCGTTCCTCGAAGACATCGACGCGACATGGCGGGAACAGGGGTTCAATTCCCGGAGCGAGTTTCTCCGCTACGCTGCCCGCGACGCGGTGAAGCATCCGGAATTCTCCCGCGAGGGGTGGAAACAGATCGCGGCGAGCGAACACGACCTCCGATCGGGCGAGGCGGAACTGGTGTCTCGGGAGGAAGTCGTCGAGATGATGGATCGGGACGAGGATGTCGAGTGACGACGACTGGACGTGGAAGTTTACGCCGCGAGCTGCGGATCAATTCGATTCGCTCGACCCACACGTGCAGGACCGCATCGTCTCGAAACTCGACGAGGTGGTCGGGTCAGAGTGGCGTGACCCTGACGAGTTCCTCGAACCGCTGACCGGTGGCCCGTTTTCGAAA
>CAYUWI010000142.1:0-4067 GCA_964448275.1 uncultured Gammaproteobacteria bacterium | reverse complement strand
AAGGAAGAGAATGTGCACCGGCAACGGGGCCGCGGCGTCTTTGTCGTCAGCATCCGCGGCCTGCAACGGCTCAACCTCCTGGGTTATGGGCAGGCGGGGTCCGACCTGACCCTGAACTTGGTCTACAACCCCCTCGGCCCGAGCCTGCCTCCTCCGCAACAGGAGCTCGAGGCCGACTACCGGCGCTACCTCAACGAGGGATTCGGGATCGGTTTCGATCGCCTGTTCACCCTCACCAACATGCCGATCCAGCGCTTTGGGAGCACGCTACTCTCCAAGGGCCAGTTCGAAGATTACATGGCGACCTTACACCGCGCCTACCGGGCCGAGAATCTCGACTACGTGATGTGCCGTAACCTGCTCAGCGTCGATTGGCGTGGCTATGTCTACGACTGCGATTTCAACCAGATGTTGGGTCTCCCTCTAGGCGGCGAGAAGGGACTCAGACACCTGCGTGACCTCCTCGAGGTGGAGTTTACCGAGCATCCCATCCGAACGGCTGACCACTGCTATGGGTGCACCGCAGGCCAGGGGAGCAGCTGCGGGGGGGCACTCACCTAACCGCTTGGGACAATAGAGATGATCAGGGCTCCAATAGCTGGAGCGAATGGACCTCCTGATCGGCAAGCAAGCGTTCCAATCCGTGGACGTGGCCAGCTCCGACAACTACAAAGAGCTCCTCATAACGCTTTGCCAGCTCTTTGATCTGACTGGCCATATGCTCTTCCCTTTCGTCGAGGAGCACCCGCTTGAAAAAGGGGAAGAGTAGCTCGAACTGCCGGTGGTAGCGATCCGGGTCTTGGGCGAAATCTTGGACGAAGAACTCGATCGCATCCCGGCTATACAGGATGGGCCAGCTCCCTTGCTCGCGCGGTAGGTCCATGGCGGTCAAGAGCTTCCTGACCAACTCGAATGGGTTGGCAAATTCCTTGAGGAAGGCGTCTTGGAGCTTGTCCACCAAGCTATCGATATCCTTATCGATCAGGAGGAACGGGATTCCAGCCTCCTCTGCACCCTCGACAGCACCGAGCATATCATTGCCCGGTTCGGCCCCATAGCGCCTTGCCATCAACCGTTGCATTAGTGCAAGCAAGCCGGCGGAATGTGGGGTGGTTTCCCTTAATTTCTCTAAGCGCTTCTTGTCAAGCTCAACACACACCACATCGGGATGAGAAGAGTGGACAAGCGATTTGACGCGCTCTCTGAGATTAAAGACATGGCAGGTACCCACTATCTTGATCATCGGACTATCCAGACTCCCTTAGCGAGGCGGGGAATAATAAAGCCCCGAGGGGACGCTTGTATGCCAACCTGCTATGCAACTACTGCAACCCTCGCCCCCGTGATCCGCTCCTCACACTAGGGTGATCACTGAGGGACCGAACAGGCATGAAAAGGCATTATACCCCCAACTAGGGTCACCTAGCCTAACTGGAGGCACAGCACGATCCGAGTTACCTCTCGATAGGCCTTAGAACCGATATGCGGCCTCAACAAAGGATAGGTTCAGGCTTCTACCGCCATGGATCTCGGCATCCGACATATGCCGGAAACGCAGGCCAAGATTGAAACCCCTATAGACATTGACCCGTGCCCCCACTTGCGCAGTCAGCTGGGAGTGACCTCCAAAATCCTGATTGCCGAAGCGCTTCTTTCCCACAACCGCCAATCCGACACCAAAGTCTACAGACACGCGTTCGGTCCGCAGTGCCAAGCGCGGTCCCGCTGTGCCCAAAAACCCTTCTTGACCAGCGGCCTCCAGCATGCCGCCCGTGACCTCGAATTGGGGCTGTAGGGCGAGGCTCTTGCTGAGCCTCCTCGTCCACGGAAGGTCAAACACCGCGAACAGCTCGTAGACGTCAAAGCTCTCGTCTGCACTGCTATCGATCGCACCTCGAACCCCAATTGTGGCCGCCTGAGCGGTACAAGAGCAGAACACGGCAAGTAGCAACAAAGCCAAGCAAGCCTTCATCACTGTTCACACCCCCCCTTTTCTATTCAGTGACTTTTCGATCTTCACGCCTCGCGACCCCATCGAGACCCACTCTTGTCGCTCCACGGCCCGCTCTCGGGGCGGAGAAGTGTTGGTACCAACAAGCCTTCGGGGTTGGGCGAAGACCGAGATATGCGCGCGTCAAGGGAACCATTGGTCAAAACAGCCTGAGCGGCTGCACGCCTCATCTATAGATCCTTTTATAGATCCTTTGACCACCGCACTATAGCAATCAAGCAGAATACAACCTCAATCGAAACTCGCCTAAAGAGGCAAATCTTTGGGAGGCCCAAGGATTGGCGAAGCAGTTAGCAATTTGCATTCCCCTTCTTCTTTCTCTATTTGTCCCCTCTTGCCAAGCCATGGCATAAATAGGCCCTATCTACTGATGGGGAGAGCCGGATGATTCAACGTCTCATCTCTTGGCCATTGGTGCTGCTGGGGATTTGGCTGCTACTGGTTGGACCCAATACTGCCTCTTGGGTGATCGCGACCCCCGCCATCGGCCTCGGGTGGGCCGCAGCGTTGTCACTGGCGCCAGCTACACCATCTGTCATCCGGCCCATTGCCGCCCTCTCTTTCCTACCCTATTTCCTTTTCCACTCACTGCGCGGAGGTTGGGATGTTAGCATCCGGGCGTTTCGCCGCGATCTACCGCTAAACCCTGCACGGGTAACCTATCTATGTAGACTCCCCCAAGGGAGTTCGCGGCTCGTATTTGCCAATTTAGTGAGCCTACTGCCGGGGACGTTGTTTCTGAGTGACCGAGGAGAGACGCTCGAGATCCACACCATAGATCGTGACCAACCCCTGCAGGATGAGCTCACCACCTTGGAACGTCGCGTAGCGCGGCTCTTCGGTTTGAAGGAGGAATAGACCCTATGATCTTGGAGGGGTCTGCCTTGGTGTTGTTGGTCTTGTTGGGGGTTGGATTAGGGCAGCTGCTGCGCGGCCCTTCCGCGGTGGATCGCATGCTGACGGCCCAGCTATTAAGCACCGCAGGTGTTGGGGTGACCCTCTTACTGGTAGCCGCCGATGCCTCCGAGGCGATCGTGGTCGCCTTGGTGCTCGCCCTGCTAGGGGCCATCTCAGGGGTTACCTTCGCCCGGCGGTATCGCTTGCCGCCGAACCGGCATGCCGAGAGAGAGGATTCTGATGCTTGAACTCCTTGAACTCCTGGCCTGGGCACTCATCACCGCCGGTATCGGTTTCTTCAGTGCCGGTACTGTGGCCCTGATCCGCTTTCCCGATACCTTGACCCGTCTCCACGCCTTGACCAAGGCCGACAACCTGGGCCTTGGCTTGCTCGCCCTCGGGCTGGCGTTGCGCGCCAAGACAATCGAGTTGGCGGGGCTCTACCTGTTGACCTGGTTGCTGGTGCTCATCGCCAGTGGTCCCCTATCGGCCTTGTTGGGGACCGCCGCATTGTCCACCTCTGCCTTACGGGAAGGCGACGAGCCATGAGCCTATTGGAAGGAGTAGATCTCGTATTAGCCATGCTACTCCTAGGACTCGCCTGGCACATTCTGCATGTAGGCGATCTATTCCAGGCGGGAGTGCTCTTCATCGTATTCGGCCTGCTTATGGCGATAGCATGGGTGCGGCTACAGGCCCCAGACATCGCCTTGGCCGAGGCGGCTATCGGGGCAGGGGTCACGGGCGCACTCTATCTCAATACACTTGCCGGCGACCGTATGGATACCCAGGATCCCGATCGCACCACAACTGCCGCTCAGTGGACCGGCTGGTTGGCTGCCTTGTTGGCCACCATCCTCGGGGGACTGATGATAGCGTCAGTGGCTTGGCAGCTGGTTCCACCGCGCCCGCCTACGCCAAGGTTAGCTGAAACGGGTCAGCTCACCAATGCCGTGACCGCTGTGCTCCTCGATGTACGCTCCTACGACACCCTGCTCGAGACAGCGGTGCTGGTGGAGGCCTTGGTGGGGGTGTGGATCCTAGCACGAACAAGCAGCAATCACCGGATCCCGGTGCACTCCCCCCTGTTGCAGGGGATGACCCGATTGATTGGGCCGGTGATGATCACAGTGGCCGGGGCGGTACTATGGAACGGCGC
>CAYUWI010000141.1:0-4086 GCA_964448275.1 uncultured Gammaproteobacteria bacterium | reverse complement strand
GCCGGAAGAGAAGCGGCGGATCGTGGAATCGATCACCGATAAGATCATCATCGGCGAGGGCGAGATTAACATAAGTCTCTGTTACTTACCGACTTCTGAAGAAGTGGCAAAAAGGTGGCGGAAGGGGACCCTCGTGCACCCCTTTTGCCACCTGATGTTCACCGTGTACCGCCCCTACTCCCCCACCCTGTCAAGGCGGCATGGTGGGTTTCCAATCCAATTCCGCCAAGCCCGAAAAGCCCTGGGGCTCAGTCAGAGAGAGGCCGCTCATCGCCTTGGTGTCTTCACAAGCACGATCAAACGGTGGGAGGCCGGCGACACGGTCCCTGGCAAGGCCCGCATGGAGCGGATCAACCACCTCTTCGGCACCCAATTCATTACCCTTGAAGAGAATCAACCTCCAAACTGACCCGGGGGTGGGTGCGGAACCCCGTTTCGCACCGATTTTGCCACTTGAAAAACTTTCATCGATCAACTTTTCCCCGATCCCGTTTTGACTCCCCATGCTTGTTCTGCAGATTTGAGAAATTCCCCCCATTGTTTCTCCGCACTCCGCCACCGGATTAGAAAGCGCTATTGCTTTACACACGATACGTGTGTATAATGCCCGGATATGAAAGCACAGCAGAAAAAACACTCCGAGCGGATAAACGTCACCTTGTCGCCCGACACGCTCAGGCGTCTGGATCAGATGGCAGGTGCGCGAGGTCGGAGCCGTTTGATCGATGAGGCAGTGAATTACTACCTCGCGGAAATGGACCGCAAGCAACTCCGGGAACGGCTTAAAGAAGGGGCCATCCGCCGGGCAGACCGGGACCGTCAGTTGGCTGCTGAATGGTTGCCACTCGAAAACGAATCATGGCAAGAAAACGTGCAATAAGTCCCCCACGTCGGGGCGACATCTTCCTTGTCGACTTCGATCCGACCCGCGGGGCCGAAATCCAAAAGACCCGGCCAGCTCTAGTCATCCAAAACGATATCGCCAACGAGCACAGCCCAATAACGATCGTCGCAGCCATCACGTCTCAGTATCAGGAACCTCTCTACCCCACCGAAGTCCTCGTGATACCGCCGGAAGGCGGTTTAACCCATCCGTCGGTCGCCCTCCTCAATCAGATACGCTCAATCGACCGACGACGGCTCGTCAAACGCTTGGGAAAGCTTTCGCCCGCAACACTGCAAAGAGTCGATCAAGCAATTGTATTAACCTTAGGGCTCACCGATATTTGAGCCCTGAATTTTCGGAAGCCCCCAGTGGAGTTTAGAGCCGCTTACACCGGAGCGGGTGAACGGATTATCGATCATGACGAGATCATTGACGATTACCCCGAGGATCCTCACAGCCACAGTTGCCTCACGTTGTCAGTCGGATTTCAGGACCGCCCTGTCCATGTGGTATGCTCTCCCAAAGACGAACATTTGGCAATCATCACGGCATACCTACCGGATCCTGAAGAATGGACGGAGGGATTCAAGACGAGGAAAACAGTATGAAGTGCATTTACTGCCAGGGGGAAATGGAACGAGCCACAGCGCCTTTTCACCTAGATCGAAAAGGGTGCCATCTCACCCTGGACCGCGTGCCCGCCTGGGTGTGTCGACAGTGTGGGCAAGCTTACTTCGAGGAACGAGAACTCGAGATGATCCAGGAGCTCACCCAAGCCGTCGACGAGAAAGCCGAACAAATGAGTGCCTAGAGCCGCTCCTCACGTTCCCGAATCACGCCCTCGGCGAGACTGCCGGAGATTTTGGCAAGCCTCTGGCGGATTTCCTCCAACGGGACGTCCTTTTCTCCCACAGTTCTATGATAATCCTCGATGACCGACTCTTCCTCTTCGGGAGCCATCGAGGTCACAGTCAGGTGCTTTCCCTCTTCCGCTTTCAATGGCTCAATCGGACGAAGCATCCCGTTTTCGTAGACGACTTCAATCTTGCGGCTCATAAGGTTCACCACACAAGGGTATCCCCAGATCTGCTTCAGAGAGAGTCTCTCTTCTTCGCTTGCCCAGCCGGAGTAACCGCCCGATTATCCCAAGGGAGGGTACGGAACCCCTTGCAAACCCATTTTGCCACCGGGATACCGGGAGTAACTCGCCATGAGCCCTCCGGGGTCACCGCCCAAGTTTTCGATCGGCCCCCAAATCTTCGGAGCACCTTTTTTGGCTCCTCAATTAACGTTTCGAATTCCGGCCCCCGGTCACCATTACATTCGGTAGGATTCTCGCCCGCATACAACACGTCTTACCCAAATAATCCCTTTCATTTGCGCGGAATCGTTGACCTCCCTTTTTGTCTATCGCAGTTCGATCGTCGTGCAACCGGTCGCCATTTCCCGTAACCACTGCACGGTATCGAGCACGGTGCATTCCAATGCTTGAATAGCTCTTTGTCACGCCGTTCATTAAACACAATAAAACAAGGGCCGGTCTCGGTCTCGCGCTTATGTCAACGGCAAAGCAGGAAATTAACGCCGCGCCCGCCTCACCGGAGACACAAGACACAAGCTTAAATGGACCTTTACTCAAAATCCGCATGACGCTTTCGCCGGATCCATCCTGATTTAAAAGGAGCCGTCGCCATCCCCCAAAAGAACCGATAAATCATTGCTCCCTTGATTCGCGACGGCCATATCCGGTATCTTATCTCCGTTAACGTCCGTCACCGCTATCGAAACCGGTTGATCATTGACCTTAAAACTTTGGGGCCTGGTAAATGTCCCATCACCTTTGCCCAATAAGACTGCCAGGGTATCGGAGCGTCGGTTGGCCGCGGCCAGATCGGTCACACCGTCCAGGTTAAAATCGGCTGTAGTCACGCATACAGGCTTATCCCCCACAGTAAGCTTCACTTGGTCTTTGAAGGAACCGTCGCCATTGCTCAACAGAACCGAGACTGTTCGGCCCGGCTTGTCAGGAGCAATCGCCACGTTTGGCCCAGCATTTGCGGTTGCCAGATCACTGAATCCGTCACCGTCGAAGTCTGCCACGGTTGTCGAGAGAGGCCGATCTCCAACAGTGAGTTCACGCGGAGCCTGGAAGGAGCCGTTCCCTTTGCCTATAAGCACAAAGGCATGGTCATTGGGATCCCTGAATCCCGCCAGTGGTTCGCTTGCTGGTTTGGTCGCCACCAAATCGATAACCCCGTCCCCATCAAAGTCGCCCGTAGCGAGGGCGGCCTCTCCTCGCTCGAAGGCCAGTTCTTTACGTTCCTGAAATGAACCGTCGCCCTTTCCCAAAAGTACGAACAGCCCGTCCTCCATAACAGCCAAGTCGATTATGCTATCCTGATTGAAATCCCCCGTGGTTACCTCGGGATAATGCTCTCCATCTAGATCAATTCGATGCTTATCCTGGAAACTGCCGTCGCCATGATTTAGGAGGATGGATACGCTGGCCTCGTTTGCGCTGACCAAATCGGTAATTCCGTCGCCATTGACATCCGCCTTTGTTAAGGATCCGAAGGAATGACCCGGAACGGCTTGATGCTCCTCCTTGAAGGATCCATCTCCGTTGCCCAATAAAACCAATACGTTGCCGTCAGCATTAGCCGTGGCCAGATCAGCGGCACCGTCCGCGTTAAAGTCCGCTGCCCTCAAGGACCCGATACTGTCCACAGCCAATTGCTGGGGCCTCGGGAACGAGCCGCCGCCTTCGCCTATGAAAATCGAAACAAAGTCGGCGTCGGTGTCGTCGATTCCCAGATCATTGTTCTCACAAGTGGCTAAGTCAGGAACACCGTCTCCGTTGAAGTCTCTTGCTACGACCGATTGGGGCCAATTCCCTGTAACAAATTTTCGTGGCTCCTGGAAGGAGCCGTCACCATTGCCCAAAAGCACCGATACATTATCGCTACTGCCGTTGGCGGTGACCAGGTCAACCACCTCGTCCCGGTTTAAGTCAGCCGTAGTAATCATGTCAGACCCATTCCCCGCAGTCCATTGCAGCGGATCTTGAAAAGAACCGTCGCCGTTGCCCAAAAGCACCGAAATATCCTCGCTTGCGTCTCCAAGTGCCATGTCCGTGCTCCCGTCTCCATCAAAGTCTTCCGTCGTAACGAACCTAGACTCATTGCCCACTTTGCGTTCCC
>CAYUWI010000140.1:0-4168 GCA_964448275.1 uncultured Gammaproteobacteria bacterium | reverse complement strand
CTCACCCACCGGCCGCAAAACCCACAACTCTCCCTCATCCCAATTGTTAAAGAGCACCAAACCTGGTAGCGGGGACAGGATTCGAACCTGTGACCTTCGGGTTATGAGCCCGACGAGCTACCGACTGCTCCACCCCGCAATCGTTACTGTGATTTTAGCAATATCTGTTTGCCTGTCAACTGCCTTGCAGCCCGAGGGGCCCTTAGATCGCCCCTTCCGACCCTCCGCTATCGAATTAATCTATCAAAGCAAGATTAGTGATTTCAACAGACCGTAGCGTACCTTGGAATATCTCCCCCAGGGACTGCTATGGTATTGCGCTATTATTCCTACTGCTTAGAGCATCGTCTCCAAAGTCTACCTATTTAATCAAGCAGACCTTATTCAGACAAGGATACCCGGCTGGACTGTGGGGTTTTGTCGCTATGCTACAGTCTTGGAGTTTCTCCTATAGAAAGTAAAAACACCAACTCAAACTGAAATCGAAGGGACGGCTATGGACCTAACACTATTACTGCCCCCCCTCTTAGGGGTCGTAGGGCTGCTCTCCGCATTTTTGGTGTATCAAGCAGTGTCGCGCTATGACGCTGGTGAGGGCAAGGTCACAGAGATCGCTGAATCGATCCAACTGGGCGCTATGACCTTCATGCGCCGAGAGTACACTATTCTGCTCTGGTTCGTCCTAGCGCTGACCATTCTACTCTTTATTGCATTCCAGACCTGGCACCACCCATTGGCATTTATCGTCGGTGCGGTTTCTTCTGCCCTCGCCGGCCTCATCGGGATGTACGCCGCGACCCAGGCCAATGTCCGCACGGCCGTTGCAGCGAATACTGGTGGCCTCTCCGACGCCCTCTCGGTAGCCTTCTTTGGTGGCTCCGTAATGGGTCTTGCATTGGCCTCCATGGGCCTATTGGGTCTTGGCGGCATATTCTTTCTCTTTAGTGCCGATCCCGAACACGCTGAGGCGATCCACGCGTTCGGAATGGGCGCCTCATCGGTTGCTCTGTTCTCCCGCGTCGGCGGCGGCATCTACACCAAAGGGGCCGACATGGGGGCCGATCTCGTGGGTAAGCTGGAAGCCGGTATTCCTGAGGATGATCCGCGCAATCCTGGGGTTATCGCTGATAACGTCGGTGACAATGTCGGCGATGTCGCCGGCATGGGCTCAGACCTCTTCGAGTCCTATTGCGGCGCCATGATCGCATGCATTGCCATCGCCTCGACCGCCTCGGCGACCCTACTTACCACCATCGGTGCCCAAGAAGACTTGATGTTCCTGCCGCTGGCACTTTCCTCCACAGGCCTGATTTGCTCCCTGGCCGGCATCGGGCTCGTGCGTCTCTTCTCTGGCAAAGACGCGGGCACCGCCCTACGCATCGGCACAACGGGGGCCACCCTTATCTTCATGGTGGCTGCCTTCTTTGTGATTCGTGCACTCGGTATCGATCCCAAGGTCTGGGCCTGTGTGCTAACAGGGGCTGTTGGGGGAATCATCATTGGCCTGGTCACCGAGTATTATACCGGCGGGCGCTCGGTACGATGGATCGCGCGCGACAGTGAAACGGGTGCTGCGACCGTAATTCTTGCTGGTATCGCAACTGGTATGCGGTCCGTCGTGATCCCAGTGGTGAGTATTGCCGCGATCATCTATATCACAAGCCAGCTGGTCGGCCTCTACGGGGTCGGAATCGCCGCTGTCGGGATGCTGGCCACCGTTGGGATTACGATGGCGATCGATGCCTACGGCCCAGTTGCTGACAACGCCGGCGGCATTGCAGAGATGTCCGCGATGGGCAAGTCCACTCGCGATATTACCGATAGCCTCGATGAGGTGGGCAACACCACCGCAGCGATCGGTAAGGGTTTTGCGATTGGGGCCGCCGGTCTCGCTGCGCTTGCCGTAATCGCCGCCTACATCCAGACGGTCCAAGTCACAATTCCAGGTTTCTCCCTCGATATCGGGAATCCACTGGTGCTTATGGGGATGTTCATCGGCGGGATCTTCCCGTTCTTGGTCAGCGCGATCACGATGCGCGCAGTCGGCTCTGCCGCCTTCGACATGATCAAGGAGATTCGCCGGCAATTCAGGGAGATCCCCGGCCTTAAAGAGGGTAACCGCCCGCCTGAGAGTGCACGGTGTGTGGACATTGCGACCCGAGCGGCCCTCAGGCGCATGATGGTACCCGGCACCTTGGCTGTCGTTATGCCTATTCTAATCGGCTTCGTCTTGGGACCGGCGGCATTGGGAGGAATGCTCGGTGGGGCATTGGTCGGCTGTGTCTTGATGGCTCTGACCATGGCCAATGCTGGGGGGGCCTGGGACAATGCCAAAAAGTACGTGGAGCAAGGCCACCACGGGGGCAAGGGGTCCGAAGGGCACAAGGCAGCTGTGGTCGGCGACACGGTCGGCGACCCATTTAAGGATACCTCCGGGCCTTCAATGAACATCTTGATCAACGTGATGGCGATTGTCAGCCTGGTAATTGCTCCTCTATTGGGATAAAAACCACGGGGGATAGGGCAATCCTATCCCTCAGAGGTCCCGCTTCTTCGCTCTTGCCAAAGGCGCTGAGCATACTCCAGATCCTCGGGTGTATCGATCCCGCAACCTGGCGGCACTTGGGCCTCGATTACGCGGATGCGATAGCTATACTCTAATGGGCGGAGCTGCTCCAGGGTCTCGAGCCGTTCCAATGCCGTCGGAGCCCATTCGGTGAACCGATTCAAGAACCGGACACGATACCCGTAGATACCGATATGCTGGAGCATCCCGAGGGCAGCAGTGTTATCCCAGTCGACCGCCTCAGAAGTCGGCCAACCCGCTCCAAGCACCTCGCGTGCCCAGGGGATCGGGGCCCGGGAGAAGTAGAGGGCCTCGCCAGCCTGGTTCCGAACCACCTTGACCCGGTTGGGATCGAGGGCTGCAGTCCAAGAGGTCAATCGGTGGCAGGCTGTCGCCATCTCGACCGGAGGCTCGGCAACCAGGGCAGCCGCAACCTCGCCAATTAGCTCTGGGGGCATAAAGGGCTCATCCCCCTGGAGATTGACCACCAGATCCTCTGAAGAAAACCCCAACCGGCCAACGACCTCGGCGATCCGATCAGTCCCGCTAGCACAGTCGGGGCGAGTCAGCAGGGCCTCTCCCCCATACCCCTCCACTGCCTCGACCACCCGCTGATCCTCGGTGGCGACAATGACCCGTTCTGCCCCACTATTTGCCGCTTGCTCATAGACCCGCCAGATGAGCGGGCAACCTCCAAGGGACTGGAGGGGCTTTCCAGTAAGCCGACTCGAGCCATAACGGGCAGGGATTACCACACTAAATCGCACCACTAGGGACCCCCACCCTCTGGATCGGAATCCTCCAGGTTACGCGCCTCTTCCGGCAGCATGACCGGGATATCATCCTCGATCGGGTATTCCAGCCGGCACTTGCGGCAAACCAAGCCATCTTTGCGGGTATTGAGACGGACCTCGCCCTTACACACCGGGCAGACCAAGATATCCAGAAGCTTTCGGTCAAGCACGGCCTTCTCTCCCTTCTCCATCAACCTCTATATTCCATCCAAAACTTAGCAAATCCGAGGGGACTAGGGCCTGTCTGCAAACCTGGAGTTATCTGGATTTGGGCCCGTTTGGTACGGTCCGAGATTACGGAAAAATGCGGGTTGTGACGGTCAATCGACTGATGAAACACAGCGAATAGAAACTTTGCAGACAGGCCCTAGGGTAATCTCTCCAACCACGGCCTTGGGGAGGGCTCCAAGGAGGCATCGACCTCCAACACCCAGCCCCCCTTGTAACCGAGCTCGACCAGCTTGACCTCATCCTTCTCGGTGGTCACCAGGACCCCCTCCGTGAACGAAGGCAGATCGGAGCGAGTATATCGATGATGATCGGAAAACCGATAGGGAACCACATTCGCACCCAACCCCTTCAAGGTCTCAAAGAAACGCTCGGGATCTGCCAGACCTGCCACGGCATGGACCGTCCGCCCCGCGAGCCACTCCAGGGATTGACCCTTCCCTCGATCCCCAAGGGCCCTCAGGGCACGCGGAACCAATTGCATCTGGAGCGCAGGCCGGAGACTCGATCCAAGAGTTCCCCCGTGGGCCACCACAACATCCGCCTCAGCCAATGCAGAGACTGGTTCACGCAGTGGACC
>CAYUWI010000139.1:0-4184 GCA_964448275.1 uncultured Gammaproteobacteria bacterium | reverse complement strand
CTGCCCCTGGAGAGCCTCGAGTTCCTCGCCGAACAGCGCGCTTTCGCTTGCAGCGAGGGGCAAAGCTACCTTGAGGTGGACCGCAGCCAGACCTTCGATTGGGATGCGCTGCGTACGCGCGTCAAGCGCGGTATGCGCAATTCCAACTGCATGGCGATCGCCCCGACTGCCACGATCGCCAATATCTGCGGGATCTCGCCGTCGATCGAGCCGACCTACCAGAACCTCTACGTCAAATCGAACCTCTCAGGCGAGTTCACCGTGCTCAATCCCTACCTGGTACACGACCTCAAGGCGGCCGGCTTATGGGATCCCGTGATGGTCAATGACCTCAAGTACTTCGATGGCTCTGTTGCCCCCATCCACCGGGTCCCTGCCGAGCTCAGGACACTCTATGCCTGCGCCTTCGAGATCGATCCGCAGTGGCTGGTCGAGGCTGCTGCTCGGCGGCAGAAGTGGATCGACCAGGCCCAGAGCCTGAACCTCTATGTCGCTCACACCTCCGGGCCGCGATTGGATGCCCTCTACCGGTTGGCCTGGCAGCGCGGCCTCAAGACCACCTACTATCTCCGAACCCTGGGAGCGACCCACGTCGAGAAGAGCACCATCGGCGGGGACCAGCTCAACGCCGTCCAGCTCGGACCCGCCCCGCAATCCGGTGAAGAGGGCGCAAGCGAGATCTGCTCGATCGAGCCGGAAGACTGCGAGGGGTGTCAGTAACGGTCTGTGGGTAGAGGAGACCGGATCGCCCGCAGTCACCGAGCGAGAGTTGATCGTATACAGGAGTGGTTCAATCGTTTTGATGGAGGAGCAGCCCCGATGCTGAAGTGGGAAGATGACCCGGCCAACACCACCATCCAACCGACCCAGGCCACTTCGCCGTGCGCCGATCCCCAGGCGGACCTTGGCGGATCCCAAGGCGGTAACACCGGCCTCGAAACCATCGAGATGGGGGCGGCCCGTGTCCAAGTAGATGACAAGGCGATCATCAACTGTCGAGCGGATGTCAACCAGCTCGTGCCCTTCAAGTACAAGTGGGCCTGGGAGAAGTACCTCGCCGGCTGCGCCAACCACTGGATGCCCAATGAGGTCAGTATGGCGGCTGATATCGCCCTGTGGAGGGACCCGAACGGCCTGACCGAGGATGAGCGGACCATCATCAAGCGCAACCTGGGCTTCTTCTCTTCCACTGAGAGCCTCGTGGCCAATAACCTCGTGCTCGCTGTGTATGAGCACATTACCAACCCCGAATGCCGCCAGTACCTGCTGCGCCAGGCCTTCGAAGAGGCGATCCACACCCATAGCTTCCAGTACATCGTCGAATCGCTCGATCTCGACGAGCAGGAGATCTTCAATATGTACCGGGAGGTCCCCGCCGTCCACGAGAAGGCGGCCTGGTCGCTCTCCTACACCCAGAGCCTGACCGACAAGCACTTCAAGACCGGGACGCAGGAGGCCGATCAGCAGCTCCTGCGTGACCTGATCGCCTTCTATGTGGTCTTCGAGGGGATTTTCTTCTACGCCGGCTTTGCCCAGATGCTCTCCTTTGGCCGGCGCAACAAGATGACCGGAGTCGCCGAGCAGATCCAGTACATCCTGCGTGATGAATCCCTCCACCTAAACTTCGGCATCGATGTCATCAATCAGATCAAGATCGAAAACCCCCACCTCTGGACCGAGGCGTTCCAGGCCGAGGCCCACACCATCATCAAGGAGGGCACCGAGCTGGAGATGCGCTACGCCCACGACACCATGCCGCGCGGGGTGCTTGGCCTGAACGCTGAGATGTTCGATGAGTACCTGCGGTTCATCGCCAATCGCCGCTGTACCAAGATCGGCCTCCCTGAGCTCTACCCGGGTGCCGAGAACCCCTTCCCGTGGATGAGCGAGACGATCGACCTCAACAAAGAGAAGAACTTTTTCGAGACCCGGGTCATCGAGTATCAATCTGGTGGGGCGTTGCAGTGGGACTAACCGGGGAGTAGGAACGTGGTGGAACTCGGTGAAGAGTGGTCAGCCCGCCAAGGGTTTTCCTCGGGGCGTCGCCCTGATGACAACAGGACAGAGTACTCCGTTGATCAAGGCCGTATCATCCACTCGGCCGCTTTCAGGAGGCTACAGGGTAAGACCCAGGTCCTCGTTCCAGGGGAAAGCGATTTTTACAGGACGCGGCTGACGCACTCGGTCGAGGTCGCCCAGATCGCGACAGGAATTATCGAGAGGCTCTCTTCACCATCGGTCCAACACCCCCCATTCGATCGGAATAATCTCTCGATCCCCCTCATCACGGCGGTCGCTATGGCCCACGATATTGGCCACCCGCCGTTCGGTCACGGCGGTGAGGTGGCCCTGAACTATATGATGCGCAACCTCGAGGAAGGGGGTGGGGGCTTCGAAGGCAATGCCCAATCGCTCCGAATCGTCTCTCGGCTCGAGCCCCGCATTCAAGACCATGGGCTCGACCTTACGCGGCGCACCCTCCTTGGCATCTTGAAGTATCCGATCCGACACAGCGAGTTGCTCAAGGCCGGAGGCTGCCAGAGGGATACTGAGGGGCTGGGGAACTTCAGGACGGTCGATCCCGAAGACTGGAAACCGCCCAAATGCTATTTCGATGAGGAGGCAGGGCTCGTTGACTGGATCCTCTCCCCGTTCCCCCAAGGCGATTATGAGCGCCTTGGGGAAACCGACAGCAGGAGCAGCCTCAAACCGCTCCATAAATCCCTCGACTCGACCATCATGGAGATCGCAGACGACATCGGGTACGGGATCCACGATTTCGAGGATGCGATCCATATGGGCTTTATAGCGAGTGAGGATCTGGAGGACAGCGGGATCTTCCAACGAATGAGGGATTCTGATCCTGATTGGCTCCAGAGGTATGGGCTGACTGATCTTGAGGATCGGCTGTTTCGAGGGGACAAGAGCGAGATCAAACAGACCATCGGAGCGCTCGTTAACGCCTGTATCGCCTCCACCAAGTTGAAGGAGTATGAGGGATTTGACCATCCACTACTGCGATTTAGGGCCAAGCTCGATGCCGAAGTCGAACAATTGATCAAAGGGTTCAAAGAGCTCGTGCTCAAAAGGGTGATCGAGAGTCCGGAAGTCCAAAGTTTTGAGTATAAGGGGCAGCAGATCATCATGGAGGTCTTCGAAGCTCTTCATGGGAACCCGGAACGGCTTCTTCCCCGTGATATCCAGGAGCGGCTTGAGCAAGGTGGGGAGTCCCCGGAGCGGATTATATGCGATTACATCGCCGGGATGACCGATGAGTACGCGACCAAGATCTATGAGAGGCTCTTTATGCCGCGGCAAGGCTCACTGTTCCAGAAGATCTAGGCCCTCTCCCGGAACCGCTACCGACCGCATACGGCCTCTCTCGACAGAGATGCTACTTTCCCCATAGCCTCAATAGGCTCTCTTCTGGGCTTCTGGACTCCCCTCCGGGGGGGTTGGGAGTCAGACGCCCATTATCACTAATCCAGCGCAGTCCTATCTGGCTATCGTTTAGGCCTCCACGAAGAGGAGACCGGGATACGTGAGTGGTCGTGGGGGCAGGGATGTCATTGATCACGAGCGCCTCGCTGTTCGTTCTAGCAGCGCTAGCCATCGGCTTGGCCGGCACCCGGCTCAGTGGGGTCTGCGATCGGTTGGCGGATCGCACGGGTTTTGGTGAGGCGTACACCGGTGCCGTGCTGCTGGGAGCAGCGACCTCCCTACCGGGCATAACGGCCTCGGTCACGGCTGCGTTGGACGGCCTACCCTCCCTTTCACTAGCCAATGCCATCGGCGGCATCGCCGCTCAAATGGCCTTCCTGGCCGTGGCCGACATCACCTACCGCAAGGCCAATCTCGAGCACGCCGCAGCCTCAGTGCCCAATATGATGCAGGCCTCACTCCTGCTGGTACTCCTCGCCATGATCCTGTGCGCCATGCTCGCCCCGGTGGGGCACTTGGTCGGGATCCATCCTGTGACCCCAGCGCTACCGGTGGTCTACCTCTTCGGCCTCCGCCTAGTCTATCACGCCCGCGAGGAGCCCATGTGGCGGCCGAAGATGACCTACCAGACCCGCGTCGATCGGCCCGATGAACCCCGAGGTGGGGGCAGGACAGTGCATCGATTGTGGCTGGAGTTTGTTATTACCGCGGCCATCGTGATCATATCCGGCATTGTCGTTACC
>CAYUWI010000138.1:2581-4185 GCA_964448275.1 uncultured Gammaproteobacteria bacterium | reverse complement strand
TCTACGAGGCGCACATGCCTGAATTGATAGCCCTGTGCGTGCGCGAGGCCGGTAAGTCGCTTCCCGACGCCGTGGCCGAGGTACAGGAGGCGGTTGACTTCTGCCGCTACTATGCGATGCGCGCCCGCTCCGACTTCGGCGAACCGATCCGCTTACCCGGACGCACTGGGGAGTACAACCACCTCACCCTCCATGGGCGCGGGGTCTTCGTCTGTATAAGCCCCTGGAACTTTCCTCTGGCGATCTTCACAGGCCAGGTAACCGCAGCCCTAGCGAGTGGCAATACGGTGATCGCCAAACCGGCAGAGCAGACCCCGATGATCGCAACGGCCGCGGTCCGGCTGATGCACCAGGCTGAGATCCCAGCCGAAGTGGTCCATTTGCTCCCAGGGGAGGGTAGCCGAATCGGTGGTCAGCTACTCAGCGATCCCCGAATCGCCGGGGTCGCCTTCACCGGCTCAGTCGACACTGCCCGAACCATCAACCAGACCTTGGCCCAACGGAGCACCGGACCGATCCTCCCATTGATCGCCGAGACTGGGGGTCAAAATGCGATGATTGTCGACTCCACCGCCCTGCCGGAGCAGGTGGTGGCCGATGTGATCAGCTCGGCCTTTCTGAGCGCCGGGCAACGGTGTTCGGCCCTCCGAGTCCTCTTCCTCCAAGAGGATGTCGCCGAGCACATCATCGAGATGCTGGTGGGGGCAATGCACGAATTGGTGGTCAGTGATCCGGCGTGGCTGAAGACAGATGTCGGGCCAGTGATCGATAATGAGGCCAAAGCGGGCCTTGAGGAACATATCCAGCGAATGTACCGCGAGGGTCACCTGCTCGCCCAGACCCCATTACCCCCAGAGACCCGAGCCGGGACCTTTGTCCCCCCAACAGCCTTCGAGATCGACCGCCTCGACCGCTTGCATCGAGAGGTCTTCGGACCGATCCTACACGTTATCCGGTACCCGGCTGAGCGCCTGGATGAGGTCCTTGAGGCCATCAATGCCACCGGCTATGGCCTCACCCTCGGCATCCAGAGTCGGATCAATACGACCGCTGATTATATCCATCGCCATCTCCGGGTCGGCAACACATACGTCAATCGCAACATGGTCGGCTCGGTGGTCGGAGTCCAGCCCTTTGGCGGTGAAGGCCTCTCCGGTACCGGCCCCAAGGCCGGGGGACCCCACTACCTACACCGCTTCGCCACCGAACGTACCCTCACCATCGACACAACAGCTGTTGGTGGCAACGCTTCGCTATTCGCGCTCGAAGAGGGGGAACGAGCGGTCGGGCCTGCCCCAAAGGCCGCCCCTGAGCAGCGTAAAACGGAAGATCTCTAGCCTTCCATGGGCAACGGTGCTTCCCCTCGCCGGCTTACGCTCTCATCCCCCTGGGCCCACTGGACTGTTTGGTTAGTGTTTTTGCTCGGTTGTCTGCTTGCGGAACCAAGCGCGGCCGCGAAACCGGTCCGCGTCAAGATCAAAGGGGTGACCGGGGAGCTGCACGACAACGCCCGTGCCTTCCTCTCTATCACCAAGCTCGACGCGGCATCAGCAGCTATGATTCAGCGACAACACCGCCAAGCCCCAGAGGAGATCCGCCAGGCC
>CAYUWI010000138.1:0-2571 GCA_964448275.1 uncultured Gammaproteobacteria bacterium | reverse complement strand
CCCTGAGACCGTTCGGCTACTATGATCCGCAGATCAAGACCAAGCTGACCGAGACCGATGCAGAATGGATTGCCCGTTACCGTATCGATCCTGGGCCAGCGGTCCGCATCCGCACCTTGGACCTGCGGGTGGTCGGGCCAGGGAAAGGGGATCCGGTCTTCCAGGGGGCCCTGGCGAGCCCGAGTTTGGCCCCAGGTAAGCGCTTGCAGCACGCTGCCTATAGCCAAACCAAGCAGAGCCTACTGGAGGCCGCTTATAATGGCGGATTCCTCGATGCTTCCTTTACTCGCAGCGAGATTCGGGTATACCCCGAAGCCCAATCTGCCGATATCCATCTTGTCCTTGATACCGGGCCACGCTACTACTTCGGCGAGCTCCAGATCGAGCAGGAGATCCTCAACCCCGATTTCGTGCGACGCTATAGCCCGTTCGAACAGGGTGACCCCTTCGATCCCCAACAGCTGCTCGAGTTGCAAAACCTCCTTACTAGCAGCCCGTACTTCGATCGGGTCGAGATCGAAACGAAGCGAGAGCAGGCGAAGACCCTCTTGTCCTCCCCAGAAGGCAGTGGGTCCCTCCGCCGGAAGCAGGTCCCAGTGGCGTTGAACCTCAAACCGCGCCCACCCCGGCAATACCGGCTGGGTGTAGGGTTCGGGACGAATACCGGTCCACGTCTGCGTGGAGGGGTCTTCATCCGGAGACTCAACCGCCGGGGCCATCGGCTCCGCCTCGATTTTGGGGTCTCCACGATCGGCCAGAATACCTCCGCAAGCTACGAGATCCCTCTGGCCAATGTGGCGACTGACCATCTTGCATTCCTCGGGGGCGTTCAGCGACAGCAGTTTGGAGACGATCGGAGCCGAAAATTCACCGCGAGAACGAGCTACGACACGCAGTGGTTCGGGTGGCAGCGCAGCCTCTACACCGGTTTTGCGCGTGAGATCTCTGACTCCTCCGGGCAGACCGATTTCCTCACCCCGGGAATCAGGCTTACCGGCTCCCAGGCGGATGACCCCCTGCTCCCCAGTCGGGGTTGGAGTATTACCTTTGATACCCACGGAGCCGCCGACGCGTTGCTGTCGGAGACCAACTTCCTACAGGCCCGGCTCGATCTGCGCACCGTTTCCTCACCCATTGACCGCCTTCGGCTGCTTTTGCGTGGGACTGTCGGCGCGACCTCCTTTGGTGACTTTGGCAAGTTCCCCCTTTCAGAGCGCTTCTTTGCTGGCGGCAACCAAAGTGTGCGTGGCTACTCCTTCAGGTCGCTGGGGACTAAAAATGCAAAGGGCGACGTCGTCGGGGGGCGGCACCTTTTGGTCGGAAGCACCGAGCTCGAATATCGAATCTGGGGGGATTGGGGTCTAGCGGCCTTCTATGACGTCGGCAATGCTGCCAACGAGTTCCCCCCTGATCTCCTTTCTGGGACAGGCCTCGGTCTACGCTGGGCCTCGCCGGTCGGCATGGTACGACTCGACTTCGCCTGGCCGGTCAGTCGGCCTGACAAGGGATTGCGCCTGCACTTTAGTATAGGTCCGAGCCTATGATCCGGGCCCTTCTCGCGTGGACGCTGTGGGCAGGCCTGGCCGCTGCCAGTATATTCCTGCTGGCCACCCCGGCGGGGCTGTCATGGCTCTGGGGGCATCTCCGTTCCTCCTTACCCCCAGGAATACACGTAGCGGAGGTCGAGGGACGCTTGACCGGACCCATCCGCCTCCGGGGGGTGGAGTACCACTCCGACACCTTCGATATGACCCTGAGACAGGCCGAACTCGAGTGGAGCCCGCTCCACCTGCTCCTCGGCACCCTGACAGTGGACAAACTGCACCTCCAGGGTCTCCGGTATACAGGAAAAGAGAAGCAACCCGAATCGACACCGCCCCCAGCTCCCCCAACTGCCAAGCTCGAGCTCCCCGTCAAGGTCGACCTGCGTGACTTCCGGGTCAACGACCTCCGGTACAGGGGCTCTCAAGGGGCCAAACCCTACATCATCGACCATTTCGCGCTCCGAGCGAGCTATGATGTGGCCGGCTTGACGCTCACACACTTCCGCCTCGAATCCCCTCTGGTCACCGCCTCCGGTCAGGGGGGGCGCATCAGCCCGGCTCAGGCCTTAGGGAGGGTGGAGAATCAGCGGATCGTCCATACCCTGGCTGTCACGGCCCATCTCCGGGAGCCTCGTTTCGGGCGAGTTCAGGTCAATCTCGATGCCGGTCTCCGCGGCCAGGCCCTGGTGATTCGAGCGCTGCACCTAACCACCCCGGCACAACCAGGTACCTCGCTGTTACTTCGGGGCGCCTTAAACTTCACCCCAGAGCAGCCGATCCTCGCCCTGCAAACCGAGTGGGAAGGGTTACGACTCCCCCCGAACAATCCGCAGGCCATCTCCGAAAAAGGGCAATTGCACCTGTTCGGCCCCCTGGATGACTATTCCTTGGCCCTGGAAGCAGCCTTCAAACGACCGGGACAGCCGAATGGGAGCCTCACCTTGCAAGGCAAGGGTGACCGGGGCTCCTTTCAGTTGGCCCAGCTGGCCCTCCAAACCCAGGACGGGACCCTGGCGGGAAGCGGTCG
>CAYUWI010000137.1:0-4191 GCA_964448275.1 uncultured Gammaproteobacteria bacterium | reverse complement strand
GCTTCCCCTCCGACCGGTCAAGGGGGAGAGCCTGACCCTGCACACTGCGGCGGAGGCCCCCGAGCAAGTCATCAGCTGCGGTAAAACCCTGCTTCCCCTGGGTGCTGGGGTGTTCAAACTCGGGTCGACCTATTCCCGAGATCGCTTCGATGAGAGCCCGACCCAAGCCGGTCGGGCCGAGTTGTGGGCTGCCCTCAACAAACTCCTGAATGATCCCCCCAGTTCAGGGGGCGTTGATCACCGAGCAGGGGTCCGGCCCGGCACGCGGGATAACGCTCCGTTTGTTGGCCTCCATCCCGAGCGACCCCAGCTGGGGGTCTTGAACGGTTTTGGCTCCAAAGGTGCCTTGAGGCTCCCCCTCTACATAGAGCGCTTTGCCGAGCTGCTTGAGGGTGGCCCTGCCCTGCCAGGAGAGGTCGATATCCGGCGCTATTGGCCGTCCCACTCACCCTCTGGACAGCAGTAGCCGCCATCCCCAGCAAGCCACGAGCGTTAACGCGTAGGAAGGCCACTATGATCCCGTTGTGGAAGAAGACAACCCTGCCTTCGTCCCCGGAAGAGGCCCTTCCGGGACGCCCTGAATCCATGTCGGTGCCGGAGCGCCACTACGTAACCCGCCGTCCCCTCAGACCACCGTTTCCAGAGGGTTTGGAGCAAGCGGTATTCGGAATGGGTTGTTTTTGGGGGGGCGAACAGCTCTTTTGGGAGTTGGAGGGGGTCTATACCACAGCAGTCGGTTACGCGGGAGGCTATACTCCGAACCCGACCTACGAGGAGGTCTGCTCCGGGATGACCGGACATGCCGAGGTGGTACTCGTGGTCTTCGATCCGAAGCGGGTGGACTACCAGGGTCTGCTCAAGAGGTTTTGGGAGTCACACGACCCCACTCAAGGGATGCGGCAGGGCAACGATGTGGGCACCCAGTACCGCTCGGCAATCTATGTCTTCGATGAGTCCCAGCGACACGCCGCAGAGAGCTCAAAGGAAATCTATCAGCAGGCCCTTAGAGCCGCCGGTTGCGCTGAGATTACCACCGAGATCAAGGCAGCGCCGGTATTCTACTACGCCGAGGATTACCACCAGCAGTACCTCGCCAAGAATCCGGGCGGCTATTGTGGCATCACCGGGACCGGAGTGGACTATCCGGCAGGGTAGTCCCCCTTTCCACCGGATTGTGGGTTCTGTCAAGATGGGTCCCCTTTCCGGTGGGAGCAGGGCTAGGCGATGGACCGTAGTGTTAGGCAGCAGCTGGTCTCCAACCAGCTCGCTTCGGTCTTCCTAATGTTCTTCGGGTTTGTATTGGCGCACGCGGGTCATGGGCTGCTCTCGGAGCTTGGGATGGGGGTCGCCCTTGGAGGGGCCCTCTGGTTCTTGGCCATCGGGGTCAGGTTGCTTATCTACTCGCTCAGAAGATAGCCCGGTGACCGGCTCCAAGCAGCCGGCACCTTTCCTGGACCTCTCTAGTAGACAATCACGCTCCTGTGCCTAGAGCTTAGAAAGGGGCCTTGGCCTTGAAGCGCTGTAACCTCCGACCTAGAAATTGATGCAGTAAAGGACATGGACCGACTCCTCCCAACCCTCCTCGATGTCCTTGACTACTCCGCCGTGGGACTCTTCCTCCTCGATGCCGACCACCGCATCGTCTGGCTCAACCAGGCTATGGCCCGCTACTTCGACCTATCTCGCACCGAGGTCCTGGGGGCTGACAAGGCCGCCCTCGTGCGCACCTGGATCCAGCACCTCTTTGCCGATCCCGAGGCCTTCGCCCGGCGGGTCCTAGCCACCTACAGCGACAACACCTATGTTGAGTGCTTCGAGTGCCATGTGCTGCCGGGTCCTGATCGAACCGAGCGCTGGCTCGAGCACTGGAGCCAACCTATTCGCTCCGGCCCCTACGCTGGGGGGCGGGTCGAGTACTACACCGATATCACTGCCCGCAAGCAGACAGAGCTCCAACTCCGGAAGTGGGAGGCGATTTTCCGACACGCCCTCGAGGGGATCGCCATACTCGACCGAGACGGGAGATTCATCACGGTCAATCCGGCTGTCACGACGGCCACCGGTTATACGGAGGGCGAGATCCTTGGGCAAAGCACGCGGTACACGCTCCTGCCGGAGGAGGAGTCCGCATTCCACGGTATCTGGGGGACCCTCACGAGGGAGGGTTATTGGCAGGGAGAGGTCTGGCCTCGACGCAAAAACGGGGAAGTATTCCCGGCCTGGTTGGCTTTGACGGCGGTGCGCGACATGGAGGGAGAGCTCACCTGCTACATCGGGGTCTTCATCGACATCACCGAATTCAAAGAGGTCCAGGAGAAGCTAGAGTACCTCGCCTACCACGACCCTTTGACCGGTCTAGCCAATCGTCGAGCCCTTGAAGAGCACCTCACCCGCGCCCTTCAGCGGGCCCAGCGGACGGAGCAATCCCTGGCGCTGTTCTACCTCGACTTGGATGGCTTCAAGGAGATCAACACCCGCTTCGGACACGCAGTGGGCGACCAGCTACTGCAGGCTGCAGCCATCCGCTTGATTGGATGTGTTCGGGAGGTGGATTTCCTGGCCCGTATCGGTGGAGATGAGCTCGTCCTGATCACCGAGGGCCTCGACAAGGCAACTGTCTGCGCTAGCCGGGTCGCTGGGAGGTTGCTCGAGGCCTTCCAAGCGCCCTTCCAATTGACGGATCGGTGCTTTGTTGTTGGCCTCAGCATCGGGATCAGTCTGTATCCGAGCGACGGTTCCAAGGCTGCAGACCTACTTCAAAACGCCGATACCGCGCTCTACGAAGCCAAGCGGCAAGGACGACATCGATATCAGTTCTACTCTGGGGAGTGATGGATGGAACCCTTGGTCATGCGAGGATTACAAATATAGGTAGGGAAGGGGCCGAAGACCCCACTCAGACCACCCATAGGCCTCCATGCCGGGGGCGGTGTCATGACCAGACTCGCTTCTCTCGTTGTCCTGCTCGTGGTCCTGACCGGATGCACCAGCTATACTGTCACTCAGATGCCTCTCCGAGATGCGACGATCTACCCGGTCTCGGAGACCCAAAGCGGCGTTGCCGTGGCAGTGGATTCGATCGCGCGCCCGGAGCGAGCACGGAAGTACTTCGGGCTCGATCTAATCCAAGAGGGGGTCCTGCCGGTCAATATCACGGTCTCCAACCACAGTGAGCGCAAAGTCCTGCTGAAACCGGCCAATCTATTGGTCCACCGGGGACGGGAGGTAATCGATTCCCTTCCCATCGAGCGGGTCACAGAGCAGATCAAAGGCGCCTACTGGATGGAGCCCGCTACCCGTGAGGAGGTCGACAAGTACCTTGCCGAGCTTGCCCTCCAGGAGGCCTTTATCGGGCGCCAACAGGACTACCAAGGTGTCCTCTTCTTAGAGCTGGGCCGTCCTGCCCGCCAAAACCCCTTTAGCTTCCAGGTCCTACAACTCTTCCGCCAGACCCAGTTGCAGCTCCACATTACGCTAACCGACCAGCAGACGAATGAGCGACTCTCCTTCGGGCCCTTTCCGATTGCCACACCGTAAGGGCAATGCGAACTGTGAGCCTCTCTGGGAAGCTACGCCTTGCTTGAGGATGGATCAGTTGTGGGGTGACGGAGCACCTCGAGTATCTGATCTTCTTGACTCCCCCGGTGGGTACGGCCGAACTGCACAAGGGTGGGATTGATCTGACTCCAGATATGCCGGGGAAACAGCTCCTGGAGGTCTAGCTCGATCCGATACGGGTCGGAGCTGTTGGTCCAACCAAGCTTTTGGGCGATCCGCGCTACGTGGGTATCGACTCCGATAGCGTCGGCTCCGGCCTCGGATAAGAAGACGTTGGCCGTCTTCCTCCCGACACCCGGGAGGGAGATAAGCTCCTCCAGGGTCATCGGGACCTGTCCTTGGAACTGCTCGATCAGGATTCGAGTACAGGCCTGGACCCTCTGGGCCTTGGTAGCATAGTAGTTGATGGGGCGAATCACCTCTTCGATCTCCCCTGGTGGGGCTACCGCAAGCTGCTGGAGTGTCGGGAAGCGCTGGAACAGGGCCTTGGCCACGGGAATGGTGATATCGTCCCGGGTGCGAGCCGAGAGAAGGGTGGCGATCAGGTTCTGCCACGGCTCTGGCCAAGGCCCGGCCGCTAACTGCTGCGGTTGGGCATGCGCCTTAAGGGCTTGGAGCTGCTCTAGGGCTTGA
>CAYUWI010000136.1:0-4252 GCA_964448275.1 uncultured Gammaproteobacteria bacterium | reverse complement strand
GTCAGCGACTTCCAAGGCCTTTCGCAAGGCCTCAAGCTCCGCTCGGAGGGCGTTGGCCTTGCCCAAGGCCTCGGACCCCTCCTCACCGAGTGGGGGGAGCTCCCCGGTTCGCTGTTTATGCCGCAGCTTGGCTTCCTCGATGAGCTCCTCATGCCGCGCCCCGAGTGCGGTTGTCTCCATTAGATCCTCGGGATGGGGCAGCCATTTCTGGAGATAGAAGAGATCTGAACCGAGTTGCTTGCGGAGTTCCCGGAGGCGCGCGATCATCCCCTCATCGAAACTCGGCTCGGCCTGGGGATCGAGTCGATCCGGGAACCAACCGTGGTGGCCCTCCTGCTGGACCACCCGGTGGGCAAGATCTATGGGGATCAGGGTCTTGCCGAAGAAGGTAGCCGGTTCGAGCTGCTCCTGAGCGATCGCTTCCAATTCACTGCTCAACTCGGTGAGCCTGCGATGGAGCCTGTCGATCCGGGCCTCGATCACCTCGAGCTCACGTTCGACTGCGTGGGGGTCGAGGTAGCTGACTTCGTTGGCCAACTTGTGGACTGCCCGCTCCAGCTCCCGCAGGCCCTCGCGATCGCTTGCGAGCAGATTGACGGTAAATGGCCGGACAGATTCAGGGATATAGCGCTGGATCACGCGTAAGGCAGGTTCCCGTTCGGAGGTAATCAGTACCCGCCGTCCGGTCGCGAGGTAGTGGCAGAGCACATTGGTGATCGTATGGGTCTTACCGGTCCCAGGTGGCCCTTGGACTACAATCCCTGCGGATTGATCGAGACCTTGGATGATCCTGACCTGCTCCTCGTTGTAGGGGAGCGGGAAGTAGAGATCTTCCGCCCCGGAGGGGTCAGCCTCTTGGTTAGGGAATCCAGCGGCCGATAGGCCCCGATAGGGGGTCGGTGTAAACCCAAGGAGCTCGTCCGGGGGCTCCTGCACAAGCGCAGACACGATCGGGCCTGGATCGCCCTTGTCCGCCAGGGTCGCCCGAAGCCGCCCAATATCCTGAGTGATCACCGAATTGGAACGGCGCCGAAGGAACAGGGCCCAGTCGTCAGAGACCTGGAGAGAGTCCGTAGGCTCTGGTGTAGTGACGCAGGGTAAGCGAGGCGCAGCGGCGCCAGTGGCTGGATCCTGGGTGGCCGGCTCGCTTCGCCCTTTATGATCCCCTACGGCGTCGGGTAGGTAGACCCCTCGGGTATCGAAGTGGCCAGCCGCCTTGCGTAACAAGGGCTCATAGCTCTCGAACGCAAATGGAGAGAAGCGGTCTTGAGCCTCGTCCAATTCAGCAGTGGCTTCCCTCCAGTACTCGGCGACCCCAGGGCATTCCAACTCCCGGTAGACATCGACCTCCGGTTCGGGTGAGCGGTCACGCGGGCGGACCCGGAGGGCCAATGAGCGATCGTCTAGCTCCACCTCCACGGACTGTGTAATCAAAGGGTAGCAGATCGTCCAATCTGCTTCCGGTTGCCAGGCCGCGACGCCCACGCCCCAGATCAGCTCCAAGGGCTCCTCGGAAGTGGACTCCTCGATGTTGTGGGCCTGGTCGAATAGGGCCTGGTAGAGGTCGATCACCCGACGGCGCTTGCGCTCGGAGCGGGCCCAGCCCTTCCAACGGTCTTGGTAGGCCCGGATAGCACCGCGTAGGGCCGGATGCTCATCCCGCTTGAGGGTGATTGCCCCCTCCACGGGCTCGGTGTCGAGGCCAGATAGCATCGAGCGCTGCGAATCGGTCAGTGTGGCGAGGGGAGTCGTTAGGGTGTCCTGGACCTCAGGCGATCGGTCCGGATCGTTCGGGACCTTGATCCACGGTGCGATGGAATCTGGGGGTCGGGGTGGCCCATCCGCCCGCAACCTGGGGATCTCGAGCCAGACCGGCTCACCCTCCTCATCCACTAGGTCGAAGCGTAGATCAGGCAGGTCGGTGAAGTCGCGCCCCAACCGATAGAACACCCGATGGTCCGAGCGGACGTCACGATAGACCCTTCGGGTCGCTCGATCGAGCTCTTCCAAGTAATCGAAGAGCTTGCTGATCCGCTCATGAACGGGACCTTCTGATGTCACCCAAACCTCCTTTCGATTCGCTCTGCCTTACTCGCCAAGCGATCCACTCCCAGGCCTCCCACCTTGCATGCAGCGAGGCAGCCCGAGATACTGGGGAAGCTATTTATACCCCCTGTATCAATACAGCCTGCGATGGATCCCCTTTCATGAGTGACGAGTTTCCAGGAATCAAGCGCCTCCCGCCCTACGTCTTCAACGTGGTCAATGACCTGAAGATGGCTGCCCGGCGGCGGGGGGAGGACATCATCGATCTCGGGATGGGGAACCCCGATCGCCCAGCGCCAGAGCATGTCGTGGCCAAATTGGTCGAGGCCGCCCAACGGCCAGACACGCACCGCTACTCGAGCTCCAAGGGGATCCCGCACCTGCGGCGGGCCATTTGCCGATGGTACCAGAACCGCTATGCGGTGGACTTGGACCCGGAAACCGAGGCAATCGTAACCATCGGGTCGAAGGAGGGCCTAGCCCATCTGGCCCTGGCCATCATCGAGCGTGGCGATGTGGTACTCGTCCCCAACCCGACCTACCCTGTCCATACCTACGGCTTCGTCATCGCCGGTGCAGATATCCGGCATGTCCCGCTTGTACCTGAGGTGGACTTCTTTGCAGAGCTCGAACGTGCCCTCAAGGAGTCCTGGCCCCATCCCAAGGCCCTCCTCTTGAACTTTCCAGGCAATCCAACCACCCAGTGTGTGGACCTCGACTTCTTCGAACAGGTGGTCGCGATCGCCAAAGAGTACGGGATCTGGATCATCCACGACCTGGCGTATGCCGAGCTCGTCTACGAGGGTCCTCAAGCCCCCTCGATCTTACAAGTCCCTGGCGCACGCGAGGTGGCCGTCGAATCTTATTCCTTGTCCAAAAGCTATAACATGCCCGGTTGGCGGGTTGGTTTCATATGCGGCAATAGTCAGCTCATCGGGGCACTGACGCGCCTCAAGTCATACCTCGACTATGGGGTATTCACCCCGATCCAGGTTGCTGCGATCGCCGCACTTGAAGGGCCTCAGGACTGTTTGGATGAGACACGCGAACTCTACCGCAGTCGCCGTGACACCCTATGCCGGGGGCTCAACTCGCTCGAGTGGCCCGTTGAGCCACCCAAGGCGACGATGTTTGTCTGGGCACGCATCCCGGAGCGCTACCAGGCCATGGACTCCCTGGAGTTTTCCAAACACCTCCTGAACCAGGCCAATGTGGCAGTCTCGCCCGGTATTGGCTTCGGTGTCTACGGCGATGATCATGTCCGTTTCAGCCTGATCGAGAATGAACAGCGTATCCGCCAAGCGGTCCGCGGTATCCGGGAGATGTTCCGCATCGACGGGAGGGGCTAAATGGCCGCGCAGTACAGTGGTATTCGAACCATCCTCTTCCGTCGTGGGTTTCGGCCCTTCTTTCTGCTTGCCGGGCTGTACACCTGCCTTGCGACGGCGGTCTGGCTCACCTGGCTAGGCCTGCACCTTACCCCCAATCAGATCCTGCCCGGGATTGCACTCGGGTCACCTCTCCTCTGGCATGCCCATGAGATGCTCTTCGGTTATGTAGTGGCAGCCATAGCCGGGTTCTTGCTGACCGCCACTCCCAACTGGACCGGGCGTGCCCCCCTTGAGGGACAGGCCCTGATCTTGCTCGTCGGCCTCTGGCTCCTTGGGCGGGTTGCCTGGTGGGGCTCAGCCCTTTTCCCCTCCTCGATCGTTGCTGGGGCCGATCTCCTGTTCCTTCCGGCGCTCGCCGCTGCCTTGACCCCTCCTCTGTGGCGGACAGGGGGATGGCGGAACCAGGCCTTCGTCCCGGTCCTTCTCCTCTTATGGGGCGCCAACCTCCTGGTCCACCTTGAACTGCTTGGGATTACCACGGCGAGTGCTGGGCTTGGCCACCGGCTAGCCGTTGATCTAATCGTCCTCCTGATCGCCATTATCGGCGGGCGTATCATCCCTGCCTTCACCGGCAACTGGCTCCGGTCGCAAGGGGTAGCGGTCTCCCCCTCGAGGCGCCCTTGGATCGATCGCTTCACCCTTACCGCGACTGTGGCGGTGCTGGCCACCGATCTCGTGGATCTCGGCACTCAGGCCACCGCCACCTTGGCACTCCTCGCTGCAGTCGGCCATTTGGTGCGGCTACTCGGTTGGCAACCGGCTCGGACCCTGGGAAACCCTATCCTCTGGATCCTACACCTCGGGTACGCCTGGCT
>CAYUWI010000135.1:0-4276 GCA_964448275.1 uncultured Gammaproteobacteria bacterium | reverse complement strand
AGCGTCCAGGTCCCTTCTTCGCCATCTGTGACTCCATCACTGCTGCATGGTCGGCACGGGAGAGAACCGGTCAAGTGGGGGGTCGCGCCAATCAAGGGTAACCTGGAAATATATCAACATACATGAATGTATGTAAACGCCGCGTTATAATAGCGGCTCCCATAACGGACCGGACGGAGTGTCCATGGCGAAGAAGACCAAGTCCGAAGCCGAAGCCACACGGGAGGGGATCCTTGATGCGGCGGAACAGATGTTCCTCCAACGCGGGGTGGCACGGGCGACGCTAGAGGATATCGCGCGAGCTGCCGGTGTGACGCGCGGCGCGATCTATTGGCACTTCAGCAGCAAGACCGAGCTTTTCGATGCCATGCTCGCTCGAGTCCAAATGCCGCTGATCGAGCTGATCATGGGATTGCCGAAGGAACCGGAAGAGCATCCCTTTGAAGCCCTGCGGCGCCTTTGCTCGCTTGCGTTGTGCAAACTGGCAACGGATCCGCAGTATCAACGGGTCTACATGATCCTCCACCACCGTTGCGAACGTGCTCCGGAGATGGAGCCCTCACTCCAACGGTACACGGAAACGCGGGAAAGGCTGTTGGCTGCGTTGGAGAACTATTTCGCACGCCCGACCAATCGCCAAGCCTTGCGATCTTCTCTCTCTCCGGAATTAGCAGCACGCATCGTCCAGACCTTCATGTCTGGACTACACTACGACTTCCTGCGCGACCCAAGCAGGTTCGATTTGCAGAATAACATTGAGACGGTACTCAGTGTCATCTTTCAAGGCCTGTCGAAGGACAGGGACTAGCACGACGATCTGATGCCTCCCCCTTTACTCCGGCTTGCCCTGGCTCGAATAGGAGACTGTAAAAGCCGCAACCAGCGACTAGTGGAAGATCCACACCACAGGATCCCAGACCCAGAACTCGTATTTGTATGCCACTATATAATCTTCCCATACTTATACCTCTTGAGAGGGATACCCTCTCAAGCTGAAATACAGCTTGATGTGGGCCGAAATCCCCGAAGCCTCGCTTGCCGCGTACTCCGCCATCCAGAGGGAACGCGGCTGGAGAAGGGTGTCCAGCCTTTGCTCTCGGCAACGAATTGATCATCCCTAGCCCGTGTGGCAATGTTGTTGCCAATCCTTCCGTCGACACTTGATCAAGGGAAGGCACGATGACGATTTCGAAGTCAAAAGCGGTCGGCACCCTTTACCTATTAGCCGGCATGGCGATCTTCGGCAGCGCGACCCCGATCAGCAAACTCGTGGGTCAGGATTTCCCCGTATTTACAGCCTCCTTCCTTCGGGTCTTGCTAGGGTCGCTCACCCTCCTTCCCTTCGTCATAAGGGATTTTCATCAGGAAGTACGGCGTATTTCCAAGCACGACTGGATCTACATCGGCCTCATTTCTCTGTTCGGCATGGTCGGTTTCACCGTTTTCCTGATCTACGGGATGAAATTCATCTCAGGGGTCGCCGGGAGCATCATTATGAGCTTCACACCAGCGCTCACCGCCATGGCGGCCTATCTCTTCATGCGCTCGCCGTTGAATGCACCGAAGATCATCGCCATTGTGCTCGGCTTGGCCGGCGTCATCTTGATCAATGTCTTTAGGGGACAGTTCGACGATGCGCAGGCACAGTATTTCTACCTCGGTGTTGTGCTCGTCCTGCTCGCGATCAGTTGCGAGGCATGCTACACGCTCATCGGCAAGAAGGCGACAGAAGATCTTCCACCAGTATTGGCGAGCTTTCTCGCCTCAGTGGTATCGCTACCCCTGTTTCTGCTTTTGGCGCTGATTGATATTCGGCAGGTAGCATTTAACGAAATCTCTACCGCCTCCTGGCTCGCAGTGATCTGGTGGGGTGTGGGAACGTTGGGTGCCGGCTCGGCCTTGTGGTATTCGGGTGTTTCTCGGGCCGAAGGGACCACCGCGGCCGGCTTCATGGCGATTATGCCGGTGAGTGCCCTCGTTCTCTCCTATGGGCTGCTCGGTGAGGCCTTCCATCCCATCCACGCAGTGGGAATCGTGTTAGTGATGGCCTCGGTCGGTCTCATGAGCTGGGTGCATATGCGCGGTCACGCCGAGTCCACCGCCAGAACGCAGCCCTGCATGCCGTGCCAATGCTGAGGGTGAGGTCTGGCGAGCAATCCGTTGCCGCTCGGCCCTGGGCTGAGCAAAGGCAACGTGGGCGGGCATGTCTGAGGAGCAAGCCCTTTCTATGAGCTCCAGACCCAACTGGCATCGATGGCTCTATATCCTGAGCCTGATGCTCGCAGGCGAAAGCATCTACATGCTCACCTACATGCGCAAGACCTTTCAGACGAGCATGGAGGCCGTTTTCCATCTCAGCAGCACGCAGATCGGTGTGCTCAACTCCATGTTCGGGGTGCTTGCACTGGCCTGCTATTTCCCGGGGGGGTGGTTGGCCGACCGATTTTCCGCGCGCAAGCTACTCTCCTTTTCACTTGTCGCCACCGGCCTCGGTGGACTCTATCTCTACACCTGGCCCAGCTATGCTGGTCTCCTTGGCATCTACGCCTTCTGGGGTGTCACCACGATCCTGACCTTTTGGGCTGCGCTCATCAAGGCGACCCGGTACTGGGGTGGAGAACAGAGACAGGGGACAAGCTTCGGATTACTCGATGGCGGTCGAGGGTTGGTAGGTGCGGCGCTTGCCTCGCTTGCGACCGTGATGTTTGCCTTTGGCGACACCGCTCGCGCGGGGCTGGGCTCGGTCGTACTGGTCTATTCCATTGCACCGATTACTGCCGGGGTGATTGTTTGGTTCGTCATCCCGGATAGGATTGAGGTATCAGCCAGAGAGGACATCCTGACTGCGCCAGCGGACTCCGCGCTCACACGGGTCCGCCGTACACTCCGCCTACCGGCCGTGTGGCTGTTGGCGGTGGTGATCTTAGCGGCGTATATGTTGTTCATCGGGACCTACGAATTACCCGCCTTTGCTGAACACGGGTTTGCGGCGGACAAAGTCTTCGGTGCCACGCTCGGAACCTTCCGTGATTGGATGCGCCCGATCGCCGCCGTGGGCGCCGGCCTCCTCGCCGACCGTTTCCTAACGAGCCGCGTTGTCGCGGTTGCCTTCCTCTTCTTGACCGTGGGATACGGCTCCCTATTCCTTATACCCACAGAGAGTGGCTTGCTGTGGTTGCTCTGGGGACAGGTCGCGGTTGTGGCGATTGCGGTCTTTGCCCTGCGCGGGATCTACTTTGCACTGCTGAGGACGATCGGCATCCCAATGGCGCTGACGGGTACGGCCGTGGGCTTTATCTCACTGGTCGGCTTCGCCCCCGATATCTTCGGCCACCTCTTGGCTGGCTGGTTTGTGGATAGCCATGAAGGCAGCCTGGGCTACCAGCATTACTTCGCCTTTCTCGCTATCGTCGCAGTGATCGGCTTGACTGCGACCCTGGCGATCCCTTTTTGCAAACAGGGCGGTTCGTGCTAAAGAACCTGAGCGAGGTAACCACCGGAGGATACGGCTGGTTTCAGTGAGGATACACCCTGTACCCAGGGCACCCTCAGCGACCCAGGGGCTGTAGTTCCTCGCCTTTTGGAGTTTTTCCCGTTCGATCTGGATCTTGAGCAGATCTTGCTGGTCACCACCTTCTGCACGCCGCTATCCGGCCCCGGTTGAAAGTGATGCATGGTCTCCTCGAGATCCAACGGCATAACCTGAGGCCCGCGTTCGGCAACCTCCCCCTACCGACTTCCAGCCGTCTTGCAACCCGCAACGCAGGCCACGAGCAGCGCGGTGCTCGGCGAAGATAAAAGCAGACCGTGGATGATCTCACGCATGATGTTGCACTCCTTTTGGTTGCATCCCCCCACTGCGGCAGGCACAAGCCAGCCGAACAAAGCCGCCAGCAGTCCGCACATGAAGCTTATGCGCAGCTTGTCAGTGTTCAGCAGGCCCAGGTCGAACCACTGATAACGCTCCGCGTTGTTGCAGCCATCTCTGCGCTCTACCCACCCTGCTCCCTGGAGTGGCAGCACGACTTCGTCGTAATTGACACATCGGGCAGCGGTCATTGTTCCCGAACTACCAGGGCGAATCCGTACTCATTGGCCTTCAGTTGATTGCTAACCGAAATCTCGTTGGTTTCGCTACCCTTCATCAGGATCTCGCCAGCCTCCATGATGCCCTGATCCTCAATGGAGTAGTACTGGTTGCCATACTTGGCCAGGATGGCCCCGCGCATCGTGCCGCCGTGCTTTGTTCGGATTCCATGAAAACCCTGTCAGAAAT
>CAYUWI010000134.1:0-4328 GCA_964448275.1 uncultured Gammaproteobacteria bacterium | reverse complement strand
CGAAGCGAGCAGCCCGGCGGAGGAGGGGGGGCTCCGACCCAGGGATATCATCCTGGAGGTAGAGTGCCAGCCGGTCCTTGAGGTGAGCGATCTCCTGCCCATCATCGGCGGATATGCCCCGGGCACGCGGGTGACGTTGGCCCTCCTGCGCAAGGGCGAGCGTCTCCAGAAGACGGTGACCTTGGGCGCCCCCAGGGAGGCTCGGTAGGGGAAGGCTGCCACCAAGCTAGCTGCGTTCTCTATATTATAAGTCGTTCCGGATACCGATAGGGACGGCAATAGAGCGAGCTCTACTAGCGGTTGCAATTAGCCTTTCCCTGGATCGATGCCCTTATATAGGGCGGAATAGTCTGAATCCCCTTCCCCTTGATCTTCCACTCGTTCCAGGATGTGGACCAGGGTCTGTATGAGGCTGGTGTCGAGCCCGTGGCGGGCGCCAGTCACCTCGAGCAGGCGGACATCCTTGAGCAAATGGGTGACCGAGAAATTGGGGCTCGTGTAGTTGCCCTCCAACATACGGCCGAGTTTCTTATCAAAGGTGGGTGCATACAGCGCGCTGTCTCGGAGTATCTCCATCAACTGCTCGCAATCTATCTCCTCTTTACGGACCAGGCTCAAGCTCCAGGCAAAGGATACGGTCAGGCCAGCGATGAGCTGGTTCATGGCAAGCTTCAGGGCCGCTGCCTTGCCTACTTCGCCGATGTAGAGTGGTTTCGGCCCCAAGGTAGTAAGCAGGGGCTGGGCTGCTTGGAATTGGACCTCGCTCCCTCCGAACATGAGGATCAGGGTGCCGTCCCGTGCCTCGGGTCTGCTACCAAGCACCGGGCACTCCATGAACTCACCATCGGCCTTCTTTATCTCCTCTTGTAGTGCTCGGGCCTCATGGGGACCGATGGTGGCCAGATTGAGAACCTTACGGTGGCGGAGTGCTGTCCTCGCCTCGGTACTCAGCAGAGTTTGGCGGAGGGCAACAGCGTCGGCAACTGCAGTGAGCACCCAGTCGCCGGACTGAATGGCCTCAGCGGGGCTCGAGGCGATAGTGGCCCCCTCTTTTGCTAAAGGGTGGGTCTTCTCCGGGGTCCGGTTGTAGACTGTCACCACATGGCCTGCCTGCATAAGCCGTTGCGCAAGCGGCTCCCCCATCAATCCGGTACCGATCAATGTGATGCCCATGGCTTCCCCTTTACGCTTGGTATACTGTGCGCAATCCTAGCCTAGGGGATTAGGGATCCTGCAAGTCCACCTTGTGCGTGGAGGACTTTACTCTTGGTGAAAAGGCAGGTGTAGGTATGTCGGTTCTCTTTTCCCATGATGCCCGGGCTTGAGTGATAGGAGCTTTCACAAGGGGTTGAAAGGGAGTTGAGGATCCGCGCATTTCCCCTGGTCAACGAAAGGCGGCGTGATGTTCGGTAAGCGCTTTGAGCTGTTCAAGCTGTTCGGCTTCCCGATCCGGATCGACTTGAATTGGTTCATCATTGCGGTGCTCGTTACCTGGACCCTGGCTACACTGGTCTTCCCACAAGACTACGGGGGATTAGGCCAGGGAACCTACTGGAGCATGGGACTCGCTGGCGCTTTGGGGTTGTTCCTATCGATCGTACTCCATGAGCTGGGCCATGCGTTAATGGCCCGACAGTATGGGGTGCCGATGGGGGGCATCACGCTGTTTATCTTCGGTGGGGTGGCCGAGATGAGCACCGAATCACCGAGCGCCAAAGCGGAGTTTATGGTTGCGATTGCGGGGCCACTTGTGAGTGTGTTGATCGCTGCCCTCTGTCTAGGCCTCGCTGCCTTGGGGGGCTCAGTTAAATGGCCTGTGGCGATGATTGGGGTGGTGCGTTATCTTGGCGTGATCAACGCCGTGGTCGTTGGGTTCAATATGGTCCCCGCCTTTCCCTTAGACGGAGGGCGGGTGCTGCGTTCGCTACTGTGGTACTGGAAGGGTAGCCTCCGTTGGGCAACGCGTGTGACTTCTCGGATCGGAGGTGGTTTTGGGCTCTTTCTAATCGGTGCGGGTCTCCTTACTGTTATCAGTGGTGTCTTATTGGGGGGGGTTTGGTTGTGCCTAATAGGGCTGTTTTTACGCTCAGCTGCCCAAGGCTCGTATCAGCAGTTGCTGATGCGCCAGGCCCTCGAAGGGGAACCGGTGCGACGGTTCATGCAACCCAACCCCGTTGCTGTCCCTGCCTCGAAGACAGTCCAGCAATTGGTTGATGACTCCATCTACCGCCATCACAGCGGGATGTTCCCGGTCCTCGATGGTGAGAGGTTGCTCGGATGGGTTACGATGCGGGAAGTCAAGAGGCTACCCCGCGACCAGTGGCCGTACACGACAGTAGACCAGATTGCTGAGCCGTGCACAGAGGACAACACTGTCAGTCCGGATACTGACGCCATGGAAGCGGTATTGCGAATGCATCAAAAGAGTACGTCCCAGCTCCTGGTTGTCCAGGAACGACGCCTGCACGGGACCCTCAACTTCAACGACCTAATGCGGTTTATCTCCACCAAAGTGGAATTGGAGAGGTAGCTTAGTGGGAATGTGGTTGGCCGATTAGGATGAGAATTGCCCTCTAAAGGAAGGAGGTTATTACGTGACAGAGCTATCAGATGGCCTTTATGACTCCAGGCTCACCAGCCTGCCCCTACTGCATCAAGGTAAGGTCCGCGATCTCTATGAGGTGGATGCCAACCGGCTCCTTATCGTTGCCACAGATCGCATCTCCGCGTTCGATGTCGTCCTTCCGGATCCCATCCCGGGCAAGGGAAGCGTGTTGACCGCTCTCTCCCGATTCTGGTTTTACTATACTCGACCCATTGTCCCCAATCACCTCCTGGATGAGGGCCTTCAGGGAATCCTTACGGATTCTGAGGAGTGTCAGCGCGTGGCTACACGGGCCATGCTAGTCAAGCGGGTCCGCCCGTTGCCGATCGAGGCGATCGCCCGGGGATACTTGATCGGCTCTGGGTGGCAGGAGTACCAGGCCACCGGGAGGGTCTGTGGTATCGCCCTGCCAAGTGGACTGCGGTTAGCTGACCGGTTGCCAGAACCGATCTTTACCCCCTCCACCAAGGCAGTGGAAGGAGAGCACGACGAGAATGTGCGCTTTGAGGATGTAATAGCCCGGATCGGTGAGGAGTTGGCCACCAAGATCCGGGAAATCACCCTACATCTCTATATCCAGGCAGCCGAATATGCCCTCCAGCGAGGGATCATTATCGCCGATACCAAGTTTGAGTTTGGCCTGGACGCCAACGGGGAACTGATTCTGATTGATGAGGCCTTGACCCCAGACTCGTCCCGCTTCTGGCCCGCTGACCAGTATAGCCCGGGAAGCTCGCCCCCGAGCTTCGATAAGCAGTTCGTACGCGACTACCTGGAGGGCCTTGATTGGGATCACTCGCCTCCGGGACCGCGACTCCCGGCCGAGGTGGTGGCGAAGACAGCAGAGAAGTACCGGCAGGCGCAACGTCAGCTCGTTACCGAGGTTCCCGAATGAATGAAGGGTGGGACACAGGAAAGAGATACTAGGAGTGTGCCTTGCAGTCCTCCACGATTAATTGCAAGCGGCGCCGCTTACGGTAGACATTGATGTGGAGGCGGTAGGCGAGTTCGACTCCCTGGAACTCTGGCACTCCCCCTTGAGGAGCGCCCCGGAAATAGATTGCCTCGATTGTCGCATTGCCCCCTTCGGGAACCAACCACATCCTAAGGTGGTGTCCTCCAACCACCTGTAGGTGGCGGACTTGGAAGCTCCCTTGAAAGATCGGCTCCGGGAAACCAACCCCCCAAGGACCTCCAGAGGCGATGAGTTCAGCCCGTTTCAGGGTAAGTTCTCCTGGATCCAGTGGCCCATCGGTGGCCAGGGTGGGAGAGAAGGCGTCTGGAGTGGCCAGCTCCCGGACTGCCTGGTCGAAGGCCCGTTGAAAGGGTTCGAGATAATCTGAGTTTAGGCTTAGCCCGGCAGCCATGGCGTGGCCACCAAAGCGATTCAGCCATCCTTCGGTGCGGGTGGCTACGAGTGTAAGCGCATCCCGAATATGGACACCAGGAATAGAGCGTCCAGACCCCTTGAGCCTGCCTTCTGCCTCCTGTGCAAAGGCGATCACCGGGCGGTGGAATTGCTCTTTGAGCCGGGAAGCGACCAGTCCCACCACGCCGGGATGCCAGTCCGGTTGGTACAAGCAGACCCCAGAATAGTCGTCCAGAAGGGATGCGGTTTGCGTGAGTTGCTCAAGCGCTGCTGTGCGCATGGTCTTCTCCAGGGAGCGACGTTGCTCGTTCAACTGGTCGAGGTACGGCAGTCTCTCCCTGACGACGACCGTCG
>CAYUWI010000133.1:0-4349 GCA_964448275.1 uncultured Gammaproteobacteria bacterium | reverse complement strand
CCCCGTTGGCTGCTGGCGGCCACCCGCAGGACCGCGTCCTCGGCCTGGCCTTCGACCTCGGCCAGATCCCCCCAGCCCTGGGCAAGCAAGCCGATGACGGTGCGCAACTGGTCGGCCAGCGAGTGGGTAACCTGTTCAGGATCCCGGGGGTCGGTCAACTGATCCGCCAGCCTCCCAAAGAGGCCGGCACGCTCGAGGACATCGCGGACGAGCACCAGGCCGGCATCGCTGCTCTGTCGATCGTCGCGGGCTTCGACGACCACGGACCGGTTGAACGATGGCCGAAAGCATTCGACCTTTTCACCCATGGCGTGAGGCCTCTCCCTGTGATCGATGGAGCGCACACCACTGATTATAAAGGGAGAAAGCCTCGCGCCCTAGTTGTGTCTGGCTATCCCCGTGCATTAGGTGGGTTGAAACGTCCTTAATTGAACCCAATCTATAACCTGGGCTTGCTAAGCTTCTGGACTTCAGACTGCGAGCGCCTTCAATAGCCACACAAAGAGCCCAACTCGCCCATTAGATTGGCAATTTGCACACTTATTAATGTTGTTGCGTTGACGCCAAAAGGATGCAATGGCCAGATGAGGAGGTCGCCATGGAACTGAAGAAGTGGTCTCCCTGGAACTGGTTCAAGAGCGAAGAGGAACAAGAAGGCCGTAAGGTGCCAAGTTCTTCGGCTCAGCAACCGGCGGATCACCCGATTACCCGAATGCACCAGGAAGTGGACCGGATGTTTGACGAAGCGTTTCGCAACTTCGGCCTTCCTTCGATGTTCAGCGGCGAACAAGGCAGGTTATTCGATCGGCCAGCCTGGTTGAAGCCCAGTGTCGACATTCAGGAGAAGAAAAAGGAATACCGTATCAGTGTCGAAGTGCCCGGTGTCTCCGAGGACGAGTTGGATCTGGAAGTTGTCGGGGATACGTTGATCATCCGCGGCGAGAAAAAGCAGGAAGACGAAGAGACCGAAGGCGATTTTCACCGGATTGAGCGCGCCTACGGTGCATTCCAGCGGATGTTGACCCTACCGGCTAATGCCGACAGTGACAATATCAAGGCGAAGTTCAAAAATGGGGTGCTCAGGATCACCATTCCCAAGACGTCCGAGTCGGGGGGCTTTGGTCGATCCATTAAGATCGAGCGAGGCTAACCCAATTTGGCGGTTGAACATGAGGAAGAGCCGCTCAAGGGCGGCGCTTCCGTGCATCCACTTGGTGATTTCGTTGGCCAATCGCACGCAGCTCGGCACCTTCTACGACGCCGGTGCTCCTGTTTCCAGCAAGAAGGGCCGGCCTACAGAACAGCCAGACTTCGCTGAATTACATAACCTGTTGGAGAAAAGGTCCTTATAGAAGCGATTGTCCCAGTCCTTTTTTGGATTGTCTTAGTGGCTGTCGCTCGCATTCTGGCCCTTGACTTGCTAATCTAGCACCTGCGCGCAGGCAAGTGTCTAACAGGTCACCGGTCGCGGCGATCAACGCCCCTTCACGGGGAAGTGATCTGTCTCACTGAGGCTTTATTAGTAGGTATCTTTGAACCGCCCGAGCCGGTGCTCGAGTGCCCTTTCGAGTTTGTCCGCTGCCGCCTTGCTGGCTGAGTAGGCATCCTCATTCGATGCCTCGATTCCCACCGGATCGAGGCCTGCGGGGCGCGCCTCCATAGTGCACCGTATATCCACGCCGCCCTTGTGGGCATTCACGTCCTTCAAGTGGACCCGGACTCGCGTTAGCTTGTCGCCAAAGCGGCGTTCAACCGGGCCGAGCTTTTTCCGCACGTGCTCCTCCAGCGCCGGAGAATAGTCCAGGCCGTCAGCCGTATTGAACTCGATCTCCATAGTGATCAACTCCTTTTATCCTCGTTACGGTTCTGTCGTGCGATGGGAGCTTCCGAGGGGTGTTCTACGTGTTGAGAGACAGTGTGAACAAGCTTATCGTTTCACCCAGCAACTCTGCCCCCTCCCCGCAAGCGATGGACTACTGGATAGAGGCTTGTCGCGGGTCCCTATGTAGGAAGCGCAGTAGGGGGAGCCGCCGTTTGGTTGGTGAGGCAAGCGACGTCCTTACGCACCGCGACGGGGAAGCTTCCTGAAACATGGTACACTAGCAAGCGCAGTGCGGCTGCAGGGCTTGGCACGTGAAGGAGGAAAGGTCATGAAAGAGATCCAACCGGATTGGTACCAGTCCCGTAATACCCACCCGGCTGTTGCGGCGGCGATCCATGTGGTCGCTGGGGAGGTGGGGAAAACCCCAGAGCAGCTCTGGGAGGAACCGACCACCACCGAGTTCGACTCCGTCAGGGCAATACTCAACGAGTTGATCGAGCTGGGAGATTTGGAGCCCGAGCCGGACGGGAAGTACGCGTGGGGCAACGACACCGTCGATCTAAGCACGACCTAGCAATCAGACTACGCCCCTGAGTGAGGGCTCGGGGGCTGCTAGTCCATCACACGCCTGTGTGGCGAGCGGTTCCTTGCTCGTAGGCTACCACACGGTGTTACTTCTCCGCCTGCGGACGCTGATGGGCAGCCTCATCTTGCTGGCGGCGGCGGATCTCGGCTTCCGCCCTAATCCAGCAGTTGCCCTTTGGGTAGCTAAATCGGAATTGTGTCAGCTCCTCCATAGGCTCGTGTAGATCCTCTGACAAGGTCGGGATAGTGGGCTCTTCTAGGCCTTGGCGGTAGGCGCATACAGCTGTCTCGGCCCGCAGCTCCTTTAACCGATCGGGTATCGAGGCGAGCTCCTTAAGCTGGTCGAGGTTCTGGGTCACCTCCCGAAGCTTGGCGATCAAGTCAGCAGCAGCCTCGTCCTCGTACCTCTCGAGTAAGGCTTGAGCCTCATTCGGTGTCTCTTCTACTCGGGCCCGTTCGCGACGGCTCTGGTCTTCTTGCTGGACTCTGGCTTCCTCCTCGGCCTTGCGCAGTTTGGCTTCCAGCTCTTGCTTCCGGGCGACGGCCTTGGCCCGATCGGCGATTAGGTTCCGATAGTGGTCCTGTTGCTCTGTCGGTAGGTGGCCTCCATCGCCGAGCACCTGATCCAGGGACTCGGATCTCTGGGGCTTCGCTGATTGCAAGGCCTCTTCGTTAAGGGCAGTGAGATGTGCGTCAATCTGTTCGATGAGCCCTTGCTCAGTTTGGATTTCTTTGGTGTAGTTCGTGGAAAGTCGGCCCACTTTGGGTTCTCCTTAAATCCCGAGACCCTTCTGCTGCGGGGATCTGCACCGAGAGCTCGGTATTGGCTTCAGATAGATCTTTTCCCCAAATCATTAGACAACCTGATCTTTCCCCCCTCTGCAGACCCACGGCTGCGCGGTGCCCTGCCAAGGAATGCGATTCAAGCCAGCATATTACTGCCCGGTCGCTTGAAATAGAAGCAGTACAGAGCACTTCCTTCCACCTGCCATTGTGGGCGAGCATCCGAGTTCTCCCAAAACCGGAGATTTGGCAGAGTGTAGTCATAGCGGGGTTCTCCTAATTCAAGGGTAAATAGAGATGAGGTGGATCACCGGACAACTGCTCAAGGCAAGGCTAGCGCTAAAGCTGCACTCGAGGACTTGATGCGTGCGCGTGGTGTGCGTCTGCTTCGCTATAGAGAGCCATCCACCTGCATGTAGGTCGAGCCTGAACACGTCCAACTGGTCAAACTGCACCAAACGGTGAGCCAGACCCTCTTGCGATACAAGTACCAAATCGATCGCGAGCCACCCACCAAGAGCGAGGCCTTCGATTGGTCCCTCGGTGAGGGCATGGCTGTCCTACGCCAGGACTATAGTAACGCCGATCATGCCTTTTTCTCTATTTCCGAGAGAGCTTCTCGAGCGGGGCACGGATGGCGATGAGGTTCCTTGCTCTCTTGTGGGGTTATTTGGTCCTAGGCGGTCAGAGGATCGGGTTTGCCTCATTGGTTGATTTGGAAACAGGCAATGTGGTCTGGTTCAATCTCTTGGTCGGTGGGTTTGGCGACCTCCGCGAACCCGGAGGGGCAAGGAGTGCAATGGGAGACCTCCTCGCGGGCTTTCCACTGTGATGATACGCTTGGTCTGCATCGCTGCTCTCATGGTTGCCTTGTCCTTGGTCGGCTGTGCGATGACGGGCCCGGTCGAGGGGATCGCACCTGGTGAAACCCCATCGCGCGGCTCGGCTTGGAGTTGATGGCTCAGGCTGGCTATAACCCCCACGCCGCACCCAGGGTCTGGAAGGGATTGATCCGTGAGCAAAAGGCCTCCGCGGGTAGCGCCGAACCGTTTATCTTCTTTGCCAGCCATCCAGCTTCTGAGGGGCGTTTCGAGACCTTGGAGCGGTTGGCCGAACAGGCCGCGAGCGCCTTCGGGGCAGAGGAGATAGGCCGAGAGCG
>CAYUWI010000132.1:2497-4442 GCA_964448275.1 uncultured Gammaproteobacteria bacterium | reverse complement strand
CGCGTGTTCGCGACCATGCTACGCTCTGGTCTTAACTCCCCGGTGACCTCGAGTGCTGGCCGCCTATTCGATGGGGTCGCCGCGCTGCTCGGACTCTGTCAGCAGGCACACTTCGAAGGCGAGGCCGCACTGGCCGTACAGTCCGCCGCAGCGGAGGGATCAACTGAGACAAGCTACCCCTTTGAGCTCTCCAACCACCAAACCACCACCGTCGTCGACTGGGAGCCGACCCTCCACGCCCTGCTGAGAGACCGCCAGGCCGGTTGGCCGGTCCCAGTTATGGCAGCGCGGTTCCAGAACACCCTGAGCGAGATGGTGGTAACCCTTGCCAAGGCAGTCGAGATACCCTGTGTCCTATTGACTGGCGGATGCTTCCAGAATCGGGCACTGCTTTCACGGACAGTCAACCGACTCCGAGCCGAGGGTTGGTCTCCGTACTGGAATCAACGGATCCCCCCCAACGACGGTGGGCTCTCAGTCGGCCAACTTGCAGTCGCACAAGCAAGCAGCGAAGGAGCAATACCATGTGTTTAGCGATCCCGGGGCAGGTTGTGGAGATCAGTGATGACGAGCCCCTATTTCGGCATGGGAAGGTTGATTTCGGGGGGATCCGTAAGGAGGTCTCGCTCGCGTGCACCCCGGAGGTCGAGGTCGGGCAGTATGTCCTGGTCCACGTCGGGCTCGCCATCAACACCATCGATGAAGCGGAAGCGGAACGGGTATTCCAGTACCTCGAGGAGATGGAGGATTATACGGCGGAATTGGGGGAAGATGAGCGATGAAGTACCTAGAAGAGTACCGTGATGGAACCAAGGTGCACCGCCTCCTCGACCGGATCCACAGGCTGGCGACCCGCCCGCATACGCTGATGGAGGTGTGTGGCGGGCAGACCCACTCCATCATCAAATACGGCCTCGATACTCTGCTGCCGGAGGGGATCCGCCTCATCCATGGGCCCGGCTGCCCGGTCTGTGTGACCCCAGTCGAGCTGATCGACAAGGCCGTCGAGATCGCCGCACAGCCTAACACGATCTTCTGCTCCTTTGGCGATATGGTGCGCGTCCCGGGCTCCGCTCGAGACCTGCTGACAGTGAAGGCAGAAGGGGGGGATGTGCGTCTAGTCTATTCCCCGCTTGACGCCTTGAAGATAGCCCAGGAGCACCCCGAGCGCGAGGTGGTGTTCTTTGCCGTGGGTTTCGAGACCACAGCGCCGGCCAACGCCATGGCGATCTACCAAGCCAAGCAGCTCGGTATCCGCAATCTCTCTGTCCTGGTCTCCCATGTCCTCGTCCCACCGGCACTGGAGACCATCCTTGGATCGCCGCATAATCAGGTAACTGGCTTCCTCGCTGCAGGGCACGTCTGTACGGTGATGGGCTATGAGCAGTATCCGCCCATCGCGGCACGATATCAGGTCCCGATCGTGATCACCGGCTTTGAGCCCCTCGATATTACTGAGGGTGTCTACTGGTGTATCAAGCAGCTGGAAGAGGGACGCGCTGAGGTCGAGAACCAATACGCCCGCGCTGTCCGCCGCCAAGGCAATCGGCAGGCGCAGGAGCTGATCCAGGAGGTCTTTCAGGTTGTCCCCCGTACCTGGCGCGGTATCGGGGAGATCCCGCAGAGCGGGCTCGGCTTACGCGGTGAATATGCAGGGTTCGATGCCGAACGGCGCTTCGGCCTCATACAGTACGCAGCAAGCGAGTCACCTGAGTGCATCAGCGGCGAGATTATGCAGGGGATCAAAAAGCCTCACCAATGTACGGCCTTCGGCACCCGATGCACCCCAGAGAGACCGCGTGGTGCCCCCATGGTCTCCTCGGAAGGGGCCTGCGCGGCATACTATCGGTACCGCTGGGAGGCAGCGACAGGCTAGCCAGCAATGACAGAGAACGAGGACCAGCACACCCCAACCAGGTTCGAGCAGGCCTGCCCCTTCCCGCTT
>CAYUWI010000132.1:0-2487 GCA_964448275.1 uncultured Gammaproteobacteria bacterium | reverse complement strand
AAGGACTACCCCTCCGTGGTGCTGGCTCATGGCGGGGGGGGGCGTTTGATGCATGAGCTGCTCGACAGGCTCATCCTGCCCACTCTCGGCGCCACAGACCCCAAACAGGCCCACGATGCGGCGATCATTGAGGCCGCCGGCCAGCCACTCGCCTTCACGACCGACTCCTATGTCGTCAATCCGCTCTTCTTCCCAGGCGGTGATATCGGTTCGCTCGCGGTCCACGGGACTGTCAATGACCTCGCCATGCGGGGCGCCCGTCCCTTGTATCTGAGTGTGGGACTTATCATCGAGGAGGGCCTGCCTATGGGGGAGCTGTGGCGCATCCTCCAATCGATGCGTCGGGCCGCCGATTGGGCCGGTCTCCGTATCGTGACCGGTGACACCAAAGTCGTCGACCGCGGCAAGGGCGACGGGATCTTCATCAACACCACCGGTGTCGGCACCCTCGACGACCAGTTCGAGATCCATCCAAGCCGGGTGGAGCCGGGGGATGTGGTGCTGACTAGCGGCGATCTCGGGCGGCACGGCACGGCCATCATGGCCCATCGTCAGGGGCTCGAATTCGAGAGCACGATCGACAGCGATACTGCCCCCCTGGCCGAGCTAGTGAGCCGTCTTCTCAAGACAGGCATCGATATCCACTGCCTGCGCGATCTAACCCGTGGCGGTCTGGCGAGCGCACTCAATGAAATCGCCCAGGGGAGCCAGCGAACAATCGAGATCGAAGAGCTCGCTCTCCCGGTCAGTGAAGCGGTCCAGAGTGCTTGCGAGCTGCTTGGGCTCGATTCGCTGTATATGGCCTGCGAGGGGCGGTTTGTCGCCTTCGTGCCCGAGAGCGCGGCGGATCGAGCACTCGAGTCCCTGCACTGCCACCACCAGGGGCAGGGGGCTCGCGTTATCGGCCGGGTAGCCGAGTCGAGAGACCCCCGGCTGGTGATGACGAGCCGGATCGGAGCCAAGCGCATTATCGATATGTTGAGCGGGGAGCAACTCCCCCGGATCTGCTAATGTACAGCCTCGTCAGTCCTGGCATTACCGGCTCACCATTCAAGGCGTGGTGCTCGATCAACGCCCCTGCAGCGCTTGAGCCCTGGCGCCGGGTCCCTCTGTCAAAGGGGGTTGTGGCAGACCCCCTCGGGCATCTCGGCTTTTAGAGTAATCCAGGAACACAAGGGCCTGTTTATCCCTTTCCATACTCACCCCTCCCCTTCCCCAACGGGTGACTCATACTCACGCACGATCAAGACAGAGCGATCCGAGTGCAGAGCAACCTGGGAGGCACTGCTCCCCAGCAGTACGTCCGTGATGCGGGGATTGTGCGAGGCCAACACGATCAGGTCGGCATCGACCTCGCACGCTGCCTGACGAATGCCCCTATGGACCGAGTGGACCCCTGAGACAATAAACCAGTAGATCGGAAGCTCAGGGGGCACGTGGTCACGCACAAAGGCCTCAAGTCGCGCCTCCAAATCGGAGCTCACCTCGCCGGGCTTGTCCTGCCACGGATGGACTTGGTCCTCAGGGAGGACAGTGGTGATATACAAATTGGCGTTGTAGAAGCGGGCCAGCTCCAGCGCCCGGGGCAGGGCATTACGCCAGGAGTTCTCTTGTTCCGGATCCAAAGGTAGCAGGATGGTCTTGTACATAGTGCTCCCTTGAGAAGATGGTGCGCTCGAATAAGCCCTTCTAAGATAGTGGCCAAAGTGCCCAGAATCTACCCGCTTACCTCAAAAGGCGGTTTGTTACGAACCAACGCCTCCTGATGCCTTAATATCGAGGCCAAATGCCTATTTTCCCACACGGTCAGCTGAGGTATAAGGGCAAAGGACTGGAAGACCATGCCTGTTTCCTCATGCCGCATCCGGATCAGCTCCTTAGTGCTGATCCGGGTGATATCGCGACCATTGGATGAAGACCTGGCCGAAGGTCGGCTCGACGAGGCGGTTGAGCATGCGCAACAGGGTCGACTTCCCCGAGCCGGAGAACCCCATCACAACGAAGATCTCACCAGCGTGGACAGAGAAGCTCGCATCCTCAACCCCTACGACCATGCCGGTCTGCTCAAAGGTCACTGGAGGTAAGCCAGCCGCTTCCCGGGCTGCCATCCCTCCAACCACGTTGGCTATCGCTTGTATCCCTTCCGTCCCGACGAACAACCAATCATCCGAGAACACAATCCAGGGGACCTCCTTACTGCGGCTCTGTTCAAATAAGACCCACGTCATGTGTTCGGGGATATGGCCCGGGGCCCCAGATGAGTGCCCCGTTCTGTGGTCTCGGTCAATTCAGCAGATTAACGGAGCCCCAATGGCGAGGAGCGATTCGGCGTCCTGTTCTCAATCGATAGAAACACGCGTACATAGGATCATGTACGTACAAACACGTATTGCCTTCTTTTTCCTGGGGACTTAAGGTAGTTTTAAAAGGGGGGCAGGAGACCTGTCCCCGAGAACAACCCCCCACCATCCCCAGGAGACGTTATGC
>CAYUWI010000131.1:0-4451 GCA_964448275.1 uncultured Gammaproteobacteria bacterium | reverse complement strand
AAATGGCACACTTATTTCTTGACAGACCCTTACGTGTCATACTCTGCCAAATGGTCACGATACTTCTCAAAGATCTCGCGGCCTCTGCGCTTAAGCCGCAACTGCTTTGAACCGCGTAAACGGCCTCCGTCAACAGTGCTAAGAATTTCCTTTTTGCGTAGGTTATGCAGCCACTCATGCTCCTCCGAGCCGCGACTAAAGTCGGGGATGACCTGGTCGATCGTCGGGCTTTCCTCCGAGGAGCCGATTTTATACACGATTCGTTTCTCCTTGGGCATCAGGTCGTTAAGCGTAATCTCTCGCTCTTCGTCTTCGCTCTCATGCCCAGAGTCCTCGTCCGGCTTACTTCGCCTGTCTCCGCGAGTCTCGGTGCCGGCATGCTTACCCGCGTTAAAAAGGCCTCCGGTCAACTTGCTCAAGAACGCCGTGACAACCACAACACCCAATACGACAAGACATGCCACCAAAGTCGGATCGAACTTTCCCATATCAAAAATCCCGTTTTTCGCCCAAAGAAGCTCACCGTTACCATGAATGGAGTCTTTTGGCAACATCCCACATACCTCTTCTTGCCGAGACGTCAGACGCAAGCATCGAGCCCAAAAAGAACCCCTCTTCTTGCCCGGAGTGATATAGGGAGGTAGCCCTGCCTTCGGTTCATAATGTTCTTTGCGAGGGTGGCTCACCACTCAAGTTGGGGCTCAAAGTAGCCTGGATCGATGAGAAGGCAATCACCGTGCGCGTAAAGGAGAAAGCTTCCCTGATCCTGGTTGGCATGATGGGTGTTAACAACCCCATTCCCTTTGACAGCGGTCATTAAACTCGGCTTAAGCACCGGCTCGCTTCGCATCACGGCCTGTTCAACGCCATGAAGCAGCTTAAAAGTCGGCAGGGGCGGCATCGAAACCGGAGCCGGCTGCTTATTCCGATAAAGGAGCCCATGGATTGCCGCTCGCTTGGTATGACCATAACTGGTTTCCCATCGAAGAAGCACCGTCTCCGCCATATGATCGGCGACCCAACGCCTCTCGTCGTCCGTCAGCAAATAGGCCATCGCCAGGAATTCGAGCTCTCCAAAACAACCCTCCTTAATCGCGTTTCTTTCGCTTCGAGACCGCCTCGTCACGATCTCGAGGGAGGGATCAAAATGGCATTTTGGATCTCCGGCCTTCAATTCTTTAAAGCGCTTGAAGCCCTTTTGCGGTCCATCAGAACCGCCTGCCCCAATACATCCGCGTCCGTTTGCGTCCATCGGCCGAAAAAAAAAGTTTTCGGCTTTCCCGTGGTCTTGATTCACACCGTCGGCGTGTGGCATAAAACTCGTATGAGCTATGGTAACTATTTCAGTCGGCGCCGGTTTCTCAAGGGAGCAGCCGCGGTATCGGCAGCGGCTCCATACCTCCTTTCATCGTCCACCTTGCCCGCTAAAGCGGCATCGTCAGCCAATAATCGGATCACTATCGGCGTGATCGGTGTCGGCAAACGAGGTCGAACACTCCTTCACCGGTTCCTGAATGATGATCAAACTCGAGTGCTTGCAGTGAGCGAGGTCAGTACCGTCCGACGGGAAGACGCGGTCGAGCGAGTGAACAACGCGTATTCAGGTAAGAAAAAATCGGGCAATTACCAGGGATGCCAAGGTTATAACGATTTCCGTGATTTACTCGCCCGCGATGATATCGATGCCGTTGTGATCGGCACACCCGATCATTGGCATGCCATACCGGCCATCCGTGCCGCTAAAGCAGGCAAAGATGTTTACTGTGAGAAACCGCTGTCACACACGGTGCATGAGGGACGTGGCATGGCGGCTGCTGCCCGCCAGAATCGGACCGTGTTCCAGACCGGAAGTCAACAACGCACGGGGTACAACGGGCGGTTTCGTCGAGCTGTCGAGTGTGTCCGCAGCGGCCGATTGGGAAGGATCAAGACCGTCCACGTAGGGGTGGGCAGCCCTCCCATCCTGTACGATCTAAAGCGGCAGGCAATGCCTGAAGGTCTCGATTGGGATATGTGGATCGGCCCGGCACCGACTGTCGTCTACAACGAAGTCCTCTGCCCGAAAGGGGTTCACAACAACTTCCCTGATTGGCGAAACTATCAGGAATTTGGCGGCGGCGGGCTCGCAGACTGGGGCGCTCATCATTTCGATATCGCACAATGGGCGCTCGGCATGCAGCATAGCGGCCCGGTCAAGGTAATCCCGCCCGAGGACGGCTCCAACAAGGGGTTGAAGTTTATTTACGCCAACGGCATCGAAATGATCCATGGCGGCCAAGGAGGGGTTACGTTTGAAGGCACCGATGGGACCTTGCACGTCGATCGTGGCAGCCTATCGGCGGAGCCGAAATCGATCATCAAAGAGCCTCTAGGAGCGAACGAATTTCATTTAGAAGACCCCGAGGGCGATCATCAGCAGAACTGGATCGATTGTATCCAATCGCGAAAGAGACCGGTCGCGGATGTTGAGATCGGCCATCGGTCTGCGACCATTTGTCACCTTGCTCAGATTGGCTATCGCTACGGCCGTCCGTTACAATGGGACCCGCACGTCGAGCAATTCGAGGCTGACCCATGGGCCAATGACGATTTGGGGCGTCCAAAGCGGGATCCATGGGAGCTCTAAAGTGTTGGAATCATGAAGCGAAAAGGGCGTCAGGAGTGACCCTAGATGACCTTGACCCGGTGGAGGTTCGCGGCTGATCCCGCGCGAATCCGATATCCGGTTCGGATCATACCGGTCACTTCGGTCCCTTTGCTTTTTTCTGCTTTCCTCGCTACCTATGTGAGATCCGATAAACGGTCCCGTGCGGGGTTCGGTAAGTCGTCGAGAGCCAATAGAGGGCTCCGTCGGGTCCGACGGCGGTGTACACCGGCTTGGTTCCGGAGGTCAGCCAAGCCATATCATTCTTCGGATCCGGCTTGCCATCCACCCGGGAGGCAAAGAGCGTGACTTCGGGATTGGAGCGCGGACGAACCCGAGTAATGGTGCCGGGAGTGTTTGCATTGGATCCCCATAGCACAACGAAATAGTTTCCCCAATAACGCCTTGGGAACGATCCGCCTTCAGGATACCAAGCTCCTCCCGTAATCAAACGTCCCCATTTTCCGGCCGCGCCGTTGACATACGGATCGTGCGGTTTACCGGGAAAATCCTCCTCCCATTCCACAAGCCGGTGTCCATTCTTTCGACTGTATCGGTAGTTCCCCCCACCCTTGAGCCGATAGATATTGGCCTTGCGTGGACCGGCACAGTCGTTGACGTACATCCGACCGGTCTCGGGATGGCGCGACATCGAGAATGGGTTGCGGAACCCGACCGCCCAAATGGCTCGGAACGCGCCTTCGGTCTCGTCGTAAAATGGATTGTCTTCCGGAATTGAGCCATCCTTCCGAATCCGAAAGGCCTTCCCTGTAAAGGTTTGCAGCGATTGTACCGGGTCACCTCCCTGCCAACCGTCCCCTGTCGTAAAATAGAGCATTCCGTCCTGACCAAATAGCACGGCGCCCCCATTATGGCTACCGCTCGACCGATCGTCTGCGAAAGGAACCTCGATTAAGACCTGTTCCGAGTCGGTCACCGCCGTCATCGAGTCGGTATGGATCCGAAACCGACTCACGCGATTGTGGCGCGGGGAATTCTTCATATAGAAGACATAGAGATAGGGCTCGTCCGGATAGGCGGGATCGAACGCAAAATCGCGGGTGCCAGAGGAAAGGTAGCCGCGACCGCCCGGCAGCTCCCCATTTTCCTTTCTGGGTGTATCCAGCGAGACCACGGGCTCCTCTCGGACGGTCCCGTTCCGGCGTACCAACCGGATCTCACCCACGACTCGCTCGGCAATCAACAAGCGCCCGTTGGGACCAAACTCAATCGTGCTCGGCGTGCGGAGATTATCGACATAGCGATCTTGCACGAATCCGTCGGGCAATTCGATCGCCCTCGTCGGGGTCGATGTTGCCAAGAGAAAAAGGGTAAGCAATGCGTTTCCCCATACGCCCATCCTACTCATACATTTCCCGTTCCACCCCTTCATGGGCATACTTTTTTAATCAATCCTTAGGGTCTGGAAAGGAATAAGTGTGCCATTTGGCGGAAGCGCCACCGAGCCGGATGCAAGGCGCGACGAGGGCGCATCCCTGAGCGGGCTGTAACCGAGGAGCAACGCAGCAGGTGGAAGATTCAGCTCCTGCCCTTTCTCGGGAAGGACGGCCCTTCCCGAGAAACCGACAGGATGTCCACTACCTTCCTCGAGGAAGGACATGAGAGTATGCAACCAATAACCGACTACTTACATCGGACCACAAAAGCAGTAAATACGGCTTTCACCTTAATTTTTGAAATTTTATTGCTTACCGAGGCGTTGCCTCCGGCCATCCCACGCATGCGCGTGGTCAAGTCCTGACTTCAATTTGACACTTTGCTCCGCGGGAAGCCCAACCTTTTCCCC
>CAYUWI010000130.1:0-4491 GCA_964448275.1 uncultured Gammaproteobacteria bacterium | reverse complement strand
CTGAGAGCGGATACTCCAAAAGCGGGGATGACTCCTTCATCTCTGAAGGGTTCCATGCCCTTGTTGCCGCCAGGAAGGAACTCTCCTTCCCGTATGAGATAAAGCTCAAATATGATCTCCTAGCACGCGAAGTACCCACCCCACCCCCCGATTACCTCTCTATCTAACCAATTTCGTTGTGGTTCTAACGTTGGGAACGGGCGCCACCTACGCTTCCGGGCCACAAGTCCTTCTGGTTTGAAACCAGGATTGTGGATGGACTGTGGATGCATATGGGCGCTCAGGGCAATAACCCCCTAGATACTCACAAAACAAGTACCTTTCCTGCAAGATTAAACCAGGTAGACGGGGACTATGTCAACACAGCTTTTACTCTGCATTGACCGAGACAGTTGCGCTTGGGCCGTATCCAAAATCGGCCAGCTCGGTGGGTGTTCGCGCACTTTATTCTATAGGGCAGGTGTGGGCCCTTACTCGACAAGATGTCGGCGTATATTAAACCCGGTACGTGAGGCACACGTAAGCGCCTCCGCTACTTGCACATAGGAGGAGGTTCGATGCCTTTATCCAAGAGCCTTGCAACATCTTTCGAAGAGGTTACCAAAAACCTCAGATACGACCTTCCTGCAAGTGTCATTGTCTTCCTTGTAGCAATTCCCCTGTGTCTCGGTATTGCCGTCGCCTCGGGGGCGCCGCCCTTTGCGGGCATCATTTCGGGATTCGTCGGTGGTATTGTCATCACCCTTGCCAGTGGTTCGGCCCTCGGTGTGAGTGGTCCAGCGGCCGGTTTGGTCGCCATCGTCATCGCCGCTATCGAGGAACTCGGTTCATTCGAAGCCTTCTTAGTGGCTACGGTCCTTGCGGGAATCATCCAAGTGATCGTTGGACTGCTTCGGGGCGGCACCTTTGCCTACTATTTCCCGACCTCGGTCATCAAAGGGATGTTGGCCGGGATCGGTCTCGTCATCATCTTGAAGATGCTCCCCGACGCCTTCGGTTTTCCGAAAGGGATGGGCCTAGTCGCAGCCTTTGCGAACTTCGGGGAGACGTTGCATCTCCCGTCCTTGGTGATCACGGTGGTCGGGCTCGCCATCCTGATCCTGTGGGATCAGCCCTTCATAAAGCAGTACAAGGTCTTCCAGCTAATCCAAGGCCCCTTGGTTGCCACGATCGTCGGTATCCTGATGGGCATTTGGTTCCTTTCCGCCGAAGGCTTTCGCTTCAATCCGGAAATCCACTTGATCAACTTCCCGGTAGCCGAATCGATCGGCGGCTTCTTCCAGCAATTCCGTAGCCCGGACTTCAGTTTTATCACCAATCCACAGGTGTATGTAACCGCCGTGACCATCGCTATAGTGGCCAGCCTGGAGTCACTCCTCTGCGTCGAGGCGACCGACAAACTCGATCCCTGGAAGCGGGTGACCCCCAGGAACCGCGAGATGGTCGCCCAAGGTATCGGCAACTTCACCGCGGGGATGATCGGTGGACTCCCCGTTACCCAGGTGATCATCCGGAGCTCGACGAATATCATGTCCGGGGCCCGTACACAGACATCGGCCTTTGTCCACGGCCTACTCCTCTTGGGTGGGTCGATGATGTTCCCCGCGGTCCTCAATATGGTCCCCATGGCCGCTTTGGCGGCTATCCTCTTGATGGTGGGCTACAACCTGGCCCATCCTAAGACCGTCAAGCAGTTCTACAGCTCGGGTGTTTCCGAGTTCGTACCCTACCTTGCTACCGCGCTCGGCATCGTCATCTTTGATCTCTTGATTGGAGTCGGGCTTGGTCTGGTACTCGCCTTCCTTTTCATCCTCTGGAACCATCTGAGGAATCCGTATCGCTTTCACATCACGGATGAGAAGCATCAAACCGTGCATCTGGAACTGGCTGAGGAGGTCAGCTTCCTGAACAAGGCGGCCCTCCAGGAGACCCTCTACAGCATCCCCGAGGGGTATCACGTTGTGATCGATGGTTCGAGGACCCACTTCTTGCATCCAGATATCTATGACCTGATCCGCGACTTCGAGGAGGAGGCCAGGGAGAAGAACATTACAGTGGAATTCCGGAAGCCGGGGAGAGAGACCCCAGAGACCGAGGGTATGGGTCGCTTCAAACGATGGCTTGCAGAACACCACTTGCCCTTCGGGCACAACGAGTACCAATCGACCCAAGGCCGAGCATCCGAGTCTTGATCCCAAATTGGGAGACAAAGAGCGAGGGCTGTGGCGCATGTGTATCCGCGTTAGGGAGCAAAGCGTACCCCTCGCTCTGGCCTGCTTATTCCGAATGGGCCACTTTGACAGGGTCTGGCTACCCGAACGGTTCAGCTGTGGTGAGAAAGTAATAGGATCTCAGGGGGTCATAATTGAGCGATGAACACCAGGCGTGCGGTCATCCTGGGCAGACCGAAGTGCCGATTGAAGCGGTATTCGAACTCCTCCAAGTTGAGTTGCGCTTAATACCTTCTTGATCACTTTACCACTTTTTTTGTGTTCGTGCTCACTGACAAGTGGTTGGATGATGTGGCTTGATGATTCCAAAAATCAAAGGGAAGAAACATGCGGTTACTGCCACAACTGTTTGAGAACAATCGCAAATGGGCGGAAGGTATAAAAAAGGAAAATCCAGACTTTTTTACGGAACTCGCGAAGAGGCAGACGCCCGAATTGCTTTGGATCGGGTGCGCCGATAGCCGTGTCCCGGCCAATCAAGTCGTCGGCATGATGCCGGGAGAAGTCTTTGTGCACCGCAACATCGCCAATGTTGTCGTTCATACTGATTTCAATTGCTTGAGCGTCATTGAATACGCAGTTGCCGTCCTGCAGGTGAAACACATTATCGTTTGCGGTCACTACGGGTGCGGCGGGGTGAAAGCCGCTAGCGAAAATCACCACTTGGGACTGATCGACAATTGGTTGCGGCACATCCGGGATGTCCGGCAGAAACACGACGCAACTCTACGGCTGATCGGCGACGAAAATGAGCGGTTCAATCGACTTTGTGAATTGAATGTTATTGAACAAGCCCACAACGTTTGCCATACGACCGTTGTGCAGGAAGCTTGGGAGATGGAGCAGGAACTTGCTGTGCACGGTTGGCTTTACGATATGTACACTGGCTTAATTCACGATACCGAGGTGACCATTACTGGTCCTACTGAAATCGGTGAAGTCTATAAAGTCGCAAGGAACAAGAGCGCTTCATAAGAGGTTCAGAAGTGGAATCACTCCAATTAGGCATACTGGCAATTGGGGTGCTGGAAAAAGCCGCGGATCTTGCTAGGCTACTTTTGTAGAGACCTGTTTTTTAGTGCCTCCTTGGTCGTCACCGTACGGCGGCCACTGCGGCCTTTTACATGGCCCCAGACCAGCTCATCGGGGTTCAAATCCGGGGCATACGGGGGTAGGAAGAACAGCTCGATCCGGTGATCCAGTCCCGCCAGCACCTGCTGAACCTTCTTGGCCCGGTGAACCGGGTGACCATCTACAACCAGTAAGATCTTGGCTTCGGCCGTTCGTGCTAAACGCTTTAGAAACGTTGCGAACACCTCAGCGGTGACCGATCCCTCCTGAGACAGGAACCGTAGCTCTCCGGAGGGACTGATGGCCGAGATCATGTTGACCGAAGACCGAGAACCGGTGGTCGCCACCACTGGAGTCTGGCCTTTCATCACCTAGGGGGTGCCCGTGTGGTCCTCGGAGCGGATGCCCGATTCGTCAGTGAAAAAGATCTTGGCGCCTTCAGCTTTCGCCCCCTTTTGCAGATTGGGATAGACCACGTTTTGCCATTGATCCACCAACTCGGACTGGCTCTGGTAAACCCGGTGAACCGGTCGCTGGGGCGTGAACCCCAAGGTCTTCAGGATGCGGCCCACGAAGACCTCGGAAAGGCGGACACCCAAACGCTCCCGGATGAGGGTTCGGACCCTATCCCGGGTCCACAGCGCAAATGGGAAGAGGTATTGCTCGGGGCCATCCTTGCGTAGCGCCCGGGACAGCCACTGCATTTGGTCAGCGGTCAGTTTGGGCGGACGCCCGGATTTGGGCCGGTTCCGAAGCGCTTCCCAGCCGCCATAGTGGTAGCGCTCGAGCCACCGGAAATGGAGCGCTGATTGACCCCTAGCACCTGCGCCATCGTCTCAGGAGCCTCGCTGCCCAGGATTTGCTCGACAGACCGAATCCGGAGCGCTTCTTTGGCCTGAGCGTCAAGCTTGCGACCGTCATTGGAGCGTTGGCATTCCATCGCTAAAGAATACAATGACTGACTTTACTTTTGAACCCATTAGTAACTGCAGATGTAGTGTTGAGGCATGTTAGCAAGGTCGGCTGAGACGCTCCAGGCTGCACACTAACCAGAACGACTGAGATTACAGCCAAAAGGATTTCGAAAAACAAAGAAGTTCTTTACCAGTTTTTTTAACGATTCCTACTAAGCCGGTGCCATGCTCGCCCCCATCCACCTCCTCGCCGCCCAATCGGCCTACTTCGGTGC
>CAYUWI010000129.1:3366-4517 GCA_964448275.1 uncultured Gammaproteobacteria bacterium | reverse complement strand
CAACCGCTGTTATCACCCTCGCCATCCACAGACCGGGCACGACCCGGGACGGCTATACTCCGGAAGACGCTTGCAAGCGGCTCGAAGACCTTGGCGCTGATGTGGTCGGCCTGAACTGTATCCGTGGCCCCAATACCATGGAGGCACCATTGGCACGCATCCGCCAACGGCTCGATGGGGAGATGGCGGCGTTGCCGGTCGCCTACCGGACAAGCGAGGACTACCCGACCTATGGGTCACTGCAAGACCCGCACTGTACCTGTATACCGACCGAAACGGCCTTCCCTACCGCCCTCGATCCGTTCACCTGCAATCGCTACGAGGTGGCGGAATGGGCCAAGGGCGCCTATGATCAAGGGATCCGGTATCTGGGCTTGTGTTGTGGGGCAGCCCCCCACCATATCCGCTCCATGGCTGAGGCACTCGGTCGGACCCCACCAGCGAGCCGCTACTCACCCGACATGTCAAAGCACTACGCCTACGGGACCGACACTCGCCTGGGGGCGGACCATGGGTCCTACACGCAAGATCTGTAGACCGGAGGGGCCGCGATGCAACAGGGCGGAGGCAGTATAGGAGCTAAAAAGCACGGGGTCAGCGGGCATCCCGGCACGAGCCCGCGTAACCGCTTCCTTGCGAAACAGAAGGCCAATCGCCAACTCGAAGAGGAGAGGCTCTACAAGGGGGCTTATTGACCTTTACGACCCACCTCGAAGGGGGATCGAGCCGCACAACTCGAGGCTTGACTCGCGTCAACGGAGCCCTAGAATTGGGTGTTATCCTTTAGAAGATGGAGGGGATGGGCATCTCAGTCCATCAACCATCCCAAAGAACCAAAGAAAAATTAGAGAAAAAGGAAGGTGCTCCTTATGAAGACCCTTAAGTTGTTTACACCTGTTGCTGCCGTTTTGGCAAGCAGTCTCATCGTAGCTCCCGCCTATGCCAATGACAACGAGGACTCAGGGATGGGCGGTAAGGATTACAAGAAGAACCTCCAGGTGATCTTCAATCAGGTTGATCAAAATGGGGATGGGAGCCTCAGCCTGGAAGAGGTCAAGGACTTCGCCAAGTTTATGCACGTGATGAAGTCGATGATGCACCACGGTTATCACCATAAGGACCATGGGAAGGACCATGGGAAGGACCATGGG
>CAYUWI010000129.1:0-3266 GCA_964448275.1 uncultured Gammaproteobacteria bacterium | reverse complement strand
AAGGACCATGGGAAGGACCATGGGAAGGACCATGGGGAGATGGGGAAGGACTACCACCACAAATACCATCACCATAAGGGCAAAGACTAAGGGAGAATAAGTCACCCTGCCCGACGCACCGCCCCATTCGGTGGTGCGTCACCCCTCACTCGCAACGATACAAGCCCAACATAGCTCCCTTTGGTCAAGTACCCGGGGAGGCCCACCTGACCAGCTCACAAGTGCCTGCGGGCGCGTGACAGCGGCCCCTGTTTGGTGTAAGACCCTCGATCACCGCATGTCACGCGGACCACTGCCTTTGAGGGCCCGCTTGCGCCCCGTCACCATTGCCCACACCAGGTTCTCCCGATGGACCAGGCTCGCGAAGAGCACCCCGCCGATATGCACAATGACCAAGACCAGGGTCACATTGGCCAAGAACTCATGCAGCTCCTCGAGGAGCTCGAACTCGTGCTCACCCTCGAGTTCCTCTTCGCCATTGACTGGGGTCAGGGCTCCCGTCTCGGAGGGAAAACGCATCACGGCAGGGGTAAGCTGACCTGGGGGATTGGATACGGTCGCAGCGGGGTGGCCGAGCCAGTGGGCAAGCGGACCAGCATTCTCCTCTATAGCGAGGACGGCCATCCCACTCACCGTGGTGGCTGCAAGCACCAACAGGAGGGCGATCACCATCACCCCACCGGTTGGGCTGTGGCCGAGGTAGCGGCGGGCACGGAAGGTCAGTAGCTCACCGAGATAGGCGAGGACCCTTGCAGGTCGATAGACGAAGTCGGAGAAGCGGGCGAAGCGGGGGCCGATGAATCCCCAAACGACCCGTACGACGACGATGGCGGCGACGAGGTAGCCAGCCCAGCTGTGGACCGTGAGCAGCTCCTCTTCGGTGAGGTAGGCGATCGTGAAGGCAAGGACCAAAAGCCAGTGGCCGCTGCGCACGAGTGGGTCCCAGACAACTACCTCTTTGTCTGTGGAAACACCCTGCATCCGGCAATCCCCCTCTGCTATAGATTCTCCTGCTAGCCTATTCGGAGGGCCAACACACTCGGTTGACCCCGGTCAACTATGCTGTCTAGCAAAAGGTTATAAAAGGATTACAATAGTATCTTCTGAGGAGCCTGGCCGAGTTCTCGCCTGTCTACAACACGATCGTCCACGGCGCCAAGGTGGATATCGAGGTTGAGTCGAAGTAATCCAGCGGCCACCTTGCGGGGGATGCGATGCTACAGCCCGGCACCCTGTGGGAGCAGGTGCGCAAGCAGACAGAATACGCCTTGCGAAGCGGCGCGCTCCACCCGATCGCAACCGAATGCACTTTCATCCCGGACAGTGGGATCGAGTTCGCGGTCCGGGTGCTAGGCCACCTCGCGCTGAAGGAGGGGGCGCCAAACGAGCAAAGGGGCCAAGAAGTGGAGAGCCCGTTCCTCCCCTATGAGGAAGAGCTGTTCGTCGCGGAGATCTCCACGACCCATGTGTGCCTCCTGAATAAGTTCAATGTCATCGATCACCACATCCTCCTCATCACCCGAGAATTCGAGGATCAGGAGAGGCTGCTCACCCAGGCAGACTTCGAAACCATGTGGGTGTGCCTCGGCGAGTTCGAGGGCCTGGCCTTCTATAATGGGGGGGAAGAGGCCGGTGCTAGCCAGCGGCACAAGCATCTGCAGCTCGTTCCACTCCCCCTTGTCCCTGGCACCCTTCCCCGGATACCGATCGAGCCACTCCTGAGGAGGGAGAGCTACTTCGGTCCCGTCGGCCGCTTGTCGAGCCTTCCCTTCAACCACGCCGTGACCCATCTCGATCGGGAGGAGCTCAGTGCCCCAGACTCAGCTGGCGAGAGATTACTCCAACGTTATCAGATGATGTTGGAGGCCGTTGGCCTCGGGCCCACAGGAGCAGGCTATCAATCCGGTCCCTACAACCTCCTCGCTACGCGGGATTGGATGCTCCTTGTGCCCCGAGCACGCGAGCGTTTCCTCTCGATCTCTGTGAACGCCCTCGGATTCGCTGGGGCGCTCCTCGTCCGCAATCAACAGGAGCTGGAACTCCTCAGGGAAAAGGGGCCTGTGGTGGCGTTACAAGCCGTTACAACCCCCTAGGGCTGCCGATCCCCCAACGCGGCGATGGAAGAACTCCTGGACTGGTGGGCACCGGTAGAGTCGGTGGTTGACCTGCCTTCTACGCTCCTGCAGAAGGAGTTGGGCCTCTTGCGGAGACATCCCGTACGCCTCGATAAGCCAGCAAAGGGCCAGCGCAGCTCCCCGGCCGCGTCCTGCCTTGCAGTGGACATAGACCCTGTGCCCCTGAGTGAGCACCCCCTTGATGAATTGGACCCCGCGCTCGAGATCGGCATAGCTCGGACAGGTATAGTCCACTGTGGGGAGGCGCAATTGGGTGATTCCCTCCGCTTGGTACGCGGCCTCCGGACCTGCCCACTCCTCGCAGAGGTTGACCACTGCCCGGACCCCGAGAGACTTCAGCTGGGGGACCTGGCCCGCCAAGGGGAGTGCCCCGAGGATCAGGCGCGGGGCGACCTCATCCCACCAGTGGAAATAGCGAAACACCCGACAGATGAGCAGGTGCAAGAAGAGGGTCGGGAAGAGAAACAGGCGGCCAAGTAGCCAACGCATCGGAGAGGTCTCAGCAGCACGTCCCAGAGCGTCTCGCTGGGATAGCCGCTTGGGCCGGGCTGCAGTCGAACAGCCCATAATGCACCGATTTATCGCCGATTACCTCGAAATGCGGGGCTAAGCGCGTCTGAGTAAGCATATCGGCCGTATTACCGCACACCAGGAGGGGCCGTCCGGCCTCAAAGGTGTGGTGGTCATCCAGGATAAAGGAGTGAGGACCCTCGGGAATGGTGCCCCGGTAGTAGGCTACCTGGCCGTAGTCCTCGCAGCGGTCCTCTAGCTCGAGCTTGAAGGTGCGTACAGTCATGGAGTAGAAGTCGATCCCACCTACCTTGTTCACAAGCTCGGGAGCCTGGACCTGGATTGGGGTGTAGGCCAGAACGCGCAGATCGGCACAGCCGAGGCGAGCGAGCAGTCGTCGGAAGTCCTCGGTGTAGAGGGCCCCACCGAGGCATTCGCCTAGGAGGACAGGATCGCGGGCGAGTTGCGTCGGCACCCGACGGCCCGCGAAGACATCGGCGAAGCAAAGCTCGCCACCTGGTTTGAGGACCCGGAAGATCTCGGCGAATGCCCGAGACTTATCCGGTGACAGGTTGAGGACACAGTTGGAGACAATTACATCGACCGAAGCATCTCTGACCC
>CAYUWI010000128.1:0-4551 GCA_964448275.1 uncultured Gammaproteobacteria bacterium | reverse complement strand
GAGGGGGATGCGCTCATGGGCTGCTGCCCACAGCTGGCGCTCCCCCGGGCTGCGGTCAAGGGGGGCAGAGATCCCAGCCATCCGTGCCAGGACCCGTTTCACGTTGCCATCCAAGACCGGATGGGCTTGATTGAAGGCAAGGGAAAGGATCGCCCCAGCCGTCGAGGGGCCAATCCCTGGGAGTGCGATCATCTCCGTATAAGCGGTCGGGAACCTACCGTTGTATTGGTCCCAGAGTTGGCGAGCGCAAGCGTGTAAATTGTGTGCACGAGTGTAGTAACCGAGCCCCGCCCAGTAGGCGAGCACCTCGTCGAGCCTAGCCTTGGCGAGCGTCTTCAAATCTGGAAAGCGGTCCAAAAAGCGTTGGTAATAGGGAAGGACAACCTCTACCTGGGTCTGCTGCAGCATGATCTCAGAGACCCAGATGCGGTAGGGGTCTTGGGTGCGCCGCCAAGGCAAATCCCGGCCGTGGCGGGAATACCAATGGAGGAGATCGTCAGCGAATCGGGACATAACCAGAGTTTGGAGCGGGTGATGGGAATCGAACCCACATCATCAGCTTGGGAAGCTGAGGTTCTACCATTGAACTACACCCGCACCGAAAGGGATTTTAGAATAGTGAATGGAGGCGTTTGTGTCAATTCCTTGGCGCGTTGACGCTATTTCGACGCCTCGGTAGGCTGACGACCATGGAGATTCAGCTGAATGGGGAACCGTATTCCATCACTCCAGGCCAAACCCTTGCCGGGCTTGTGAGTGAGCTTGGCCTTGAGCCTCGAGGGGTCGCGATCGAGGTCAACCTCGAGGTGGTTCCGCGTAGCGAATATGCCGAGTGTCGGTTGAAAGAAGGGGACCAGGTCGAGATCGTGCGTGCCATTGGCGGGGGCCTCCGCTTATAGTGGGAGTAGGGTGGAAATCGATGGAGGAGCTCAGAAGTGTAAAGGAGCAGGGGGCTGCAGACGACCCCCTCAAGATAGCGGGGCGGTCGTTCCGCTCCCGGCTTTTGGTGGGGACGGGGAAATACGCCAGCCTCGAACAGGCCCGTGCGGCCGTCGAGGCGAGTGGGACTGAGATCGTGACCGTGGCGGTGCGACGCGCCAATCTTGGACAAAGGGAGGACGAGCCAAGCCTTCTGGATTATATCGACCCACAACGATACACCATCTTGCCGAATACCGCCGGCTGCTTTAGCGCCGAGGATGCAGTACGGACCTGTCGATTGGCTCGCGAATTAGGGGGTTGGAATCTCGTCAAGCTTGAAGTCCTCGGAGATGCCGAGACCCTCTACCCGGACATCGCCGAGACCTACCGTGCGACCGAAGCCTTAGTATCCGACGGCTTCGAGGTGATGGTGTATACATTAGATGACCCCGTCGCCTGTCGTCGATTAGAGGAGAGCGGTTGCGTGGCGGTCATGCCATTGGCCGCCCCAATCGGTTCGGGTCTGGGTATCCAGAATTACTACAATCTGCGGGTCATTCTGGACCAGGCGAGTGTCCCCATCTTGGTAGACGCGGGCGTCGGTACGGCCTCTGATGTGGTGATTGCCCTCGAGATGGGTTGCGATGGGGTGCTTATGAATACCGCGATCGCTAAGGCGGGTGACCCAGAACGTATGGCAGTCGCAATGCGCTATGCTGCCGAAGCGGGTCGAGCCGCCTATCGAGCCGGTCGAATGGCGAAACGCTTTTCTGCCTCCCCCTCTTCCCCCCAGACCGGTACATTTTTCTAACTCCATACAACTTGAAACACCAAAGCGGCTGGAGTCGGGAAGCGACTCAGTGAGTAGTATCGGAAGAAGAGTTCGAATTCTGCTCCTCGTTCCATTGGACCTCACCCTGAAGATATTCCCAAATCCAGCTGATTTCGGCTGCGATATTTGAGGCTCGGGTCAGACGTCCGGAGGCCTCAAAGAGGGTTCGGGCGTCCTCTCCCCAGTGGCGCTCATTTTGATTCTGGATCAGAGGGTCCAAAACCTCTTCCACGATATAACGGAGGTCATCGGCCAATCCGTGGAGGTCCTCTTCGGCGCGCTTGGCCCACTCTGCAACGGTGGGAAGGTTCTTATTCGACATAGAGTCGCACCGCTCCTTGCGGGGGGCTCCCCGCTGGATCGTTGGATTTGTATGGACGGCTGGGCCCAAAGGTTATCCCTCGATTTGGGAGGCAGCGGTATTTTAGCTTCCCGCTGCGCACTTGTAGAGGGTAACCCCGATTTGTATAGCACCTTTTCAAGGGAATACCAGGGGTAGTTCGTGATGGAGGAAAGAGAGTTCACACAAGCGGGACAAGTCCAGACCTACATGCGGGATCTCCAGGATCGATTGTGCGGCTGGTTGGAAGCACTCGATGGGAGGGCTCGATTCCGTGAGGATAGCTGGGAGCGCGTCGAAGGGGGTGGAGGACGAACCCGTATCTTGATGGATGGGGCCGTATTCGAACGGGGTGGGGTCAATTTCTCCGCCATCCAGGGCCAGGAGCTCCCTCAATCGGCAAGCGCTCACCGTCAGGAGCTGGCTGGCCTCCCCTTTACCGCCCAAGGGGTCTCACTGGTCCTCCATCCCTGGAATCCGTATGTCCCGACTGTCCATATGAACCTGCGCTATTTCGAGGCCGGGGAGAAGTGGTGGTTCGGGGGCGGTGCCGATTTGACCCCCTACTACGGGGTCAGGGAGGATGCTCAGCACTTCCACCGCACCCTAAAGGCTGCCTGTGATCGCTTCGACCCGAGCTACTATCCGCGCTTTAAGGAGTGGTGTGACCGTTACTTCTATATCCGGCATCGCCAGGAGGGCCGTGGGATCGGAGGGATCTTCTTCGACGATCTGAATGACGGCTGGGAGACGACTTTCGGATTTGTCTGCGCTGTCGGAGAGGCCTTTTGGGATGCCTATAGCCCCTTGGTCAAGGCTCGGTGTGACCAGCCTTATGGACAACGGGAGCGTGAGTTCCAGCTGATGCGCCGGGGGCGCTATGTGGAGTTCAATCTAGTCTACGATCGAGGGACCCTGTTCGGCCTCCAGAGCGGGGGAAGGGTCGAGAGCATCCTGATGTCGATGCCCCCACTTGCTGCTTGGCGTTACTCCTGGGAGCCCGAACCCGGGTCCCCGGAAGCGGACCTCTATGAGGTATTCCTCCAACCTCAGGACTGGATCGGGGAGGCTGAACAAGGTGACAGGGGGATGGAGAGAAGATCCTAGAAGGTTTGCAACTGCTCCTCAGTGGGCTCGGCACAACAGAACCACGGCTCCGAGAGGTGGGGGATGGGTTCTCCAAGGTCGGTTGCCGGAAGCGCCGGTGTGGGACGGCCGAGGGCCTTGTGTGAGGTGTCCCAGATCCAGCGAAAGATCTCCCGCCGCGGCAGGTTCTGGCGCTCGCTCTCCGCTACCCCCCTCTGGATAACCTCCTGGAGGCGGTCGACCCCCGGGTCTGGATGCTGCCAGCGGTATCCTAATATCTTGGGATCGAACCCCTCAAGCCGGTCTTGGAACCCTGGTAGATGCAGTAGATGGGAGCCCTCGGGGACGAGGAGACGGATGGAGAGCTGGACCGGCGGGACTGCTTGTACCAGGTCCAACTCCACCAACCTCTCGAGGAGGGCAATATACCCCTCCAGCGAGGTCCAAGGTGTAAATGGGATAAAGGTCGGGGCGAAGCCAATCCCGGCCTCCCTTAGAAGCCTCGCCGCATGGCCAAAGTCGGCATTGGTATGGCGCTTTTCGAGGTAGTCCAGGATCCTGTCGTCTACCGATTCCACCGCTGAGGTGATAAACAGACAACCGTTGGCTCGCAACTCCTCCAACTTGTCGGCATGTCGCAGGAGGTGCTCGATCTTAATCGTGGCATCGAAGGTCAACTCTGGGAACTCGGCGTGCATGGCACGCACGATCCGGAGGGCATGGGTCGGGCCGTTGAGGAAGTCGGGGTCGCCAAACGAGATGTGGGTCGCTCCAGCGGCGACCTGCTCGCGTATATCCTGCATGACGATCTCGAGCGGTATGATCCGGAACTTGCCTTCGTAGACCGGGACCACCGGGCAATGCCGGCAAAAGTGCTTGCACCCTCGGCTTGCTTCGACATACCCCACCCTCTTTTGGGTCGAGTCAGGCATCTCCAGATGGGCGTACCTGGACAGCGCAGGAAGATCGGAGCGGTCCGGAGGGAGGAAGTCGAGCTTGGCACGGTTGATCTTGGTCTGCGGCTGGAGGTCTTCATCACCCTTTTGGAGCCGCTTGACCAGGGCGAGTAGATCGGGTTCGCTCTCACCACCGAGTATCGCCTCGACCCCCATCTCGCGAAGGATCTGGTCATTCATTGGGGCGTAGAGCCCGTATGCACAGAGGGTAGCGTGCGGGGCGAGCTCCCGGATCCGGGGTAGGGCCTCAATCGCGATCCGTGTCGCCGTATGCATCGCCAAGTAGATGCCGACGAGATCGGCCCCCGCGAGGGCTTCGGGGTCGAGCCGTTGTTGCGAGAGGTCGAGGCAATGGACTTCGCAACCGGCCCGGCGAAGCCAAGCAGCGGGTTGGGCGAGCCCGAAGGGCTGGCGTC
>CAYUWI010000127.1:0-4573 GCA_964448275.1 uncultured Gammaproteobacteria bacterium | reverse complement strand
CAATGTGATCGGGCCAGTAAAACCAGCATGAATCGTTGGGGCAGTAAAATGAACCAAAATTCCACAGCGAGCGCGAGAGCTTTTTCCTTCTACACGAGCGCTATAACACGGGTTTCCATTATCAAGTGGGAATTCCACTTTCTCAAACGTCTGGGCTAATACCAAAGTGTTCGGCTTGAGAGGGTATCCAGTCTCCTACGAGATCTCGATTGCTTTGGAATGAGCGTTCAGGAATCGGGCGATTCCCGGCTTTCTCAGGTCAATGGCAGCAGGAGCCTCTTCGAGTCTTTCAAGTTTATGTCCGAGGCGTAAGTCGATGGCACTCGTGTTGAAGGGAGGTCTTTCAGGATCATCTCCAGCTAAGGGATCTATGTTGAAGGAACCAAGCTTTATTCCTTTAAGAATCTCTGTGTTGCTGAGAATCATGCAGTTTCTAGGTCGCTCTCATGAACTTCGAGCCAACGAGATCCGGTTTCTAACGCTTCTGATGGCAGTAAAACCTTTTGACCTCCATGTCCAATTTCACCACTCGATTGCACTTGTAGATAATACTGTTCACCTCGCTTTTCGACCAAAGAACGATCCGCAAACAGAGAAACGCTTTCTCCTGAGGGTACAGTGATCTCTACAGCGTACTCTGATTCAAACATGCCGTCGTCGACTCTACAGGGTATCCAACTGTTTCCAAAGTTCATGACACACTCAACTTCCAGTGTCGAAGCGCCTTTTGCCACGCTCGCGACCCCTTCGCCACATTTATGCCAATTACGGTGTGACGGTCTTGTTAAGGTCAAACAAAAAAGTGGGTTGGCCGCTAACGCTCACCGGGCGTTGGATGATGCCATGCTCGTGGTCCAAATTCTTAACCATAGTGGGAATCGTAACCTCGCTCGTAGGGGGTAATCAAGAAAGAGCAAAGATGGTGAAGTGGGTGGGGGTAGTTAGGTGCGGGTATCAAGTGAAGCGCTCCCCACAAGCCGAGTAGGAGCGTGCCACTGGCGCGAAAGGTCTTTTATGCCGTCATGTTACGCAGGCTTACCCCGCGCTTCACTCAGGTTCCGCTTCGCGGAAGGAAAGAGTAAGCTGTTATTATTTTTTCCCTCAATTCTGTGAAGGAGAGCAAGCCCTTCTGACGAGGAGGGCCACGCCCGCGTGATTGCCCGCTGGCCAAACCTCCGCGTCACCCAGCAGCCACGCTGCCGATTGGGTTGTCGAGGGATTGGTTGTTATGGCCGTTGCACGAGCGTTCAGAGCTCATTGCCGTTTCGACGGGCGGCTGTGGCTGACGTTGGAGGCCTCGAATGCGCACCGCCATGATTGACCTTATGGCAAAATGGATGTATTCTTGCCATGTGGATTATTCGACGATAGTCACTATTGAGCCGGGAAAACGGAGCGGCAAGCCCTGTATCCGAGGGCTCCGCATCACCGTGTACGACGTGCTCGATTACCTCTCTTCAGGTATGACCCATGAGGAGATTCTCAGCGATTTTCCCTATCTCACGGAAGAAGATATCCGCGCTTGCTTGGCCTTTGCTGCCGACCGTGAGCGAAAGACAGCGTTTGTAGCCGGTGAAACTGCTATTCGATGAGAATCTCGCTCCGAAGCTAGTCCAGGACGTTGCCGACCTATTTCCGGATTCAGCGCATGTTCATGATTGGGGGCTGGGAGCCTCGGAGGACGCCACAATATGGGAGTTCGCAGCGACCCAAGGCTTTGCCATTGTATCCAAGGACTTGGACTTTTATGATCGTGCTATTCTCCATGGCAGCCCGCCCAAGGTGATCTGGTTGCGCGCCGGCAACTGTTCCACTTCGCATATCGAGAATCTGCTTCGCACCTTTTTCGCAGCTATTCAGGAATTCGACTCCGATAAGAGCGAGTCCTTATTGCTCTTGCCATGAATCTGCATCGAAGGCCCAACAAACCCACTGCAACGAGCCAAATTCGTCCAGGGCCACAATCTCCCGGGCATTCACTGAGGATGCCTCACTGAAGACGAGCTGGACGCCGGGACAGTCGCCAGCCGGCCAGAATTCGGCGTCTCCGTCTCCGTCGTGGTCCCAATTGACAACCTCCTCGGCACTCAAATCGCGTTCAATGGCCTGTTGGCCTCGAAAGCTGAAGCCTTCGAAGGATCCGAGGTCATTAAACAGGCCGATTTCCTCCTGCTCGGTTGTTACGCGTGACGAATGGTTTCGCATGTTTACCTCCATAGTTTGCCCAGCCTCCCGAGAAACGTTTTCCTCCCTGGGGGAGGCCGGTGGGTGTTTTCATTCATCTCTGAAACACCCCGGCCTCCCCCCGGAGAGGAAAACAAGACAGGGCCCGGCCCGATTAAGGGCCGGACGATTTGGATCGGGGGGCGACGTCAACGCGGGAGAAGCGAAGGCGAATCGAAAGGCAATCTCAAGTGACAGCTGTGCTGGCACGAGATTGACCGATTCGCCAAGCGCCGCGTTGCGGAGCGGAAATGCGGATCCGGGCCAGCCGGCCCGGAGTCAGATTGGAAATGAGACCTTCAGTATGAACACGAGCTCGGTGTAGCTTTCCGGAGCCTCACGCTATTCAGACGGTAATCGAAGTGCAACGGCTCTCGAATTCACTTCCCTCGAGCCGTCCAAGTGAGGGAATGCCGTTGGATACAAGGCTTTCTCCTATTTTGGCAACTTGGTGATATTCGTGCGCTGCGCGAAAAGTTTTTGACAGGAGCAAGCAAAGGGCATACATTTCGATGCATGACGAAGTGACGTAATGAAGTAGGCGAATGATGAATGACTTCATAGCAGTGGCCAAAGCACTTGCCGACGAGAACCGAGCGCGGGCGATAATGGCTTTATCCAACGGGGAGCTCTGCCTTTGCCAGCTCATAGAAGTGCTCGGGATATCGCCATCGACGGTATCCAAGCATATGTCGATCCTGCAGCAAGGGGGGCTGGTGGAGCGCCGCAAAGACGGCCGCTGGCACTACTATCGCTTGGCGGGTCGTGATGCCTCTCCAGTGGTGCGGGAGGCCATCCGTTGGGCTCTGAAGTCACTTAAGAATGAGAAGGTTATTGTGACCGATGCGGAGACCCTCTGCGGCGTTCGAGAGAAAGATCTGGAAGAGGTGGCGGCATGCTACAGCGCCCGATAACCGTTCTGTTCCTTTGCACTGGCAATTCATGTCGTAGCCAGATGGCGGAAGGATGGATGAATCACCTAAAGCCCGATGGTGAGATCGAAGTTCAATCTGCCGGCATTGAGAAGCACGGCCTCAATCCGAGTGCGGTGAAGGTCATGGCCGAAGTGGGCGTGGATATTTCTGCTCATCGAAGTAAGACGGTGGATGAGCTTGGTGATGTGACATTCGATTATGTCGTCACTGTCTGTGGTCACGCTCACGAGACCTGTCCGAGGTTCCCAGGGAATGCGGCTGTCGTCCACATCGGGTTCGATGATCCACCTACTCTCGCCGCCGAAGAAACGGATCCGGAGAAGGCCCTAGACCACTACCGCCGGGTGCGCGATGAGATCAGGGCCAAGATTGAGATTTGGCTGAGCGAGATCGCTGGTCCCTCGGCTCAATCGCCCGCACAAAAGAAGAAGAAGACGTGAAATCGAAGATCACCAAGGACCTCCCGTTTCTGGACCGTTACCTGACGCTCTGGATTTTTGCTGCAATGGCATTGGGTGTCGGCTTGGGGTATTTCTCTCCCGCGGCGGCAGGTAGGCTGAGCGAGATGAAGCTTTCCGCTGAGAGCACCACGAGCATCCCGATCGCCCTTGGTCTTATACTCATGATGTACCCTCCGCTGGCGAAGGTGCGTTACGAGGAAATGCCCGATGTGTTCCGCAACGTTAAGCTCCTTGGACTTACGCTGGTGCAGAATTGGATTGTCGGCCCGGTCTTGATGACGGTGATTGCTGTCGGATTCTTTGGCTTTCTGGTCCCCTCTGTCTTGGGTGAGAGTCCGCTGTGGACGCAGTACATGGTCGGGCTGATCATGATTGGTCTGGCACGGTGCATCGCAATGGTGCTTGTCTGGAACGAGCTGGCCAAGGGGGACAGCGAGTACTGCGCCGGGCTCGTTGCATTTAACTCGGTCTTCCAAATTATCTTTTACAGCATTTATGCCTGGGTGTTTGTCACGATGCTCCCGCCGCTCCTGGGCCTCAAGGGGAGTGTCGTCGAGATCAGCATGGGCGAGATCGCGGCGAGTGTGCTAGTATACTTGGGGATCCCGTTTGTCGCGGGCATGATAACGCGATTTGTATTGGTCAAAGTGAAGGGGCGGGACTGGTACGAAGCCGTGTTCATCCCGAAAATCTCCCCGCTCACCTTGATTGCCCTGTTATTCACGATTGTGGTTATGTTTGCATTGCAGGGGCAGCGAATTGTTGCCCGCCCATGGGATGTGATTCTGGTCGCTATCCCGCTGCTGATCTACTTCGTCATAATGTTCCGGGTCAGTTTTCTAATGGGGCGCAGGCTCGGGGCCGACTACCCCAAAACCGCCACCCTCAGCTTCACTGCTGCCAGCAACAACTTCGAGTTGGCGATTGCCGTCGCCGTGGCCGTGTTCGGCATCG
>CAYUWI010000126.1:0-4592 GCA_964448275.1 uncultured Gammaproteobacteria bacterium | reverse complement strand
AGCGCCGCGACCAGTGCCGCCCGGTCGAGTCTCGCTGTGAAGCCGAGGCTACGGAAGCCGAACGCGCGACGGCTGGCGGTGCACGGTTCGAGATCACCGGTGTCGAATCAGTATAGATGTTCAAGGGTGTTGATATCCGTCACACTCCTGTGTTATCCCGCCGGTCATCAGCGGAGGTACACAGTGTCTTTCTCAGATACGCCATCACTCATTCAAAACGCCACGACCCAACCGACCTCGATGTCATCGAAACCTCTGCGCTTGTCGATCTCTACACGCTGCTGTCGGACGTCCAACGAAACGCCAACGACCTCCGACAAGACGTACGTGCTGTTCTTCTCGACCGTCTGCACCACGACCAACCCGTCAGTGGACAGTACGGGTCGGTCCAGCGCACTTCTCGGCGAAACCGTTCGCTCAAAGACGACGAACTGGTGTTGAACGCCTTGGAAGCCGCCGGTATCGAACGTGAACGTGTGACGACCGTGGACGGCAGTAAAGTGGACGGCGCTCTCGATGTGACCGAACTATCCGAATCCGACGTGTACGAGATCGAGGAAAGTGAGTACGTCCGGAAGGCCGAGGTAGACGAGGAAAAGAAGCAGTCGCGTCTGCAAGGGCTGAAAGATCAGCTGGCCGCGACGGACGAGGATACGATGGAACTCCAAGAGGAAATCGAGGAACTGGAGGCACGGATTGACGATCTCACCAGCTTCGACTCAGGAACATCGTTCGACACGAAATCAGGGGGGTGACTCGTAGATTTACTGACGGCGTTAGTGGTACCGTTCTACCGAACCGGGGGCCCTTATTGAGGTTCAACAGTAAGGAGGTACTCTGGAGCGAACACGCTGGGAATGATTCTATGCTGCGCTCTCCAAGACGAGACGGGACGGTGATTGAAGGTGGAGACGACTCCGACCGGAACGAGTGGTTGGACTGGCAACTGCGAGAGCGGCGTCGTGAGTTCGAGAAGCGAATAGACGCGGTCACGCTCAGCGACGAGTGGCTTCCGAAATCACAATCCCAGTCTGTAGTGAGGCGACTGTAGCGCAAGTTTTGGGCTGTGTCCCCAGTGGTGGTAGGTAGCTTGGAAGGCATTGAGCGCTCAATGCCACCACAACGTAGCTGGTCAGGATTGATTATCGTAGTCGTGTGTGGATTGTTCACCCTCAATAAGTCTCAACCGGCGTGCTGAATGAAATATTGTCTGCAGCGCAATAATGACACTCCTGAAATGGACTATCCTTCGATACAGAGAAATGAGTAACCACTATTTTGCGAATGGAGGGAGATGAAAAGTTGTGAGCTTGTCAGAGGCACACCTTTCACTGCCCTCACGTCTCTTCAGGCAACCTTCCGTCGTTTAAAACGTGTGCCATAATTATCATTCACACGTGTTTATCAATAGTTATTATTATAATTTTATTTTAAACACATAAACAGGTATATACGGAATGCATCAAAAAATGATCCAATATGGGTCAAGGTGGTGACGATTCCGCCTCAGTGGTTCGTGGGTACAGTATATCAGAAGAACAGCCAGATGCTGTGATTCGCAGAGCGTTGGCTGATATGAAAAATACGACGCCAGAGTCGCTTGAGGTCTCGCTCGAAGACTATGTTGATGTTGAAGCATTGGGTGATTTCCTTTCTGGAGCGGATGCGCAGACCGACCCCACAGTCAAGCTCGGGGTAGACGGGTATCTCGTTACAGTAACCAGGAATCAGGTGGTTGTCTCGGTCAACTGACCCTCCAAACGTGCTGTTCGAATGCCATTGAGGCGCAGCTACCGTCTTTTGTCCGTTAGAGTACTGCTAATTTCTCTTTGGCAGTACTATGGAGCGATGCCGTAGCCACCTCGATGCCGCTAAAGCTTCGCCGAAATAGTCTATTTTGAATTTTCAGGTAGTCGCAGAACTATTCACAAGACGGTTGTTTTCATCGCAGATTGGTTGAATACTATTAGACCTGCGAATCTGGCGACAACAATAGATTTGCTGGCGATGTGTTTGCCCAATTGCGAGTCCATGGCACCCGTTGGCAGTGAAAGTAGGAATGTAATTGATCGCAACATGGTTTTGTTGCAGAACCTAAGACTATACCTCACGATAAATTATGATGATCTGGTGTTAAAATGAATGATACGGGAACCATGGTATCGGAGCGTGAACAGAATGGGGTGTCGCAGACACTGAGGGCGCTGACACATCACCACTGCCGAGACACGATTCGATACTTGATGGAGACAGAGGATGGTGTCGCATCCCGTAGAGAAATCGCTGACCATCTGAATCCTGAAGGCGACAAACATAATGTTGGGCAGTTAACAAATATGCTCTACCACAAGCATTTGCCGAAATTAGCGGATGCAAATCTGATTGATAACGACTCCCAAAGCGGGACAGTGCAGTACCTTGAAGACGAGACGGCAGAAAGGGTGCTGGAAGAAATAGCACAAGAGCCGTAGCTTGTGACTGGGGGTCGTATTGATTATCTTGGCGACTGTACTATCGTTTCAACCCGTCTGGGGGGTGGGCGTGTGAACTATTCTGTGAGACCTCGGTAGGTTATTGATCACCCGATCGTAGTACGACTTGATTGGTCCAGCAAGTGATACCGCCTCCATGCCACCAAAGCAAGGCTCCAACTGAGTGCAGATCCGCCATTCCAGCTCCCACAAGATCGAGGGAAACACCAATCCATAGTCATTACTATAGATAATAGAAATTAGATATAAATAACCGGTAGTAGTATGCAGTAGCCCAGTGCGCTCATTGGTCAGGCAATGGGTGTCATTGACGATCGCGGGTGTGGCCGTTGTGGGAACCGCCTCAATGCCAATTCAGCGTTCTGGTAGAGACGACATAGAGCGGTTTTCTACCATCGATTGACGGCAATCCGAAGTTTTATTTTAACAATGTAGTATTTATTTTATTGAAGCCTGTTTAATAATTATGTGCTACTATTATAATACTTAATTATATATTGTAGCACGGGTGGTAACATCACCAACGCAGACCGTTACGGTTGACCGCGTTAGTAATAGCGGAAACGCAATCGCTCAGCAACAACGTGCTGGCAAGATCATCCATGTGCCTGCTGGAGAGGTCGGTGACACGCTTGATGTTCGGTTGGTAGACAAGGGAGGATACTTCGAAGCCCGGCTTGTTGACCGAGTCGAAGAGGTCCAGCCCCGTTCGCCAAGCGTTTTGGTTACAAGAAATCTATAAAGGGGGCATTGAGGGCGAGAGGGTCGAGCTTTGCGACGAGTGCGGGGAAGGAGCCATGCAGGCTCAAGAAGAATGCGCGTTGTGTCTGGAGTATGGCTATTCACCGTGTAGCTAAGGGGTTCGCAGCGCCATCAATGCCACGCAAATAGCTTTTTTTAGCGTCCGTTCATCACAAATCTCATAGTTATGCCTACTACATTCCAAGGAGAAATTAGGGGTCCTTTTTTAAACCTAGCACTAATTTATTGAAACGAATCGCAAGACGGGAGCGACCATGCACAAGCAACCTATTCAATTTAAATCGACGGAATCTCGAAAGTCGCCCCTAATCGCGGTACGGGAGGCTGGTGCGGTAGTTGAAGATTCCGAAGGAATCGAATGGGTTGGCCAGGAGTTGAACCTGGGGCCTGCTCCGTGTGAAGGAGCCGTCATAACCGGACTAGACCACCAACCCGGACACTCGTGGCTTATCCACCGGCGCCCTTAAGAATTGCTTTCCGTCGAGACGGCAACGACGACTCGACTTACGTCCCGCGGTACTGCCCGACCGCCTCGCGCGCCTCATCGACGACCTTCCGCCCCTCACGCTCGGCGTTCGTCTGGACAGACTCCAGGCGTCCCCGAATGCCGTCGACCCGTCCAGCCTCTGGGTCCGACTCGTTACCCGTTACCGACCTGACATTCGACAGGATAGGTTCGAGTTCCACAACTACGCCCTGCTTGACGGTGGTTCCCGCGCGTTTCAGGTAGTATACAGCGTCTCTGAAGTGCCGGTTCATATCTGTCCTTACGTCAGGGACAAATATATGTCTTGTCCCATCTACCGGAACGTTTATTACTATTTAGGCGAACCTAAACTACGTCGGCGTGTGGTCCCTGCACCGGCCCGCGCCGTCTGTCTGTCCACATACTGTCCGCACACGTCGGTGGGCATCGTCGTGTGCGACCGATTTTCTCAGTTCGGGAGCGACGGACCCATCACACACTTACTGTCGTAGTCGCAACGCCAGTGTATGTTCGAACAGATTCCCGTGCCGACGCCCTTCCAGGTCAACGCCTATCTGGCCGACCGAACGCTCGTCGACCCCGGCCCCGACAGCGAGGAGGCCTGGGACCACCTGACCGAGAAACTCGACGACAACGGCCTCGAACCGGTGGATGTCGAGCACCTCCTGATCACGCATCCACACCCAGACCACTTCGGCCTCGCCAGTCGCTTCCAGGAGCACGGCGCGACCATCATCGCCCATCCCGACGCGGCGACGATCATGGCCGACTTCCCCGGTCGTCTCGAAGCCGAACAGGCGTACTTCCAGGACTTCTTCGAACGGTGTGGTATGGCTCCCTCGACGGCCAAA
>CAYUWI010000125.1:0-4607 GCA_964448275.1 uncultured Gammaproteobacteria bacterium | reverse complement strand
GGCCAACGCGATCGTCTCCATTGACCTCGATTATGAGACCCTGGGGGTTCAGGACGGGATGCTGATGGTCAGTGTCAGCGGCACCGCGGTCACAGTACGAAGCGCAACGGGCCGTTAACCCGTCTGTGACCCAATAGCGCCACCGAGCGGACGTGAGAGGAAGGGGCCCACAAGGGACGGCGGACGGTATGCCGCCGCAGACCGTATGGGGAATCATCGGGGGTGGGTCAAGGGAGGAGCGAAGGGCGGAGATACCTTGGTTTCTGCAGTGTGAAGGATTTGGAAGACTCGATCCGGCATTCCCTTCGGATCGACAACGAGGACCCGAAGCCGTTCACCTGGCGCAAAAACGCCGACACGATCCTACAGTCCGTTGGCCGTGCCGGTGAGGTCCTGACGGGCAGGGCCATGGAAAATGATTAATGGTCCCACTTTTAGGATAGGACACCAGTAGGACTTTTTACAAAAGTTTTTTATTCTAAATCAACAAGATATAATATCCGACACAGTGTCGGATTCCCCTCACATTGGCTCGAGAAGGCCCAAGCGAAACAGCACCGCTGCCCGTAGAACTGCCGCGATCGAAATCTCCAGGTATACCGGTTCCTCGAGTTGTGCACCATAAAGCGCAGCGTCGATTGAGGCCCGCCAGACCCGGATCCGTACGCCCTGGGGTAGTAGCACCGTCTCCGTCACATAGCTCTGAAGTCGGACGCACTCATTGTCTACGATCAGGCGCTTCCACAGATCTGGCAGGCCCTGCTTATCCCAACAGGATTGATCGAGAAAGTGCTCAACTGTATCGAGAATCCAGCGACTCTTCTCTCGCAAACCATAGCCACCCTTTGCCATCGATTCAAACATCTCCTGCCGCGCGTTCGCCGGCAATCGAAACGAGGTCCGCTGGTTCGCGCTGCCCTTTCTGGTCCGTTCAAACAGTCCACTCAAGTGATTGACGTCCTGGCCTAGCCTCTTTACCAACTAGCCATCCCCACCTGCTTCTGCAATGTACTTGCTCCAGAATGATTTCCACACGGCTTGTACATCCTCTAAGTCAGACCAGTCTACTTCGCCATATTCCGATCGCAGTTGCTCTTCTCCAAGGAATCCTGTTATTAATCGCTCGACTTCAGCGGGCCGTTGTGTGGCCCCCAGCGATACTTTCTTCCGTGGCCGGTGGGAGTACCGTGGCGCGGACTGGGCCTGGCCGGTCTTCGGTGCCGGCTGTGTCACCTGGCCCCTCCCTGCATCGGTAGCATTACTCATCCAACCCCGATCCTCCCTTAATGCTTCCACAGCCTGGGCAGCGTTCCGGTAGCTCGTTATTTCCCCCTTACGAATCGCCTCACGCACCGCTGGAGCCCGGAGGATCTTGAGATAGCGCTGGCAGGTCCGCTCAGACTCACTGATGTAATCCTGAAGGGCTACGCCAGTGATTGGTTTGCCGTATCTCTCCTCATGAAGCCGGGCGACCTCGGAAATTGCCTCGACCCGCTCGCGCAGGGTTAATTCCTCACGTGCAAGATTTTCCACCACCGCCGCAAGACTATCGGTAAGGCGATCTCCTGACGGTTGGCGAACTATGGTTCGAATCTCTTTACGGCCGAGGAGAACATGAGCGAGGTACCGACGTTGGCCAGCAGCGACCTCGTAGCCGTCTGGGTGTGGATACACAAGAATCGGTTGGAGTAAATTCAGCTGGTTGATAGACCGAGCAAGGTCATTGATGCCATGCAGGCGTTCCCGCCGTTCCTCCGCCGACAGGTAGCCCGTAGGCTTAAGAACCATCTCATCGATACAGTGTGAAACAGTGTCTAAGAAGCCTGCTGGCGCTCCTCCCAAATGTTCAAGACCCGCCGCTTGAAGGGCTTGGTCTCGCAGCTCTTGAATCTCGCCTGCCGAAACTGAGTGGAATCTTGGATTGCTTTCGTTTTGAACGATCTCGGAAACCGCGACCACCTCAACGTGGCCCGCACCGGCGTGCTCGTCGGGTTTCGCCTGTTCGCTTACCGATCGCACCATATCGCTGTCGCGCTTGCGAATCCCTAATCGCTTTGCCATTAGTTCTCCTTTATCCGACTGAGGACTGTACTGCATGCAAGCTCGAGCTGCTCGCGGAGCCGTCCAGACTTTTTTGTACGGAAGAGGGAGGGAACACCGTGCAACATTGATTCGCGGTACTCCGCCCAATCATTAAGCTGGACGGGCAATACTGCAGAGCCTAGGAACTCTTCGTCAGTAAGTAGCGCTCGGTATTCATCATGCAAGCGGATATTGCGCACCAGGTTGGGCAACACGCCCACTAATTTCAGCTGATCAGTTGATGGGCGGTCTCGGTTAACCAGCCGCCTTTGTGACAGCATGCCCTGCAATCCCTCGACCGCTGGCGCTTCAAGCTGCGTTGGAATAAGCACATGGCTGGCGGCGTGCATCGCTGCTTGTACAAGCGGTCCCTTACTTGGCTGCGTGTCGAGCACAGTGATGTCGTAATTTGATGTCACATCTTGGTGGTACACAAACATTTGCAATTGTTGGATGACAGCTTCGTAAAGGTCCTTCCGCTTGATGTATTCAAGATCTTGAAGCTTGGTGGCGTGTGCGGGAATGATCTCAAGACCTGTGTAGTTTGTTGGGTAGGGTACTGCTCCTCCCTTAAGCCAGATGTCTGCTGCATCTGAATATCCATCCCAGTCTTCGTCGGAGAGTGCATCGTAGTCGGGATGAATGGGTGGTCCGTAATCATTCGACCCCGACAGAACCTGCATCTCGAGGTAGCGCCGGGAAAGATTTGTTTGAGGATCCAGATCGATGGCCAAGACCCGCATACCGTGTAAGATCGCCATATATTCGGCTAGTGACTTTGCCACGAAAGTCTTACCGACCCCGCCTTTATTGTTGCCGACAACGAGAACCCGGTAGGACATGCGAGTTGTCCTCCACTCTACGTCTTTAGAGCCTGATTGTAGGGTATCTAGATCAGTACACTTGAATGGTACAAAAATAATACGCGACTTCTAATAACATATGCACAAGCATAATGACTCTTTAATCAGTGGGATTTCAATCAGGTCGGCTATCGCCTGGTGGTTGGAGTTTTCGCTGGTAATTACAACTGCTTCTCAGAGCACGAAGTCAATGACTTTCATGCAAGTCAGTCTTCTTTGGAGGGTTGCTTGAGCGGCCGGTCCGATGCGCCAGCCCGCTGTCTTGTCCATTGGGTTTCACATGAAACCTCACTTCACATCTTCGTGCGGCAACTACTTCCCTCACCTCCTCATTTTTCCAGGATCAACCTCACACCTCCTTCGACAGGGTGCTGTCCTTGCCTTAAAAGGTCTCTCAGGCATTTAGTCAATAGACTTAGGCCCCACCCTTGTCCCGGTGGTCGGCATAATAAATACCGTGCCAAAAAAGCAGCGGGACCCCGACTGCACAGCTCAAACTGATCTCAAACGAGTGCAGAGCGATTCGTGCGATTGGAGAGGGCGATCAAAGAGGTCCAGAACAAACGGAAACGGGACGAACCGTTGTTGCCGGAGATGCAAGAGGGCGAAGAATCGGTGGCGGTTTACCGTTAGTACAGATGCACTTATGATGGCACAGCTCCAGTTCCCCGGGGAGTATCTCTGCTGCACACCTATGACCCCTACCGCTGAACCCTGATTCGGCCCGCCGAAACCTTAACTGCAGCTGTGGTACTAGGGATTCTGAACCTTCAACCCCTCCAGAGCTTGTTGGGCCTCCTCCTGGGCTCCGGCACTTCGGGCCCGGTCGTATTGGTTTACCGGATCCAGGTAAGCAGCGATTTCCTCGCCATCCGCTGCATCGGCGGCGTTATGGATGGCGTCGATGACCGGTTGCGGCTCGCCTTCCTTAAGCTCCGGGATCCGGCCCGCCGGAGTGTTCATCGCGTGGCCGAAAACGTTCTCGCTAATCCACTCCTGGGCGGCGTCGGCCATCTGGTTGAAGGGGACATTGCCGTATATCTCATAAGCGGCGTACAGAGCCGCATGGTCGTCGGTTAGAGCATCACGGCCCTGTTGGGCCTCCGCCATATACCGCTCAAACTCCCTCCGCTGCTGCTCCGCCAGGCTGCTGCTGGCTTCCTGGTAGGCCTGCTCCACGCTGTGGCCGTTCCACAGGGATCCAATAAAATCGGCAGCGAGCCCCCCCATCTGTTCGGTGCTCTGGGCCACCTCCGTGGCGGTTCCCTTCACTGCGGTAGCGGCCTGGGAAAGGACGCTCGTCGCGAACCCATCCGAGTTGACCCTGCGTATGGTCTCCAGAGCCGCCTCCTTCTGATCGGCGTTCAAATCGTGGCCCATCTCCCTGATATCGACCTGCTGTTTGTTCAGGGCGTTATTGAAGAATTCGGCCACCTCCGCCCGCTCACCGTCGCTCAGGTTGTCGTATTCCTGGAGCTTGCTCCGGACCTCCTCCATTAGTCCCTGTCCGGCTTCCTCGGCGGCCCGTCCAGCCTCCCTGGCCTTGGCCTCCGCCCCCTGGGGACCTTGGGTCGGTGCCCCCATATCATGGACCCGTTCACGGCTCACATCCTGGGCGTAGGTGAGCACTGGATCGCTGTATTCTCCGGGATCGATCTTGGC
>CAYUWI010000124.1:0-4632 GCA_964448275.1 uncultured Gammaproteobacteria bacterium | reverse complement strand
TGAGCTTGATATTGAGGACAAGAGATGGCGCCTCGACTTGGAACCCCAGGGCGAGCCAATCATCCACGGGATCCAAGGGATCAGCCTCAAGGATCCAGAAGGGGATCACGCCAGCTACTACTACTCCTACCCTTGGGTGCAGGTCTCTGGGAAGATCCCCCTCGACGGGGAGTTGCACTGGGTGCAAGGACGCGCCTGGATGGACCATGAGTGGACCAGTGGGATCCTCCCAGAGGGGGCGACAGGTTGGGAGTGGGTCGGCCTGCGGTTCGAGGACGGCACCGCCCTGATGGCATTTCGGATCCGCGAAGCAGACGGTTCAGCGCAATTCCAAACAGGGAGCTGGATCGGCCCCGGAGGAGCCGTTACCCACCTCCATCCGGCCGATCTCGACTGGCAACCTCGTCGTTACTGGCACTCCGAGGCGAGCGGGACCCGTTACCCGATCGCTTGGTCTCTCACGGTCAAGGACCGGCGCCTCCAGATCGAGCCCCTATTCCCCAACCAGGAGCTTGTGTCCTCTGGTGTCTTCGCCTCTACTTACTGGGAAGGAGCGGTGAGGGTAACAGGCGGTAAACGCGGTGAGGGGTTTCTCGAGATAACCCACTTCGAATAATCCCGGAGCTAGAGCCCCTTCGGGGCGGCCGCGGTCAAGACCTCGGGCTCCCCTTCGGTGACTCGGACATCGTCCTCGATACGCACCCCGATGCCACGCAATTCAGAGGGGACATCCTCGGTCTCGGTTGGGATATAGAGGCCAGGTTCCACAGTGAGGACCATGTTGGGCTTGAGGGTTCGCCACTGGCCAGGGGCGACTTGGTAGCGGCCCACATCATGGACATCGAGGCCGAGCCAGTGGCCTGTGCGATGCATAAAGAAGCGCTTATACTGCTCCTCTTCAATGAGGCTGTCGATCCTGCCGGTGAGGAGGCCGAGCTCCACCATTCCCCGAGTCAAGACTCGAACAGCGGCCTGATGGTAGGCATCGAAGGTATTGCCTTCACGGACTGCATCGATCGCCACCTGTTGGGCCTCATAGACAATCTCCCAGACCGCCCTTTGGGCCCCCGTCGCGCTTTTTCCCACCGGGAAGGTCCGAGTGATATCGGCGGCATACCCCGCCACCTCACAACCGGCATCGACAAGGACGAGCTCCCCATCCCGGAGAGGAGATCGATTCTCGGTATAATGGAGGACACAGGCGTTGGCACCACCGGCAACGATTGGGGGATAGGAGGGCCCCTCGGCCCCCTCATAGCGAAAGGTGTGCTCGAGCTCTGCTTGGAGCTGATACTCGTGGATCCCGGGGTAGCAGGCCTCTTGGATACGGCGATGGGCCTCCGCAGAGATCCGTGCCGCCTCCCGCATGTGGTCGAGCTCCTCGGGGGCCTTGATCAGGCGCATCTCCTGGATCACCTCCTGGAGATCCACGAGGGTGCTTGGGGCTCGGACGCCGGCCCGTTCCCGGGCCCGGGTCCGATTGAGCCAGCCGATCATGCGAGAGTCGAAGGCAGGATCACGTCCAATGTGGGTAAAGAGGCGCTCGCGGTTGGCCAGAAGCTGCGGGATGATCTCATCAAGCTCATCGAGGGTATAAGCACAGTGGGCACCAAAGTCCCGTTGGGCACTTTCAATCCCAGCCCGTACCCCGGTCCATACCTCTTTGTCAGGGTCCTTTGGGGGAACAAAGAGCACAAAGGGGTGCTTGGGGTGGCCTGGGAGCAGCACAGCCACCGCATCTGGTTCATTGAATCCGGTCAAGTAGAGGAAATCGGAGTTGGAGCGAAAGGGGAAGGCAACATCTCGATTCCGGTAGGAAACGGAAGCGTTGCTTAGGACGGCGACCCCATCACCCATCCGTTCCATAAGGCGTTGGCGGCGCTGTGCACAAACACCTAGGTCCATCTGCATCGCCCCGCTGCCTACCGACTCCAAACACTCCCTGGATTAGACCCCCGCTTGGCCGGGAGGCTGCACGGGGGTCGATACCGGGGTGCCACACCACTCCCTAATCCGCTTTCGCCGACGGCGTGTAGAGGCCGCCCTGGCTAGCGAAGTAGGCCGCTAGGTCTTGGATGTCTTGGTTGGAAAAACCAGAGGCCATGTTATTCATGATCGGATTTTGCCGATCCCCGGATCGGTAATCCTTCAACGCTTGGACCAGATAGTTCTGGTGCTGGCCAGCCAGGCGCGGGAACTGGGGACCTCGCGTCTCATTCCCCTGGGGCCCATGACAAGAGGCACACTTCGAAGCCTTCCTCTTACCGGCTGTTGGATCCCCTTGGGCAAAGCCAGACCCAGAATACAGAATAAGGCACAACGAAACCAGCAACGTCATCCACACTCGCTTCATACCCTCTCTCCATCGTATAAATTCAAAACCCACCGGCTACCTACTCCTCTTCCACCGGCTCAGCCGTGGAAAAGAAGGCCGCAATATCACGCATATCCTCTTCCGAAAGGGTGCTTGCCTGGGCCTTCATAGTAGCGTGATCCCGCTTGCCGGCCTTGTAGGCCTTCAAAGCCGATATAATGTATTCAGGGTTCTGGCCACCGACCTTGGGCACATGGTAAGCAGGGTAGACGTTCGCGTAGCCCTTAATACCATGGCACCCTAGGCAGAGGAAGGCCTTCTCCTTGCCCGCTTGCGGGTCACCGGCCTCCTGAGCAGCGAGGGTGGTTGCGATACAAAGCCCAAGAATCAATAAACTGAATCGTATTATAGATCTCATGCCCACTCCCGTCTTACAGAACAACAAGAATATCTATCCAGTTTGGTATCGTCAGGCCCTGCTCCGGGGGTTAGCAGGAAATATTCCTTACTGCCCCGAGGCAGGCCGCCGAACACCGGCACACACAACCCGATCCCGGTTTTCCGAACCGGGAATTTGCGTAATATGACACAAGCGGCTGAATAGTATTTCAGGTACTCACTTCGCGTCAAATTCAAGCCAGCCAAGGTGGGTAAGGGACCCTATGACTGGAGACCGAGACCTCTCCCAAGCATTGGCCGAGACCGTCCAGGAAGCGAATGCTCAAGGGAGCCCTTTGGCAATCCAGGGCGGCGACACCAAGGCCTTCTACGGCCGTCCAACGCACGGGTCTATACTCGATATATCCCCGCACCGGGGGTTGGTGAGCTATGAACCAACCGAACTCGTGATCACGGCCCGCGCGGGGACCCCTCTCCAAGAAGTCCAAGGATGGCTGGCGGAGAATGGCCAGATGCTTGGGTTTGAGCCGCCCCACTTCGGTCATTGCGCCACCCTTGGTGGTACCGTAGCTTCCGGACTCTCTGGCCCACGTCGTCCCTACACCGGAGCAGTCCGTGACGTGATACTCGGTGTTAAGCTGATCAATGGGGTCGGGGAGATCCTCCAGTTCGGAGGTCAAGTCGTAAAAAACGTGGCCGGTTACGACATCTCGCGCCTTATGGCGGGCTCTCTTGGCACCCTCGGGGTGATCCTCGAGGTCTCTATCAAGCTGTTCCCCCGTCCACCCGTCGAGACAACTCTGGTCCAGGAGTTCGTAGCTGAGCAGGCACTCGCTGCTATGGCCCGGTGGGCCCGGGAGCCTCTGCCTATCTCTGCGACCTGCTACGATGGCCAGAACCTCTTTATCCGGCTCTCGGGAAATAGCCGGGCCGTCGAATCGGCGACCAAGCGTCTCGGAGGAGAGGAGCTGGAGGCCCCCGAACCCTTTTGGGAAGGTATTAGGGAGCACACCGCCCCCTTCTTCCAGACCGAGTGCCCGCTTTGGCGGCTCTCTGTACCACCCACCACACCTCCCCTAGACTTACCTGGCACACCCCTGTTGGAATGGGGTGGCGCATTGCGTTGGCTGCCCTCTGAAGCACCGGCAACAACGATTCGAGAGACGGTGTCCCAGGTGGGTGGCCATGCGAGCCTGTTCCGGGGGGGTGAGCGCGACGGTACGGTCTTCCACCCCCTACCCGAAGCCCTGATGAAATGGCATAAGAACCTCAAATTGGCCTTCGACCCCCACACAATCCTCAATCCAGGGCGTATCTATCCCGAGCTGTGAGCCATGCAGACCAACCTCGCCGACTTCATCAAGGAGACCGAACAAGGCCGCGAGGCCGATCGCATCCTGCGGAGTTGTGTTCACTGTGGGTTCTGCAACGCCACCTGTCCCACATTCCAACTCCTAGGAGATGAGCTCGATGGACCGCGTGGCCGCATCTACTTAATCAAGGAATTACTCGAAGGGGAAGAGGTCACCCAAAAGACCCAACAGCACCTCGATCGTTGCCTAACCTGCCGCAACTGCGAGACCACTTGCCCCTCCGGGGTAGAGTACGGTGCATTGCTCGACATCGGCCGCGAGTTGGTCGAGGAGCGTGTCGAGCGTCCCTATCATGAACGGGCCCTGCGGCGGCTGCTCCGCATCGTCCTCCCCTATCCCAGGCGCTTCACCCCGATACTACGAATGGGTCAGAGCGTACGTCCCTTCCTCCCATCCAAGCTCAAGCGTAAGGTTCCCCAGTGGCATTCACCGCCGGCCTGGCCAGGGCCTCGCCACAGCCGCAAGATGTTGGTGCTCGACGGCTGTGTCCAACCGGGTCTGTCTCCGGAGATCAATGCCGCAACCGCTCAGGTCCTGGACCGGCTT
>CAYUWI010000123.1:0-4666 GCA_964448275.1 uncultured Gammaproteobacteria bacterium | reverse complement strand
CCAGCCCCCCACTTTACCACCGCGCCCGCCCCCGGAAGCAGATGCACCTCCCTTATCGCTTACACTTTGACGCGGCCAATACGCGAAGCGCGGTGGGGCGGTGGAGATCACGGTCAAAGGGGCGACGGTGAGTAGCTTTACCCTTGAGCGGGTGACCACAGAAATGGATGCTACTGCATCAGAGTTCCGTAACGAGCAAACTTGGCTCGATGACAGTGTCGAGGTGTTCCTCGACGGTGATAACAGAGATGATACGATGAATTTGCACAATGCCGAGCAAGGAGAAGGGGAATTCGAAGGGCAATACGTCATGACAGCCCATGGGGCCCGTCGCGACAACAAGGCCAACAACCCTCCGTTCGGGCGAGATGCGCAATGGCTCGCTAACGGGGAGAGAAGAGCTCGGGCGTTTTTCGGGAGGGGAGCATGGTACTACCGGTATTGGTAAGGGAGCTCCGGCGAACGTCAAGGCATGCCGGGACTTATTGGTTCCGGACGACCGGGGCCGGTGTTGCCACGCTGTTCTTGGCGAGTATCCTCGCTTCTCAAGCCAGTGCGCGGTCGCCGTCGGGTCTGCCTTCCTTTCTTGCGGTCAATGCCGTGCTGGTGGCGGTCACTTGGCTGTTTTGCCCGTTGTTGGCAGCGGATTGTCTCAGTGGAGAGAAGCGAGAAGGGACCTTGGGCCTGTTGTTTTTGACCCCGTTGACGGTCCGGGATGTGATCATTGCAAAGCTCTTCACGCAGGTTTGGCGGGCAGGAACACTCTTTCTGGCGATGATGCCGATTCTTTTGGTGCCGGTGCTGATGGGTGGAGTCAGCTGGCAGCTTGGGCTTGTTGTTGCAGCCATTCACATTGGTGGACTGATGGTCGCGTTAATGGCCGGGATGTTGGCCTCTTCGTTGGCGAAGGAGTTGACTCGAGCTCGGGTTTTGGCGTGTGGATTCGGGGTGGCCTCGGCGTTGTTGTTTGCGGCTATCGTGGCGGAGGTGAGTGACTGGAGCCGCCTTTTCGGGACGGCAGGCGGTGCCTCTCCCTCTTATCGGGATGCCTGGAAGCTCATGAGTGAAAATTTGATCCGCGGAGAGTTGGGCGATGCTTTCAAAGGAATCTCCCGGTCGCTCTTACTGCCTCAACTGGCGACGGCCGGTGTTCAAAGGATGGTCGAGGCGGCAGCGGTCATTTTAGCGGTGGGAATGCTGTGGGCGATTATTTGTCTCGGCGTTGCCGGAGCACTGCTTCGCCGGAGCCGGTACGATCGGCCAATGACCCGGCGTCAGGAACGGATCTGGCGGCTTTTCTGTTCCCCTTTGTTTTGGAGGACCCTGTTTACAAGGCACATGCAGCGGCAGCGGAGCAGGAATCCGGTGGCATGGCTCGACCAATACTCTTGGAGCGCCCGATCGGCCAGGTGGGGCTGGTGTTTCTTCTTTATCGCCGTTGAGCTTTGGCTGCTCTCCTTTTGGGAGCCTGAGACTGCGTTTGGTCGAGAGCGCATGATGGGCCTTCTTCTGGCCGCGGCGGTCGGGCTAAGCGCGGTCGGGAGCTTTCAGCAGGCGGTCCGCTCCGGACTTCTTGAATTGTTGCTGGTGACTCCCATGCGCGAATGGGGCATTATTCAAGGGCGGCTCAAGGCCTTGTTTCATCAGTTCTTGCCTTCCGTCTTGGTGATGATGATCGTTTACTATTCGGTGCCCCTTTCCTTGCCAGAGGTTGGAGTCAGAACGTTGCCACAGCCCTCACGAGGCATCGAAGATACCCTTCAGGGTGCCGGCGTCATTGAGCGCTTTGGGCTCGTTTGGGGGAGTATCGGGGTGCAATGCGCCTCGGTGGCGCTCGTCGGGATGGCATTTTCCTTGATGCGAGCCCCTTCGTTGGCCGCTTGGGCGGGCACGTGGCTGATCGTCTGCGTTGGGCCGTACCTTGTTGGAGTGCCGGTATGGGGGATTGCTTCATTGGTTGGGCTCACGGAAGGTGGTGGCGGCCTCTTTGCGTTGTTTTGGCGATTCGTCTTGGGAGTGGTGGCCGGTTGGGGGATTTATCTACTCCTCATCTACGACCACGCCTTATTCGCCGGAGTGTTGGTGGCGGCAGGGGCGACCGTGGTGGCCTTGATCGATGAGGGCGTTGTCGGGCACGTGATATTGGCCTCGATTGGGCAGGCGCTGATTGCCGGCTATGCCATATGGCGGCTGTATGACGGGCTCGCCAACGGGGAGCGAGTGGTCTCCCCTCCCGTGGGATGACCGACCGTTACAGCTCATCGCCGGTGCCTCGCGCGATCTTGCTAAGCAGAACGTCAAGCATTACAGATAAAAACGGAGCTATGTGACGAAAACCAACATCCGGGTACCCAACCCTGTTTCGAGAACGTACCCCGGAAGGTGAACAGGCTGAATAAAAGTAAGACACTGCAAGGCAACCGTTTTCGGGTTCGCCTGCTGGCCGCTGTGGGATGTGGGGCGTATAAAATACAAGGAAAAGATCTCCCCAAGGAGTTTAAAAACGGGCATGATAAAAATAGTGACCGGCTTCGCCTGCAACCTACATCCAGCGCCTCAGATTTCAGCTTTGGCGGTAGTTTGTGGGCAGATTGATTGCGCCGTCATATCCCACACTTCACTCGTCTTGGAATGACGGGCTACTTAAAGTGCTTGAAGATATCGCGATAGAACTCGGCGTGGCTGCCCCAATTCTGAGCGGTAATCATGTTCCCATCGACCACGCTTTGCTTGTTGACCCATTTGCCGCCGCAGCTTGTGACTTCGAAGCGGATGTTTTCATAGCTTGTGAGGCGTTTGCCCGATATCAGGCCGGCTGCGATCAAGACTTGAATCCCATGACAGATCGCGAAGAGCCACTTTTTCTTCCGGTCGAATTCTTGAACGAGCTTGATGAGTTTTTGATTGTGTCGAAGAAATTCCGGCGCGCGACCGCCGATTAAGAGGAGTGCCGCATAATCGGCGGCCTTTGCCTGACCGATGGTGATATCGCTCTGGATGATATAGCCCGGCTTTTCGACGTAGGTGTTCCAGCCCGGGGCTTCATCATGGATGACGGCATTCAGACGTTTGCGCTGGGTCGCTGCAATGACCGGCTCATATCCCGCTTCACTGAAGCGGTATTGCGCATAAAGGATCTCAAACGATTCACCGGCGTCATCGGTGACAATCAATATCTTCTTTGCCATGCCGGCCAAAGTAAGAGAATTACCCCATTTTGTCGATATCCAAGCTGAAAAGCGCCTTGTAACGGTCAATTGAGTGGAGCAGGGTGTTACGGTGGATCGGGGGTTGTCGCCGGATGACCATGATGTAGGCGGTGATCTCCAGGCTCGGGAGACGTGGGTTGGAAATGGCACGGTAGGCTTTTGAAACGCGATTTCACACTGCAGGCGTGGCGGGTGTCCAGCGGCTGGGCAGAAAGCGTTTGACATCTTGAACCGGATTCCTTAGGGAGAAAGGAGCCGGATGTCCGAATCAAAGTGAAGTGCTTATGGAAAAAGTATTGATTATTGTCGGTGACGCTACTGAAACGGTGGACACGCTTTATCCGATTTATCGTTTACAGGAGGAAGCGCTTCAACCGGTTATTGCCGGTCCTGAAGCGAAGCGATACCATATGGTCCTGCATGAGGTGCCGGAGGGTTGGGAGGTCAGCCGGGAATTTGAGGGGTATACAATCCAAGCGGAAGTCGCCTTCCGGGACATTCAACCGGAAAACTATCTGGGGATCTTCTTTTCCGGTGGGCGGGCGCCCGAATATTTGCGTTATGACCCCGACCTGCTTCGCGTGACGCGGCATTTTTTCGAGCAGAATAAGCCGATAGCCAGTGTCTGCCACGGTGTGGAAATTCCGTGCGCTGCCGGTGTGGTGACATCGCGGCGAATGGCGACCGTTCCGAAGTGTCGCTTTGATCTGGAAGCCTGCGGCGGAATCTTTGTGAATGATGCGTGCGTCGTTGATGGGAATCTGGTCAGCGGGCGGACTTATCACGATCATGGCCGTTATATGGGCAAATGGATCCAACTGCTCTTGGAGGCCCGTAAGCGGGCTTCATAGAAAGGAAGTCTTATAAAAAGAAGTCGATCCCGCGTATTGTCAATACGCTCTCTGCAACCCCGGCCGCGCTTCCTTCATGACCGGCCTCTACCCGGCTCAGACGCAAGTCAATAGCAAAGGGCCGCACTTTCGTAAATTCATTCCGAGTGTGACGACACTCCCTCGGCTCTTGAAACAAGCCGGTTATATCACGGCCCGTGTCGGCAAGATTTACCATTACGGCGTGCCGAGTCAGATCGGAACGCCGCAAGAACGATGCGGCCTCCTGGCAGGAGCGAGTCAATCCGCGCGGACTCGACCGCAACGTGCATGGACAGATTCACAGCTTGCAGTCGGGCCATTTCGGCGAAAGCCTCTCCTGGCTTTCGATTGAAAGTTGTTTGTCGTTTTCACCTCCGATCATGGCTATCACTTGGGTGAGCACGGTTGGTGGCAAAAGGGCACGCTCTTTGAAAACTCGGCGCGTGTGCCATTGCTTTAAGCGGGTCCGGACGTTCCCGAAAAGGAATCTACCGACGCGGTCGTGGAGCTTGTCGACCTTTACCCCACAGTCCGGTTCCGGAAAGGAAACCCCTGAGGATGTGCTGCAGGACACCCTCGTTGCGA
>CAYUWI010000122.1:0-4698 GCA_964448275.1 uncultured Gammaproteobacteria bacterium | reverse complement strand
CTCGTACCCTTGTACCGCCCCTTGGGGCAACTGGCGGGATGCGACTAGGATACCAAGGGCGATAGGGAGATCGAATCGACCGCCCTCTTTGGGTAGATCGGCGGGGGCAAGGTTGACGGTTACCCGGGCAACCGGGAAGTCATAGCCGCTGTTGACCAGGGCGGCGCGGACACGGTCCTTCGACTCTTTGACGGCCGTCTCGGGTAGCCCCACGATTGCCATACTGGGGAGTCCCGAAGCCAGATCGACCTCGACCTCCACCGGCGGCGAATCGACCCCTGCGAGGGCCCGGGACCGGATTACTGCGTGCGCCACCCCTCTCCCCGACTTGTACCTTGCTGTGCTCGAATCCGCTCCCATTGTAGGGAGGTGGCCACGATCACATCGAGATCATCGTGACGGGGATGCCAGTCCAAGACCTCTTGGATCCGGTCGGCCGCCGCCACCAGAACAGGTGGATCGCCAGGCCGACGTGCCTCCTCTGTGACAGACAGTGGCTGACCGTTGATTCGGGCGACGGCGTCTAGGACCTCCCGGACACTGTAGCCCCGGCCGTAACCGACATTCAAGGTGACCGAGGTGCCCCCGTTCCGGAGGTAGTCGAGCCCCTTGAGGTGTGCATCCGCGAGATCCTCGACGTGGATGTAGTCTCGGATACCAGTCCCGTCTGGGGTGGGATAGTCGGTACCATAGATCGCGACATGGGAACGTGCCCCTACCGCCGCTTCGGCAGCGACCTTGATGAGTAAGGTCGATGCAGGCGTGGATTGGCCGATGCGTCCCTGCAGGTCGGAACCTGCCACATTGAAGTAGCGTAGGGCCACATAGCGCATCCCTTTGGCCTGAGCGAGGTCACGGAGTATCCACTCGCTCATGAGCTTCGATGTCCCGTAGGGGTTGATTGGGGCCGTCGGTGCTGCCTCAGTCACGGGGAGCTGTTGGGGGATCCCGTAGACCGCGGCTGAGGAGGAGAAGATGAAGTTCTGTACCCCTGCTGCGTGGCAGCAGGAGAGCAGATTCTGCGTTGCACAGGTGTTATTGGCGTAGTATTTGAGGGGCTCGACGACCGATTCCGGGACCACGGTATGGGCTGCGAAGTGCATCACGGTGTCGACGCTGTAGTCGTGGAGGAGGCGCTTGACCAGCTCGTGGTCGCCTGTATGGCCGACAATGAGCTCACCGTAGAGCACCGCCTCGGCGAACCCTGTGGACAGGTTGTCCAGGATTATGAGTCGCTCACCCTGTTCACCGAGCTGACGGACAACATGGCTACCGATGTAGCCAGCCCCGCCTGTCACTAGAATTGTGCCTGCGTTCTCCATGGCTTATGCTACTCCACCCTTTCAGCCCAGCAGACTTTAGGTCGTTTGAAGAGGGTTGTGGTCAACGGTCAGTGTGACCCAGATCACGACCCGGGCTTATCCGGTCCCGGATGCGTTGTTTGAGCTCTTTGGCCTCGGGGAAGCGCCCCTCCGAACGCCGGGACCAAATGATCTCACCCGCGATACGGACCTCAAACTCTCCGATCCGGCCAGGTTGGAGGGCAACCTCACCGAGCTCATTCGCAAAGGTGGTCAAGAGCTCTTGCGTAAGCCACGCTGCCCGGAGCAACCAACCACACTGGGTACAGTATTCGATCTCGATCCGGGGGCGGTCAGCCATCGGCTTGTGAGGATTGATGTCTCGGAAGTTTCAATAAACGGACTACTCTCCGGTCAAGCCCAGCTTACAATCTATTGTAAGATCTTTGACCACCAAATGCGATGGAGTTGGGACATTTCTTGATTGACAACTGACGAATGAGAGGCGCTTGATGGAGCGAGATGCTGCCTACTGGATCGACAAACTCAGGTTGATTGCGCATCCGGAGGGGGGAGCCTTCCGGGAGAGCTATCGGGCAGGGGATCGGATTACTGCCGGGTGCCTACCGCAACGCTACTCCGATGATGACCGAGCCTGTCAGACGGCGATCTACTTCCTCCTGGAGAGCGGCCAGTTCTCGGCCTTCCATCGGCTCCAATCCGATGAGGTGTGGCATTTCTATTTCGGTAGCCCGCTTTGGCTCTATCTGTTATCCCCAGAGGGCCAACGCCAGGATGTCCAGCTCGGCCAAGACCTGGATTGTGGCCAATGTTTGCAAACGGTTATACGGCATGGGACCTGGTTCGCCGCTGAGGTGGAGCAGCCCGCTAGCTACACCCTAGTAGGCTGTACTATGGCGCCGGGCTTCGAATTCTCGGATTTCGAGCTCGCCGAGCAGAGTGTGTTACTGGATCAGTTCCCTCAGCATGCCGAGCTTATCCGCCGGCTGACCCGTGACCCCGGATGACCGTCCGCTGTGGGTTTTTCGGATCCTTGCATTCCCCTCTTGAAAGCGGGGTATGCAGCCCCCATATCTACCCTGAGAAAAAGAGATCCTTCTGTGTCTCCTATCCTAGCCCATCGAGGGCTAAGGGTACCGACTCAAACAGGAAAGGAGGGGCACTATGGCGATAGTACGGCGAGACCCGGTACGTGGCCTGCAGGAGGACATGGGCCGGATGCTGCAGGATTGGTTCTCTGACTGGCCTATGAGGCAGGGCCCGTTTGGTGCGACCGAGAGCGAGTTGGGGTGGACTTGGTCCCCCACAGCGGATGTTGTCGAGGAGAGTGGGCAGTACCTGGTGACGATGGATATCCCTGGGGTAGACCCCAAGAACATCGATATCTCACTCGAAGGTGATACGCTAACTGTTCGAGGTGAGCGCAGCCAGGAGCGGCAGGTCGGTCAAGAGAGCGAGAGCTACCAGCGTCGGGAGCGGTTCTACGGCTCCTTTTACCGGCGCTTCACGCTGCCGGATACAGCCGACCCGGACAGTGTCAAGGCAGAGTACCACAACGGTGTACTGAAGTTGACCATCCCGAAGCAGGAGCGGGCCAGGCCGCGCAAGATCTCGGTGCAGTCCTGAACCGAATCATGCTCTGACTTCCGGATACCTTCTTACAGTAGCCACTAGGGAGCGGGGCGAGAAGCCCCGCTTTCCTATACTCACGCCCTCCCCAGAGGGAAGAACGCCATAAAGATGGTTTATCTCCCTACTATCCCCTGATTCAAACAAGCGCCTTCACGCGACCGACCTCCATCTTGGGTTAGATTTCGATCTCAATATTGTCACCCTCGACACGAACATTATAGCTGTGGACATCCTCTTCGGCGGGGGCTTGTGTGCACTTACCGGTTTTGATGTTGAAGCGGGAGTCGTGCCAAGGACATTCGACCTCATCACCGTCGATCGGGCCTTCGTGCAATGGCCCACCCTCATGAGGGCAGATGTCATCGATGGCATAGTAGTCGCCGCGGAGGTTGAACAAGGCGATGCTGTTACCTTCAAGCTCAATGAGCTTACAAGACCCTGCTGGGACCTCGGAGCTCTTAGCAGCCTTGACGAAGCGGCCCATCGGGAATCTCCTTTTTAATTGGGCAGTTTTGGGTATCCTCCGATGTCGCGAGAACTTCTATATTATCTAGAGCATGGACGCAACCGGAGGGGATCTCCACTTGAAAAGCACCCGTTATACCCCCAACTGGGGAATTAGGCAAAGGACTATTCAAGGGTATGGCGGAAAAAGGAGGTGACCATGGCACAGGAGCCGACTCGCAGTCCCTTCCCGAGGACGTTGCAAGATGAGATGAGCCGTTTGGTTGAAAACTGGCTTGGTCCGACTGCACAGCAGTTTGGCTTACCTGAGACTGCACCTGATTTGGCTGCAGGGGCTTGGTCCCCCACGGTCGATATTGTGGAGGAGAGCGGGCAGTACCTGGTGACGATGGATATCCCTGGGGTAGACCCCAAGAACATCGATATCTCACTCGAAGGTGACATCCTGACCATACGGGGTGAGCGGAGCCAAGAGCGGCAGATCGGCCGCCAGGAAGGGGGGAGCTATCAGCGCCAAGAACGGTTCTACGGCTCCTTCTACCGACGCTTCACGCTGCCGGATACAGCCGACCCGGACAGTGTCAAGGCGGAGTACCAAAATGGTGTACTCAAGTTGACCATCCCGAAGCAGGAGCAGGCCAGGCCTCGGAAGATCGAGGTCCAGAGAACCTAAAAGGGCAAATAAGGAAGCGGGGGCTCCCCCCGCTTATATGATTATTTATGATAATGATTATTGTTTGACTCACCGTTATCTATAAGGTAAGGTGGCTTGAGGATGTCGATCTCTCTCTATAGAGAGAAGGTAAATCGTACAGAAGGATCAATCTGGCTTCAGAGGTGTCAAAGAAGATGCTGTGGGGAGAACTTAGGTCTTTTGCTGATCCCTGTAAGTAAAGGACCGGACATACCCTATGGCCCTTGAGGTGCGGTTTTAAGAACCCCCAGAGGAAGAAGTGCTTCTCCGGGGCGAGGCGTCAGCCTCGCCCTTCTTGCTTTTTCGACCCCAAACTGGCACATTCCTGTATAGGAACAGTGTTTCCCCCCTCTTCCGACTCTTTACCGCCCGGCTGCTGGTCAAGTCCATTACGGTTGCGATTCTCCTCGGGTTCATCGGCGGGGGCTCGGATTTGCCACCCTCTGGTACTTTCGACAGCAAGGCCGCAGCGCGCCAGCATGTCTGGGACCGCCTGCAAGCCGAAGGGGCAGCCGCCTTCCCCTTCCCACCTCATGGCCGTATACCGAACTTCCAGGGTGCGGCAGCGGCAGCCAAGCGGTTGTT
>CAYUWI010000121.1:0-4703 GCA_964448275.1 uncultured Gammaproteobacteria bacterium | reverse complement strand
GCTCCACCGCTTCCGGGTCATCGGCCCGCCCGCAGTTGTGGACGATACGCGCCTGGGAACGCCCCTTGTCGGGGTTCCAGATATTCTCCGCGAGCTGGAGGTAGGTGACCACCCGGCCGTTGGCCTGCTTGTGTTTGCTCTCGCGCAGGTACATGCCGCATAAGATAGCCCCAAATCGGGCTTCGGCTCAACAATCCGTGTGACTAGGAGTTTGCGGCCCGATCGTCCGTCAAGCCCCGCCACCACGGGGCCCGGGCCCGAGGATGTGCCCAAAATGGGGGGTGGATGGCCCATTCGACTGTCAAAGTCGAGCTCAATGGAGCGCAAGAATGGAGCGTAAGGTACCTCGGGTTCTAAATTTACAACAAGTCACACTCGAGCTACTTTATCTCCTACTTAACTGCCACAATGTGATCCTTCAGAGAGCTGGCTGGACCGTACAGAAACAGCTTCCAAGCAAACGGCGAAGGAGGAATCATGGAGCTTACAATGGTCGCCCGAAGTGCAGACTGGGGGAAACATCCCAAGCGTGGTGCATATAGCCACGCATGGCGACTAAGCGATATCGAAGGCCTTGATCTGGAATCGACACGTGAGGCAATCGGAGATGCGATTGTCGAGGCATTCCATCGCAGGGCTCGTGAATGGGGAAGTGCTGCTACCTGGCTACCCGCCACAAGCGAGGTAATAGCCCCCACCGATGACCCAGTCATCGAAGCGTTCCCGGATTCCTATTTTGCTGAAAAACATCCGCTTGCCACCCTATTAGATCAGTGGCGTGAGGAGGCGACTGAGGAGATCCTCAACCGCATCGCGGCAGGTGACTACGAAGATCTAGTGATCTATAGCGAGTGATTTCGGAAAAATGGCACTCATGTAAAGGATGTCGTGTTCTTTCACCAGGTTGTGGAAGCTGAGCCGGGAGTCCAAGAGATCCGTCAACCCCCGTGCTGCAGCCACTCTTCTATATCTAGCCTAGTGGTAGGCCAAGTGTGGCAGTGCCAGGGAACCCGAGAAGAGGCCGGACTTAGACTGCGCTGAAACAGGAGTCCGAGGGTCAAGCTAGCAATAGGGGTCCCGGGCCAAAAGCACATCCTGCGTGCCCAACCGGTTTCCGGGGAGGTCAGGGTGCGAGAGTAAATTACAACGAAGTAGCCGAAGCGTTCTATATAGGCAAAGTTTGCCGCACAGCGGCATCCTCGGCTAAGGGAGAGGGAGAGAGCCAACCCGCATCGAGTCTCGCCTTGGCGCTTAGCAACACCCCCAGAGTTCACCATAAGTACCGATAGCAGCCTCCGTCGACTCCACCTCTGCGGTGAACAATTTGCGCAGAACATCGTCAGCCTCAGCACGGGTTAGTTTACTTACTGACTTTGTCTTTCGCTGACCCCGGTCATACAACCCAACAATCAACCCCTGGTCGTTACCACCCAACAGTCGGCGGTAGGCCAGCACGATTGCATGGACTTGACCAGCCGTCGCCTGAATATCGGTCTCTTGGCTCATTTTTCCCTTTACTCCCGATGTTGTTGGATCCAACTCTTCGGATAATCCTCCTAGGTATTTTCTACCGCTCACCACTCCAGTTCTCTGACCTCGGTAGGGAACCGAGCAGTGTCGCCCGAGACTCTCAATGCTTTTTCGCTCTCCCCCAACTACTGGAGGCGCACCGCACCTCGCAAAAAGGCACTACCCTTACCTTGATTGGGGTGACCCTCTATACTAGATTAATATGATTATCTGTCCAGAGCGGCAACGTTAAATAGGTTAAATCACGTGGTAGCGTTCATGGTCTTTCTAGCCTTGGGGATCGTCGGCCTATTGGCGGCGGGCTATCCAGGGGTTTGGGCGGCAGCCATAGTTGGAGGGGCAATCCTGATCGTGATCGCTATTGTGCGGAGCGCTCAGTACAGCGAGTGTCCACAATGTAGGAGGCTTGTAACACGGAACACAAAGATTTGCAGTCACTGTGGAAGTAAGTTGCTTGAACCTGGAAGCAGCTCCAAGCGCCCGAGCCGTATAATAAACTACCTGATTTTGCCCCGAATCGAGGGACTTGGGTTGGTCGGGGCCATCGCGAGTGTCGTGCTACTCTCATGGATTTTCGGCAGCCCTGGCCCCTCAGTGAAGGATGATCAAAACCCTTCCGTTGCTTCTTCCCCCAATACCAACAATGCCAAAGACAAAACCGTCCAGATTGATCAATCCCCTGCTTCCTCTGTCGCGGGGGAAGACAAGGGGAAAGACAAAAAGACCAATATAGGCAAAATCAATAAAATCAAGTCTCAGTTAGGAGGGGAAAAGGAAGACATTCCAGGAGAAACGCACAAACAGGCAACCAATCCCACCAAATCCACCAAAGCTGAGGAGTCAAGAACCGCGCTTAGCAAGAGCGAGCTGGTCAGCCTGCAGAGTCAGCTCAAATCCATGGGCTATTACCAAGGAAGAATCGACGGGATATATGGCCCCAAAACAAGAGCTGCCATCAAACAGTATCAACGCAAATCTAAATTGCCGGTCACGGGCAAGCCTTCTGATCAATTGCTTAGCCATGTAAAACGCCACTGAAAAGGGCACAGAGCATTCCCTCATAGTAGATAGTAGTCAGTCGTCCAGTCCTATACCAAATCTTGGGGCTCTCTCTCGACTTCCTTATGCAACTCCCTCTCTCGCTACCTCGGTAAGCTCCTCCTGATCTTCGCCGACCGATCACCTTCGGTCAGTACGACGTCCATTTTGATCCTACACTCGGCGCGGTGAAACGCTTAATCCTCTCGGGCACCTAGCCACCCATTTCATCTGGTTTCCGAAAGGGCCAGGGTGAAGTAGTCTTCCAGCTCCGATACCAAGAGTAACCGGCTCGAAGCAACCTAGGATTTAGGGGTTAGGGTGATTGAACTGTACCCTGTCAGCCGCCTCAGCAGCAACGAGACCAGGAAGGTGTTTTAACCTATGACGAGGTATCAGGCAGCCGCTGATATTTTACTCGCCCTCACCCTGTTGGGCGTTAGTGGCCTTACGGCCGTCTCCCTCCTGCGGCTTGTACCCGAGGGAGGTCGTTTGGTGATCCTGATACTCGTGCAAGGCCTATTACTGCTGGGAGGGGTCCGTACACTACTGACGCTTAGAGGCCAGAGATGGAGAAACATCGGCCTTCGCCCTGTACGCATGGCAGATTTGGCACGTGGGCTGGTGGCCCTGGTCTCCTGCCTAGGCGTCAATCTACTCTTCACTGGGCTATTGTTTCTCGCTGTGCCCGAGGCGATCCAAACGCATCTTGACCAACTGAATACCCTAGCTCAGCAGTTGAAAGCCGGTGTTCCTCTCGCTGTTCTATTCACCGTCCTTTGCTTTGTCGGGGTCTACGAGGAGATATTTGCACGCGGGTTTCTCTTAACACGATGCCAGGTTGTGCTCGAAGGGGCTTGGGGCCCGATACTATTCTCCTCGCTCCTTTTCGGGCTTGGCCATGTATACCAAGGCTGGATCGGTGTGGCGCAAACCACCCTTGTGGGCATCGTGTTGGCTGTCTTTACCCTGCGTTGGGGAGGGCTGGGACCGGCGATGATTGCCCACGCAGCACTCGATATCGTATCGATTAGTCTGATGGGCACCCCCTAGCCCATGGCTTATTCAACTTAGGGTTGACTTCTAGTTCCAGGCTGATGGATCTCCCTCGGCCAACCAATGCCGTCGTGGCGTACCAGCGCCATAGAGGCCGATGGTCCTCGAGGATCAAGAAACCTCCACCGGAGTGGTCCCTAGCTGACCGCCGTGGTTTGAATCGTATAAGTTGGTGTCTAAGCACCTGAGGCAGTGCAGAGGGCAAGGAGGCATGGAGAATGCGCAAGAAAACCCGGTTAATTGTCATAATAGCGGGAGCGGTATTCCTACTCGGAACGGTTGGTTTGATTACTGGGTTGTCCACCCCCACGGATCAATCTAAGCAAGCAACACGGAAGATCGGCACTATTACTGTGACGATCACAGACGACTCCAAAGAATATCCCATCCAGCTTTCCGAGCAAGAGTGGAAAAGGCGGCTCGGCGAGTTCGAGTATCACATACTGCGGGAGGCCGGTACAGAAGCCGCGTTCAGCGGCAAGTATTACGATACGAAGAAAGAAGGCACCTACTACTCCAAGGCGACGGGCCAACCCCTGTTCAGCTCCAGACATAAGTTCAAGTCCGGAACTGGTTGGCCCAGTTTCTATCGGCCGATCTCTTGGAATGCAATAGACCACAAACTCGATAACAACCTATGGACGGAACGCATTGAGATTGTGGATAGCTCAAGCGGCTCCCATCTCGGGCATGCATTTCCCGATGGGCCTGAGCCCACTGGGCTACGTTACTGCATCAACTCAGCCGCTCTCATCTTCGTACCAAAAGGCCAAGAACCACCGAAGACCGTCAAAGACTATTTGGCCAACTCGAGCTAGGATGCTCGACTATCAAAGGGGACACTGGCGTCTACCCGGAAGATAACTGGGTTGACCAGGGGAATTAAGACCTCTTGGGCAAGCTAGGTTCTCAGTCCGTGGTCCAATAGTTAAGAACGCATCAGTCCAGCGCGTCGAGATCGCTTGACGACGCCTGAAGAATGGCCTCAATCTCCGCCCCGTCCACCACTGGGCCCCGCACCGGATCCAGGCCCACGTGGCGCTGACGGTGCTCGCCCTGTTGCTCGAGCGGATGGCGGA
>CAYUWI010000120.1:0-4733 GCA_964448275.1 uncultured Gammaproteobacteria bacterium | reverse complement strand
GGGCCTCTCGGACGCGGTCGGCCTGTTCATCCGACCACCGACCGAACCCGGCGAGCAGGTCGCGCTCGTCGTCGAGGAGTCGCTCAAGGACGTCGTTGTAACTCTCGCCCTCTCGGCGCCGGCGGTCGAGTTCCCGCTTCACTCGCTCGCTCACTCGAATCTGCTCATCAGCGGTCGCCATCCTCATGTCAACATTGGCGTTGACACGCCTTAGTCGTTGGGCTTAGCCGCCGTAGATGTCTGAAGCACTACAATAGGTGGGATAACCACGACGACACGTGACCCTTCACTCCTTTTCCTCCGGGCTAGAATGTGAACGCTGGACTGTCTTGTATCAGGCTAGCATACCTCCAACTCGGCCGGTCGTGCCAAGAAAACCCGTGGCCGCAAGCAGTGCGCGCGTGAAGCGCCAGCGACTGAACCTGAGCGTCCTGGATTAGAGTTCGTCCAGCAGGGCCTGCACGTCGAAGATGTCGACGCCATCTTGGCCATTGAAGTTGAACAGAGCGGCGTTGTTCTGGACGGCAGAGTTACTGAAGTTATCCAGGAAGTCCTGGACGTCGAAGACATCGAAGGTGCCGTCCCCGTCGATATCTTCGAACAGATCATCGCCGTCCGGGTCGGTCGCGGCCGAGCCGTTGCCGGTCACGTCGGGCGCTTCCGGCTCCGCTTCTACGACCACTGTTGCTGGTTGCGTTGCAGTAACAGTGTACTGGTCGGAATTATTGTCTCCAATCCCCCTCTCTGTCACAGTCAGCGCTGCCGCTCCCGTGTTGTTTCCATGGACGGTCACATTTGCGATGGACACTTTACCGGAGTCGGCTGAAGTTCCGCCGACGGTGGCGATCTGGATACTCGAATTATCTGCTGAGATGTTCGTTTTGGCCGTCCCGTCAAGTTTGTCGTTGCCGTCGATAATCGTGGCCGCAGTCGTATTTCCGACGGTAACTGTTATATCATATAGTTGAACTCCGTTACTAGCGTTGTCGATAACGACCTCATACGTTACGTTCTCTCCTTCAACCACGTTCTGATTAGATGGTTCAATGAGGATTTCTGTGTCACCTGCTGCGAGGGCAGTTCCAGCCAGTGCCCCAGCCGCGACAACCCCGAAGAGCAATCCAAGCAGTGTCAGTGTACGGGCTCGATCGATTTTCCCGAGCATACTCAGTTTCTTGTAAGATGACCACTTATACTTTTGGTCGCGTGATGGCACTGGTCAGGAGAGTGGGAATCTGACGGTGTGTCTGCAAATCAGATTCGACACTTTTAAAGAGAAATAGCTGAAGTAGGCTTTACAAATCCCTTTGGGATAAAATGTGCGGCCATTCTCAACTTATGAATCTCGACCCAAATAATTTCGGTATGGGGGGGAAGAAATCTTCCGTATGAGTCAAGCGATCAATCGGCGAGCTATATTAAAGTCCGCAGCCGGTCTGACCATCGCCGGGGCTGCATTGGCGACGGCGGAGCCGGTCGCGGCGTCACACTGTAACATCGTCGTTCCGGACGACGAACCGACGATTCAAGATGCGGTTGATGCAGCAAGTGACGGTGATACGATCTGTGTGAAAGACGGCACCTACACAGGATCCATTACTATAGATAAATCCGTTAAATTGACAAGTGCAGCTGGTGCTTCGCCAACAATCGACGCATCGGGATCTGGTGAAAATAACACATTAGTTATTGGGGCCGATTCCGTCACTATTCAAGGCTTTGAAATTATCGCCGCGTCAAAAGCCGCGATCGCAGCTGCTGGCGGGTTCAGCCCGACCGATCTAGAAATCAAACAGAACACGATCAGGGGTTCTACGCACGGAATCAATAATTTGAACCGTGCGGAAGCGCACATTGTCGGAAACACTGTAACAAAGGACTCGAATCACGGCAGCGGAAACGGGATGCATGAAATCGGATCTGGATCAATAATCAAGAACAACGTAGTTGAGTATTACAGCAACGGTCCCGTAATCCAGGGGAGCAACGTTGAGGTCAAACAGAACGTCTTCAAAAATTTGGGCGAATCCGACGAAAACGTCGGGTCTTATGACTTTGGTGTAGACGTTGCAGCGAGCGGGACCGATGTGTCCAATGTTACAATTATTGATAACGTATTCCAGAATATTCACGGAAATAAGGGAGAAGGAGGAGTCGGACTCGTCACTATCGAACGAGATGGGTACACGCTCAGCGGGGTGAAGGTAGAGAACAATAACTTCGAAGACAACGACATCCAAGTACAGGATTTCGCCGAGGCGCTAGACATTTCGGCCATCGTAACTCAAAATTCATTCGATCAAGCAGTCGTTGTCGATCGGCCAGGGAGTTCGCTGCTCCACACGGTATGGAGCAACATCCAAGACGCCCTTGCCGATGCCGAATCCGGCGATACCATCGAAGCGAGCGATGGGACGTATCCCGAATCGCTTACTATCGCAACACCTGACGTGACACTCAAAGGCGCTGGGCGAAATGAGACCCTTATCAAAGGCAGCGGATCGAAGACGATCACACTCCAGAGCACGGATATCACGCTTCGAGGCATTACCATCACGAACACTACTGACGGGGGGAACGGAATCGACGTTCCGTCAACGGTTGATGCGTCCGGATTTCGGCTCAAAAACGCAGCCATCAAGGATACTGACATAGGCTTCTTCAATGATAGAGCAGAGACTGGCCCGCCATTCGACGATATCAGGTTCCAGAATGTGGAGATCACCGATAGCGACCGGAAAGGGATTTATACTGAAGCACTCTCGAACGCTGTCCTTGAGAACCTGACCATCGAGGGGGTTACCAGCACTACCTATGGATTCAACGCCGCGATCGATCTTAATCTCAAATATGGTGACTACGAGAATATCACGATTCGCGAGGTCGTTCTCACCGACGTCGCCGAAGGCAATCCGATCCATCCCAAGTTCCCGGTCGGCCTTACCATCAAAGCCCGTCAAGATGGGCCGTATGCTTCGCCACCCGCTACCCTGAGTAACATCACTGTTGAGAAGCTTAGCGTGACGGACACCCCAAACGGCATCCGATTCGGCGAAGTTGGAAAAACCGACTTCGGATTGAAAGACGCTACCGTCAACCAGTCCACGATTGAGGATAACGATCGCTCTGGTCTCCTCAATGAAACCGACATCGTTGTCGACGCCACCCAGAACTACTGGGGCGCAGCGAACGGCCCCAGTAGCTACGGAAGCGGAACGATCACCAGTCCCTGCGGGACGGAGGCCGATGGCGACGGAGATGCCGTTAGCGATGGAGTTTGCTTCGCTCCCTGGATCGGCTTCCCCGAACCGATCAACGCGTTCAGACGCGATATCGGGCCGCCACAGGATCTTGATGGCGACGGACGCTTCGAGGACGTCAATGGGAATGGGAGAGCAGACCGCAGAGACCCAGCAGCGTTGAGTCAGATCCTGACCTCCCACATGCGGGCGGTCCGGAAAGGACTCGAACCGGGCGAGAGTGACGGGTTCGATCAGCGCCTCACTCAGGCCCAACAGGAAGTCCTCGACTTCAACGAGGACGGGACCTTCGACCGTCGTGACGTGACCGCACTCAGCCGCGCGCTCGCGCGTCGGTAGGAGGCCCTGCGACGGCTCGACCTCGGGCCACTCCCTCTCCCTGAACCGATAGTGGCCGGGACCCACACGGACCTACGTATTTCTCGGAATACCATGACGCGGAGGTGGGCAAGACCTGACATTCTCCCACGGCTAAAGCCGTGGGGTTTCCCCACAGGGCTTGAACCCACGGACACGTCTCGCTCCCGCTGTAAGAATACTTCTGCCATTATTTCATCAAATCTGTATACCACCGGAAGAGGGTTTTCACACCCCCCTGTAAACCCCCCTCAACGCGTAGATACCATCTCTCCCGATGGTTCTCGGAGAGAGATGACGCTCGAGACTCGCAACGCACCCACCGGATTCTCCTCTTCGTATCGTTTTCGAGATGGTGTTTTCCCAGGGTTCACCGCAGCATACATCTACGGGTTTCCATAGGGCAATCCCAGGTGGGAAACCCACCCCGGGTTCTCCCCCGTTTATGCGGGGTGGGCCATCCCCTCTTTCTCAGGGCCCCTGAACCCTTCGTCGGGGTAGGATCACCCCTTGGGTGGGGGGTTTTTGAGAGGGATCACCCTTGCGGGTGCGTCGTATCGCTTGCTCCCTTGCCCACTGCATCGGATCGGGTGATCTGGGATGGATTTGTGCTGCGTCACTTCTAAAGGGTTCGACCATTTGCCCATAAATCGATGTACAATAGGGTTCATCCACACCCCCATCGATGTGTAACCGGGGTCCATCAGCACTTCATCGGCACCCAATTTGGCTTTCACGACTCATATAGTGGGCCTTGTGTGGGGGCCCCTTGTGACCGCTACAACCGCTTCGGTGAGCCTAGAGTTCCCACGGCGGTCCTGCTAGCGAGCCCGACGGCTGGTGGAGTCGAATCAAAAGGGAGGGGAGCTAAGGGGAGATCGCCTGTCCCCCTAGCCCCCTTGCCTCCGCCAGCTTCGTCCATCTTGATACAGCGAGAGAATCCCGGCGTTCACGCCGGGGTAGGTGACGTGGAGATGTCCGTCTGTGCCGGGCGCTGGTCTGTGACCAGCAGAACCTCCCACGACGTCAGTCGTGGGGAGAAGTCAACGGACAGGACAGCCCCAAGCCCGAATCCCCCCACACTTATATCCTGTCATGTTCATGGTGGATTCGTAC
>CAYUWI010000119.1:0-4746 GCA_964448275.1 uncultured Gammaproteobacteria bacterium | reverse complement strand
TCCAGGGGCACACCACCCGGCCAGCGGTACAGGCCATTGTGGACGGCGTCGACGCCAACACCGGGCGTCTCCTGTCCGGTTACCTCCAGGGAATCTGGAGCCATTGGTTGCAACACCGCCCACCCCGCCGCCTTTCTGAGAGGAGGAACCTGGTCGAGCTCGAGGGCCGGGCCTGGTACAACCCCGCACTCCACAGTCGCCACTATCTGGTTCCGAGCATGATCGCTGTCATCATGACTCTGATCGGGGCCCTGCTGACCGCCCTCATCATCGCGCGGGAGTGGGAACGCGGGACCCTCGAGGCCTTGTGGGGGACCCCGATCACGGTGAATCAGTTCCTGTTGGGCAAGCTGATCCCATATTTCGGTTTGGGGATGGCCGGCATGGCCTTCACCACCGCAGTCGCCTTGGGGCTATTCGGCATTCCCCTCCGGGGGTCTCTCACCCTACTATTTGGCTGCAGTGCCCTTTTCCTCCTGGCTGCCCTTGGGATGGGGCTGTTGATCTCCACCCTCGCCCGAAGCCAGTTCATCGCTGCCCAAGTGGCCATCATCACGACCTTCCTGCCAGCCTTTATCTTGTCTGGCTTTATCTTCGATATCCAGAGCATGCCCCTCGTGATCCAGGGGATTACCTACCTGATCGCAGCGAGTTACTTCGTCACCATTTTGCAGACCCTGTTCCTCGCCGGGGACAATCTCGCCATCATCCTGCCCAATACCTTGGCCCTCATCGGGATGGCCGCCCTCTTCCTAGGTCTGACCTGGATGCGTACCCATAAACGGCTGGAGTAGCAACTTGAAGGAAGCCCTGAACCGCATACACGGGCTCGTGGTGAAGGAGTTTTTGACCCTGTTACAGGACAAGCGGGCCCGGTTCGTTCTGGTTGGTCCCCCTCTCCTTCAACTCTTTGTATTCGGTTACGGGGCCACATTCGATGTCAACGACATCGCAGTCGCAGTCCTGAACCAAGACCGTGGGGCCCTCTCCCGGCAGCTGGTTGCTCGCTTCACCGGCTCACGGGTCTTCCATCGGGTGGCCGAACCCCATCAGCTCCAGCAGGCCGAGTCCCTGCTTACCACCGGCCAGGCCGATACAATCCTCCACATCGGCCCTGCCTTCACCCAGGACCTGCAACGCGGCCAAGGGCCCCAAGTCCAGGTCCTGGTGGATGGCCGCAACTCCAACACGGCCGCCATCATCCTCCAGTATGCACGGCAGATTATCCAACAGTTCAATGAGACCCGGCTCCAAGGCCCGTCCGGCAGGCCGTCACCAGTTGACTTGGTTGTCCGGTCATGGTTTAACCCCAATTTCAAGAGCCGTTGGTTCATCGTGCCGGGCCTGATCGGGGTACTGACCCTTGTAGTCACCACTTTGGTCACCGCCCTAAGCGTCGCCCGTGAGCGCGAGGCACAGACCTTTGATCAACTCCTAGTAACCCCCTTGAACCCATTCGAAATCCTGTTGGGCAAGGCCTTCCCTGCCCTGGTGATCGGGCTTGCGGAGGCAACCCTGATGCTCAGTGCCGCGGTGTTCTGGTTCGGGATCCCCTTCCAGGGGAACCTCGCTCTCCTCTATCTCGGCCTCTTCCTATTCATGCTCTCGACCGTCGGGATCGGCCTGACCATCTCCTCTTTGGCAAACACCCAACAGCAGGCCCTGCTCGGGGCATTTTCCTACATCATCCCGACTGTGAGCCTCTCCGGATTCGCCACCCCCATTGCCAATATGCCGCCATTAGTCCAAGATATAACCTTACTCAATCCCCTTCGCTATTGCCTAATTACCGTCCGTGGGGTCTTTCTCAAGGACCTTGGAGGGGGGGTCCTGATCCATCAATTCTGGCCCCTGGCGGTGATTGGATCAGCTAGTCTCGCCTTAGCAGTTCTCCTTTTCCGGAGGCGAACGGGTTAATTACAAACGGTGTGGCGCGGGGGCAAACAAGTAGTACTGCCTAATCCCCGCGGTCGAAGGTATGCTGCGTAGGCTGAGCCCAGGCAGGAAGGCAGCAAGGTTTACCGCAACGGGGGGAGACGATGAGCGATGGACGCCCTCAGTTCAGCGTCGGCCAGTTAGTCCACCACAAGCGATTCGATTACCGTGGGGTAATCATCGACGTGGACCCTGTCTTCGAAGGATCCGAAGAGTGGTACAACGTGATGGCCCTCAGCAGGCCCCCGAAGGACAAACCCTGGTACCATGTCTTGGTCCACAATGCCACCCACCGGACCTACGTCGCCGAGCGGAATTTAGAGCCCGATCCCAGCGGGGAGCAGATCAACCACCCAGAGCTAGGCCAGTTCTTCGACCACTTCGAGGACGGCTTCTATACGAAGCGGGATACGCACTAAACGAGGATAGAGAATGGCTCGACCCGAAGACTCTGTCGAAGCTCGGGACCAAGGCAGCATCTATGAATGGTTCTTCAATCGATCCCCGGACCTCTTAGGCATCGTGAATACCAAGGGCTATCTGACCCAGACCAATCCCGCCTGGCAACGTGCCTTAGGATGGACTCCCGAAGAGCTGAACACGACCTCGCTCCACGGCTTGATCCACGCCGACGACCTAGAGGCCAGTCGGACCGCCATTCAGCAACTCCTCATAGGCCAACCCGATGTCGACCTCGAGGTGCGCTTCCGGTGCAAAGACGGGAGCTACAGATGGCTTCAGCTCCGTGCTGCCCCGCTCGATACTGGCCAGTTCTGTTGTGTTGCGCGTGAGATCGCCGGACGCGACGGGGCTACAAGCCCGGTACAAGGGCACATGGATGCGGTCGTCGAAGCAGTCCTAGCCGGTATCATCACGATCGATACGCGCGGCACCATCACTTCCTTCAACCCAGCGATGGAGGAGATCTTCGGTTACACGGCCTCGGAGGTCATCGGGAGCAACCTCAGCGTGCTCATGCCGGAGCCCTATCGCAGCAAGCACGACAGCTACCTCCAACGCTACCTGGAAACCGGAGCGGCCCGCATCCTTGGGACCGAGCTCGAGGTTTCAGGCCAGCGCAAGGACGGTTCGACCTTCCCCATGACGCTCGCCATCTCCGAGATGCAGGTCGCGGGCCGCCGAATGTTCGCGGGGGTCATCCGTGAATTGACGGAGAAGGAGGAGGCACAAGGCTCCCCTCAGAGGGCGGAATGAGCAGGAGCCTTTCTCCTGGGCAAGCAATGGGCTACTCCTCAGGGGCGACCTTGATACTCTCCGAGCACCGGTCGAGGAACTCCTTGGGATCCGTTGTCCCCTGAAACCCGAAAAAGTTGATATACCATCGGAAATCACCCCAAAAGAAAAAGCGCGACTCCTCATCCATCCGAGGGATCTTATAGAAGAGGGGGTGCTCCTCAATACTACGCAGGTAATCCGCGAGCTGACGCAGCCCCGCCGCACTCTGCGCATGGCGTGGGTCATCGGGAGATTCCTCGGCCTGCTGATCGCGCATCTCAATAGCTGCCTCAACCTCCAAGAGGATCAACTCCTTGATCTGGCCCTCGGGGTTGTTCGGCGCGAGGGTCTGGATGTAATCGACGCTTAGCTTGTTGATGGCCTGTTCGGTATCCTTTTCGTTATCGTGGGTGGCTTGTAGTCTGCGCCATGCCTCACGGCACTCCTTATCGGCCCGTTTGAACTCCTCGCTCCCCACGTCGGCCTTCTGAAGGGTCTCCACGGCCGCCGAACCTTGCGCGATCAGCCGCTCGAGCTCATCATTCATCCGAACCCCCTTCCCTTGGATCAGGCTTGTACTGGTTAGGCCACAACACCCCTACCAATCCGGCAGCGGCCACGGCCTCAATATGCCACTTGTAGCACCTGGACGCTCACTGGATCAACCGCCCAGACTCAATCTCCAATACGGCCCAAACCCCAGTCAGGCATACCCATACGGCAAGCGATCACCAACTAGCCTGTCGCACGGGCAATCGAACAGGAGTAATGGACAGTGGACTGGAATCCGCCCGTTGAAGTAAAGATCCTTGACCAACGCCTCCATGACTGGGGTCTGCCCGATTATCAGAGCGAGGGAGCAGCGGCGATCGACCTCTACGCTTGCCTCGAGGCGGATCTGGTCCTCCCCGCTGCCTCGCCCGCCGCACTCATCCCCTCCGGGATCGCTGTAAATATGGGCAGCCCGCATATGGCCGCGATCACCCTTCCGCGCTCCGGACTCGGCCACAAAGAGGGCCTGGTCCTCGGCAACCTCCAGGGACTGATCGATCCGGACTACTCCGGCGAGATCATGATCAGCGCTTGGAACCGAAACCCCGCAGGCACTGAAGCGATCGTGATCCGACCGGGGCAAAGGATCGCCCAAATGGTCTTTTTCCCCGTCCTCCGTCCCCATTTCCAAACGGTCAAAGAGTTCTCCCATCAGACCGTCCGCGGGCCGAAGGGATTCGGTTCGACCGGAGACCACTCCCCTGGCGACAGCCCGTAAACCCGGCTTCATCCCCATCCGCAAGCGCTCCCATACAACACGAAAGAAGCGGCAAACACTGACCTACCTCCTATTGGTTACCTCTCCAAGAGCCTCTACACTGGTTTGATAGGGATCACTAACCCGGGTCGCCCATGGCCCTCGAGCACTTCCACCCCGCAGTCCGTGACTGGTTCACCCAGACCTTTGCCCAGCCCACCGAAGTACAACGGCAAAGCTGGGCGGCCATTCGTGCCGATCAACCCACGCTGATTGCCGCTCCCACCGGCTCGGGCAAGACCTTGGCGGCCTTCCTAGCCGCACTC
>CAYUWI010000118.1:2739-4773 GCA_964448275.1 uncultured Gammaproteobacteria bacterium | reverse complement strand
TTTGGTGCACGGCCGAGTAATACCGACCACATCGGCCTCCTGGAAGGCATCATTTCCGATTAGATTGGTCGGGACCTGGCCTGTAATGACAACGAGGGGGATCGAATCCATATTGGCGGTTGCCAACCCGGTTACCCCGTTGGTCGCTCCTGGACCCGAGGTCAGCAAGGCCGTCCCAACCTTGCCTGTTGCCTGGGAGTATCCTGCCGCGGCATGTACACCCCCCTGTTCGTGGCGCACCAAGATATGGCGTACTCGGTCTTGCTGAAAAAGGGCGTCGTAGATGTGGAGTACAGCGCCCCCAGGATACCCAAACACTACGTCCACCCCTTCCGCTTGCAACGACCGAATAACGATCTCTGCGCCGGTCAACTTCACAGGCCACTCCTGTCTCAAGATCAAACCAACCCCATCGTGTTGGGGTTCTCCCAACCACAAACTCCCTTTACTCGGCCATCCCTTCTTAAGGAAAATAGGTATAAAAAAATATTATACGTAGCCCTTAGAGATGCTACTAGAGGGAACCTTTACCCACAAACGAAATGGACGTCTATGACCCTCTACCTCACCTACCCCTACCCGTGCCCCTATCTTGAGGAGCGTACAGCCATCTCCGGTGTTTACGATCCGTATGCACCTGTAGACAGCTATATCTACGGAGAGTTGATCCAGTACGGGTTTCGGCGCAGTGGTGCCCAGCTCTATCGCCCCCATTGTCCGGCCTGCAATGCCTGCCGCTCGCTCCGAGTACCCACCACCGCCTTCCGACCGAACCGCAGCCAACGCCGGACATGGCGTAAAAACCAAGATCTCCAGGTCGAGTTGCAACCCCCTGAGTTTGTCTCCGAGCACTTTACCCTGTATCAGAGATACCAAAAGGCACGTCATCCGGGGGGGATGATGGACTCCGACGACCCCACCGATTACTACCAAGTCTGTGTAAACTCGCCGGTTGATACTTGGCACGTGGAATTTAGGGAGCCATCGAAACGCCTCCTCGCCGTGGCAGTAACCGATCTCCTGCCAGGGGGATTGGCAGCGATGTATACTTTCTTCGACCCAGACGCTATGGAGCGCTCATTGGGGACCTACGCAATCCTCTGGCAACTGGAGTACGCTCGGAGCCAGCGAATCCCTCATGTCTATCTGGGTTACTGGATTGCCGAGTGTGCCAAGATGGCCTACAAGAGCGCATTCCACCCCGCCGAAGTCTGGAACGGCCATTCCTGGTACCCTCTCGATCAGGTCGCCCCACCGACTCAACCTTGATGTCACCCTCTACTAACAAGCTCGCCGGGACAGACACATTATAAGTACAGGGCAAAGAAAGATATTGTATTGCCACTTGACTCGGCATCGCCCGACTGGCGTACTGTCGACTACTGTTCAGACTTAGGAGACAGTGCATGGGGCACCACGACTTGGTCACCCACGGACCTGGAGCGGTGGGGAAGCTCCCAACCGGTATCCCCGGGTTCGAGTTCGTTGCCGGAGGGGGTCTACCCAAGGGGCGTACTACGTTGGTGACCGGTACCGCAGGCAGTGCCAAGACTACCTTCATCACCCAGTTCCTCGCTGAGGGAATCCGACAATGGGGTGAGAAGGGGGTCTTTGTGACCTTCGAGGAGCCCGCCGAGACTCTCCGGGCGAACTATGGGAGCATGGGCTGGGAGATCACACACTGGGAGGAAGCAGGCCAATGGGCCTTCGTCGATGCCTCCCCCTACGAGGATGGGGCTGTGATCGAGACCGGGACCTATGACCTTGGCGGCTTGCTGACCCGGCTCGAGTACGCCATCCACAAGGTAGGGGCCCAAAGGGTCGCAATCGACTCTGTAAGCGCACTCTTTACCCAGTTGACCAACCCAGGGCTGGTTCGAGGCGAGTTGATCAGGATCAATGCCGCTCTTCAACGGCTCGGGGTAACCGCGGTTCTCTCGGCAGAGCGCATTCAAGAGGGTGGGGAACTCACCCGCTACGGCGTGGAGGAGTTCGTGGCCGACTCGGTCCTCGTCTTGCGTCACCCCCTCGAGG
>CAYUWI010000118.1:0-2639 GCA_964448275.1 uncultured Gammaproteobacteria bacterium | reverse complement strand
CTCAATGTTGGTGCCCCGATACATCACCCCACCGGGGTATTGGGGCGCTAGGGCATATACTCGAGCACAGTTCGCCTTTAACCTGCCCCGGGGGCCTCTGAGCGTGTCCGCTTCGGTTGTGACTCCTTCGGGTCCAACGGCCAAAGCCGCGGGTCTTCGATCGAGATCTCGAATCCCTTTTCCAGCAGGGAGGCGTAGTAGCGGGCGATCTTCCTCGCCGACTTATCCAAGAAGAAGGGGTCGGCGATCTCGTTCTCGATGTTGGCATAGAGGTTTTGGACCCGGATCTCCGTTCCCGGCTCCCCCCAGGCCTCTCTCTCATGGAGCTCAACTTCCCATTCGCTGAGATCGCGGTCCCATCTATCGACCTTGATCCCGACGATGTAGGCCTCGGTCTCGGTCGACGATTTGATGGTGACATACTGACCTGTCTGGAAGGCAATGTGGGTTGGAGAAATACCACACAACTCACCGAGCGTTCCACTCTCCTCAGGGCTTCCTTCGGCCTGCTCCAAGCGAGCTACATACCCCTTGGCTTCCTCGAGAGGGACCCCGCCACAATTGTCTCTAATCACCAAGAATTCGTAGTCAAGCCCTAGTTGGACCCGAAAGCCTTCATAGTTGGTCTCATCGGTAGGGTCTTGCCCTCGCCGGACCAAATATTGGGTCACCCTATTATAAGCATCTTCCAACAGGGCAAAGACACAATCCTCAAGATAGACCTCGCTTATTATTCTTGCAGGGTCCATCCCCGCCGTTTTAGGCATAGTCTCTCACCTTCTCCCTGGAACCAAAGAGCGTCTTAGATTATCTAAAAATTCTACCATATACTGGGGGTTTCAATAGAGTAGCCGAGCGGCTGAATGAAGAGGGGCCGAACCGGTAGAATAACGCAAATTAATCAGTTATCCTACGCGCGGCGCAATTGGCCCCCAATCATGATCACTAGTCGATCGGGATCCAAGACGGGTACTTAACTGCCCTACCCAAGATTTCGAAATAGGGGTTTAGGTGTAGTTCAAGGGTGCCCGAAGGGTGAGTCGTTTGGTTTCCCGTGCGGGAACGCCCTGGCACTTGCCTCGGCGACCCAGCTTCGAGAGCATGGGGGATTTCTCTTTAAGGAACAGTAAAATGGGCTACATAGTGGATTAAGGTGGCTCGTCTACGGGTTAGGGTAGAGTCTCACTGGGCTTCACTTCGAAACGGGGTATGTATGGAATGAAAGAAGCGCTCGGAACTCAGTGGATCGTGGAGCTTGACGGGTGCGAGCAGAGCTCGCTCGAGGGAGTGGCATACGTAGAACAGGCATTGCTTGAGAGTGCGAATCAGGCAAGGGCCTGCATTGTTAGCCATAAGTTTCATCAATTCTCGCCTTACGGCGTCAGCGGTGTACTCGTGCTCGAACAGAGCCATATCACCATCCATACCTGGCCAGAGCACAGCTATGCAGCGGTCGATCTCTTCTTCTGTAGCGATAATATCGACGTAGAGGCCGCGTTCGAGGTGCTGCGCCGCTGCTTCCAGCCGCAACGGATCGAAGTGCGGCAACTGAAACGCGACGCTGACCGATCATGTCGGAACTATACGAGTCGATTAGCCGAGGTGGTGTGAACGAACGCTGCTACTATAGCGAGGACATCGCCGGCCATACGCAGGTCCGCTACACCGTCCGCCAAACCCTCTACAAAGGTCATAGCGGGCATCAACAGGTGGACATCTTGAAACTTGCCAACCTAGGCAATTCGCTCTTCCTGGACGGTGTATTACAGACCGCCGAGCTCGATGAGTTCCTCTATCATGAGTCGCTCGTGCACCCGGCGATGCTCACCCATCAGGAAGCGCGCCGGGTGCTCATTGTCGGCGGTGGCGATGGGGGGGCATTGCGTGAGACACTTAAGCACTCGACCGTCAAACAGACAGTCGTCGTCGAACTCGATGCCGCAGTCGTGCAGCTCTCAGAGCAGTGGCTCCCCCAGATCAGTGCCGGCGCCTTCAGCGATGAGCGCAATGAGTTGCGGATCGGTGACGCTCGGCACGTTATCGCCGATTACCGCAATCACTTCGACGTCATTATCCTCGATCTCACTGACCCGAGAGAGGAAGGTGTCAGTAGCCTACTCTTCACCCAAGAGTTCTACTCCCTAGTGAGCCAGGCCCTAACCCCGCAAGGGGTGCTCCTTACTCAGGCAGGCGATGCCAGCCCGGGTAAAGGGTGGTTGCTTGCCGACTTGTGCGCGACACTGTCCACCCTCGCGCCACATGTCCGCTCGTTCCTTTGCCCTGTGCCGAGCTTTCAAGGGATCTGGAGCTTCGTGCTCGCTAGCTGGGGGGACGATCCAAAGGCTAAGGGTGTCTCGGGATGGCACCACCGACTCGGCCAGCTCAGCGAGCGTTTGTGCTACTTGACCCCCGAGCAGCTCAGAGCCGGTCTCGCGATCCCCCCCTACCTCGAGACCACCTTCAAGCAAGGGACAATCCGCACCGATGCAGCCCCTTATATTTGGCCCGAATAGTCGTTTTATCATGAGACGCGGTACGGGGATCGGGCGACGCGCCCTGAGCGCGTTCGATGCCGCGCTCCTCGATGCCGGGCTCGGCCACTACAACCTCATCAAGGTCAGCTCGGTGCTGCCACCGCA
>CAYUWI010000117.1:0-4804 GCA_964448275.1 uncultured Gammaproteobacteria bacterium | reverse complement strand
CGTTCGGATCGGCGAGCTCGCCCTGCTCCCTGCTGTCCGCGCCGCCCCTGCTCAAACCTGGATCATTGCGAATGGGTACAGCTGCCGAGAGCAGATCGCCCAGCACACCGAACGTCGAGCGCTCCATCTGGCAGAGGTGCTCCAGAAGACCCTCCCCCCCGATCACAGAGGTGAGCCTGTAATCGGGTAGGGGTGTCCGTAAATTTGACACTTTGCTGTCGCTTGCCTACCTAGCCGTAGGCCAAACAGGGTCCCCCGACTTGGCACAGACAGTGCATGGTTAGTTGTGAAGTCAAATAAGGCTAGCACATCGGACGGGCTGGCCAGGTCGAGGGGGAAGACACGATGTGGCATTTCCCAGGGGCATCGAAACCCTCCAGTAGGGGCGTGCGCTACTATGTTTCGGATGAGCAGTTGCAAGCCTTTGCTGCACTCTCGCCACTGCAGCGGTTACAGTGGTTGGACGAGGCGCGTCAGTTCACCCTACTAGCAGAGACTGCAGCGACAGCGGCACGCAGGGCGCAGTTGCGGCGTGGAAAGCCGTAATTCCCCACAGATAGGGTCAAGACCTGACTTCCCCGCTGCGCGTGTCAAGCAATTTGACAAACAGCGCGTCTAGCCCGTCCAGCTTTTCTATACCCCCTCTCTTCCTAACTTGGAATTTCTCTCCCGACTCCCTCGAAGTTTCTACCCCGCCGAAAGGGTCTAAGGGGTAGGCAACCCTGTCTACCCTGGAATGTTTGGGTCCATTTCCAGTGATTGAGGGCAATATGGCCTCCCAAGAACCCCACCAAACAGAGAAACGGGATCAAGAACTGCGGGAATTTGCCACTGAGGTACAGAAGGCCGCTGCGCACTGCCCCCACAAGCATATGGATCGCGTCTGGATCGCAGACGCCTGGCGTGCATTTAGGGGGACCGAGGAGTGCTCCCTAGGAACCTTCAAGGCTCGGGTGATTGAGGCCCACAAGCGCAACTTATTGGTCCTGGAGCGATGTGAGCAGATCGCACCCAAGGACGAGACCATCGCCAGCGAATCGGCTACTTCCGAGGGCCGCGGCAGAACCCGTTGGCACTTTATCTATCGCCAGTTCCGGGATGAGAACTCCCTCTGGGAAGGGGTAATGCCAGGCCTACACTGGACTGGAGAACGAGAGAACAAGAGCTTTCCCTTCCTGATGTTGATCCTACTGGGCATTATGCTCTTCCTGCTGTACCTATTTGCGGGTAGCGAGTAATCGAAGCCGAGTTGATCTATCCACACTCATCGGTCATGCCCACCTCCTGTGGCGTCACCCTGATGGGATACCCTTTCCTATTCTCACAACCCGCGAACGACTCAAGAACGAGTGGTGCTTGCGGGGTGATACATCTTTTGTCGCCATATCAAAGAGATCAAAGGGGGATATCTTGGGGCAGAGACTGGCTTCATACATTGCCTGTTTTATCCTGGGAGGGCTGCTCACTGGATGCGCCACGGTGCTACATAGCGGGGAACAGAGGCTGGAAATCTCTTCGGTGCCGCCAGGGGCCCAGGTGAGTGTGGATCACAGGCGGGTGGGGACAAGCCCTATAACCGTCAATCTTGAGCGAGGCCACTCGCACACGCTGGAGCTCGAAAAGGAGGGCTACCAGGAGGCCTCACTGACTACCACACCGGAGGTCTCAGGTTGGCTCGCAGGCAATGCCCTGTTTGTCCTGTTTGCCAGTGCTTCCCCTTTCGCACCACTCGCGGGGGCCTTTGGGGTCATGATCGATCTTGCCAGCGACGGGGCCTTTCACCTCTCACCCGATAAAGCGTCGGTAGAGCTCCAGCCCGAGTAGTCCTTGGATTGGCCTCACGCTCCCTGTTCCCCTACAAACTCGCAGGCCTCATCCCACTCTCCCCACGCTGGCGCTGCCCCTTATAGAGATCCCGAATCGCAAGTAGGATGCTCGAGTAGCGCTCGGGGTCTTTGAAGTCGGGGAATGTTCGCTCGGCCGGATGGAACTTCCCCTTTCTGTAGGAGAGGATGGGATCGGCATAGACGCCTTTATCCAGGTAGATCTTGTGGCCATTGAACTTCATCGAGGCCAGCACCACTTTATGGTAGTCAAGATACCCGATATCCAGGTTGACCCAACGCCGCCCAGCAACGGCGAGCTCGGTCTCGATCGCGTTGGTCTCGAGCTTGGCCGAAGCGAGTCGCCCAGGGTTCGCTAGTTGCGAGAAACTGATGAATTGCCGATAGATCGGGGTCCCCATCTCGCCTGTATAGTAGTCGGTCGCGTCGAAGGGGTAGCGCTCACTCTGGAAATCGATGGGACCGAAGTGGTCGATGCACCTGTCAAGGGCTCGGCGCAGGCGGTCGGGACTGGAGAAAAGAGCAGCGATCATCCATTTGACAGGGTCCGGTTCAGCGGGCTGCATCGCTGCCGCGCTCCCTTCCGCGCCGGCGGTTGATCTCCAGGGCGTACCGGGCCTCTTCCAGCAAATGCAAAGGGATCTCGAACTGCTCTCGAACCGTCTGTTCGGCCCGTTCTTGGGAGTTGTGTCGCTGTACCCGATTGTAGCCTGAGATCTTCGTAAAGTGATTGTGGACATAGACCATCTCACTGCCCGCAACCTTGGTCAGGCAGACCCCATGCATCGTCGGTTTGTAGAACGATTCGATCCAGTGCTGGGCAAACTCCTCGATGGAGACAGGCCAGGGGGAGAACCGGTAACGCCAGGTCCAGTTCCCCCTTCTAAAGGTATAGAGGTCGAAGCGCTCCACCATGGGATCGAAACGGACCGCAATCCCCGAGTGCGGGGTCATGTGACGCTTGATGGTATCTTTGGAGAGCTCCAGCGGTTGGTGCACCATGTAGCCTGGGTCAACCAGATAGTGATGTCCCCCGCGGTTGACCAGGATGGCGCAATGGACGTTTTCCCCCCAGCGCATATCCCCCATGACGGGGTAGGCCTCGTAGCCACAGTATGTAAGGATCTCCAAGAGGTAAAAGGTCAATGAGAAACAGGTGCCGCCCAAGTTCCAATCCCTGAAGTCCTCATAGATCTCCTCGGGGAGACGCAGCGGGGCAAGTTCCTCCGCCTGTGAGAGTTTGATGATCTTGCTCACATTCTCGTAGGGGAGTTTGCTAAATCTTTGGGCGATCTGCCCAAGCAGCTCCAGGTCACGAGTGTGGTACGGGATTGCAAGGTCCCGCAGGAGCCGGGCGGCCGCCTGTTCATGCCGCCCGCGCTCCAGTCTAGCTCCATTTAAAGCCATTATCCTTCCCAAGCTAATAAGCTAGGGTGACAGTCTGCAAGGATCGGAACACCACCCCAGAGGTCAAGCAAATCGTACGGACCTCCGGAGTCCGACAAGGGCCATGACCTACTCCCCGATGATCTTGACCAGGACCCGCTTGCGGCGTCGCCCATCGAATTCACCGTAGAAGATCTGTTCCCAGGGACCAAAGTCCAGCTTGCCCTCCGTGATGGCTACCACCACCTGGCGTCCCATGATCTCCCGTTTATGGTGTGCATCGGCGTTGTCCTCCCCCGTGCGGTTATGCTTGTACCGCTCCGGGCTGGCATCGAAGGGGGCCAGCCACTCCAACCACTTCTCGTAGTCCTGGAGCAGACCGGGCTCGTCGTCGTTGATGAAGACCGAGGCCGTAATGTGCATCGCATTAACCAAGACCAAGCCTTCCGTGATTCCGCTCTCCTTGAGTGCCTCTTCAACGTGCGGGGTGATATTGATGAACTCCCGGCGGGTCTTGGTCTCGTACCACAGCTCCTTGCGATAGCTCTTCACTTTTGTCCTCCTGAAGCCATCGAAGGGGCCAACTTGGCCCCCTCAGGTCTATAGATCATTATTCCTCCAGCGATTCGGGTACAGACTCCCTCAGCCAAACCCCTCCAAGCGCTGCTGGTGTTCTCGTTCCATTTTCCAGTTCCCGGGCGTGCTGCTCGTAGTAAGTCTTCCATGACCCTATCCCAAAATTTTGGGCACTTCACGGCTTCGTCTTCGTATGGGTACCCTTGGTAAGCTAGGCTATCCTAAGGATACGCGGTGCAGGAAGTCGATGAATACCCTCACAGTAAACCGCCCACTGAAGACCCAATCTGTCCGCGCCCGGCCCAGATGCGTCTCGCCTGGTGGTCACTCCTGAGCCCCATCTCATCGCCTCAGAAGAGAGCCACCCCCCTCGTGGTAGGCCCGACGGAGAAGCGCTCCTTGCGTCGGCGCCCTCAACGAACGGGCGTCTCGGGCGTCTACCGCGCCCGCGGTCTACCACCGGATTCTGGGAACTGATCTCAAAACAAAGACGATCAAGGAGGCAACCCAAGCTAGTCTGTTTATGAAACTCGGGATAGAGGAGTTGATTCTGTCTATGACAAGAAAATAGGATTATTTTTATAGTTTTTTTATTAAAAGCTCAACAAAAAAGCCCAAGCAGTCACCAAACAGCCTTTCCGTAAGCAGTGATAGGAAGTCACTTTTTGTTATCAAGGCCACACGCCATTGGTTTGCGTGTCAGGCGATCTTGTCGTTAAGGAATTTTGTACCACGGAACGGTGTTGACGAAAGTTCTTCGCTTGGACAAGCTAACATCATTGCGTCTCGTTGAGACAACTCCTGGAGAGAAGCGGAATCGTCTCTTTTCCTTTAAAGACACTTGGGAGCAGCGAAAAAGAGAAGCCTTTATCTAATAATCAACCTGGTAAGCTAACCCGAACTCCGCGCTTTCTCCCAGGATGTGAGAGTCCATTTTAGTGGTCTTATACCAACGGCTTTAGAGGTTGACTTGTTGGCGAGCGAGGGTTCCCTTGGAG
>CAYUWI010000116.1:0-4864 GCA_964448275.1 uncultured Gammaproteobacteria bacterium | reverse complement strand
CTGATTCAATAGGGTCAGGCGCTGCTCGGCCACCCGTTGTTCGACCTCGAGCTCGAGGAGCTGCTTCAAGTGCTGGGCCGCTGCATCGACCCAGTGGGGGCGGCACAGGAGACCGTAGCGAGCCTGGTCCACTGAGACCTCCACCAATCGCGGGAGCCGGACCCCAAGCAGATTGTGCTCCTCGAGGCGTACTGTATTGACTCGCGCTAGGCCACCTAGGTCGACGCTACGGTAGGCCAGCATCGGGATCTGCTCGCGGACTTGGTTGCGGATAGTCTGTTGCCTTTGCTGAACCCTTTCCAGCTCCGTGGCTTGCTGACGGCGTTCAGCCACTAGTTGGCGCCGTTTGAGATCCAGTGGGGGCAGTGCCCGCCTGTACAGTTTGAGTCGCTGGCTCTCGCGGTGCAGCGTGCTTTTATTGAGGGCCAGCTTCGGCATGGCTAGCCGCTCCCTTGGCTGTAGACTCCGGGAGGTATCTCTCGATGAGGTCCCGCTTTATCACTAGCTCGTCCTTATGGAAGCACTCGGCCAGTGTCTGCCAGCAGCGGTCAAGGGCCCTCTCGAGAGGCATGGAGACGGCTACGTCCATAAAGCGCTCTCGAAAGAGCTGACCGAACCGCAACAGCCGCTCATCGTACTCCGAGAGGTCGAAGGCCATGGCCTGCTTCTGCTCGGCGTCACGTGCCTCGGCGAAGAAGCGTACCATGGTGTTCATGATCTGGTCGTGGTCCTCACGGGTGACCTTGCTGATGACGTGCTGCTTGAGTCGGGAGAGCGAGCCAAAGGGGTCGAGCATCCGATCACGCAGGTAGAACTGCCCCTCGGTGATATAGCCGGTGTTGTCCGGGACCGGGTGGGTGATGTCTTCACCTGGCATCGTGGTTACCGAGAGGATGGTCACAGAGCCGGCTCCCTTGTAGTCGCAGGCCTTCTCGTAACGGCGTGCGAGCTGGGAATAGAGATCGCCCATGTAGCCGCGGTTTGAGGGGACATGCTCCATGCTGATACCGATCTCCTTGAGCGCATCGGCGAAGGCGGTCATGTCGGTGAGCAATACCAAGACACGCTTGCCTTCCTCTACCGCCATGCGCTCAGCGACCCCAAGAGCCATGTCGGGGACAAGGAGCCGCTCAACGACCGAGTCAGAGGCCAGGTTCACGTACATCACGGTGCGGGCAAAGACACCCGCGTCCTCGAAATGGTTCCGAAAGAAGTAGTAATCGTCGAAGATCAGGCCGAGCCCCCCAAAGACCACCACGTCGGCATCAGTCTGGATGGCGATCCGGGCAAGCAGATCTTTGTGGGGCTCGCCGGCGACTGAGAAGATCGGGATCTTCTGGCTCTCCACGAGAGAGTTGAAGACATCGATCATGGGCACATCGGTGCGGATCATCTTGCTGGGCATGATCCGCCGCATCGGATTGACCGTCGGTCCGCCGATACGCACATGGCGTTCCTGGGCCAGGCTTGGCCCACGGTCCATGGGTTCGCCCGTGCCGTGGAAGACGCGCCCGAGGATATTATTGGAACAGGCCACCTCCATGGGGTGGCCGAGAAAGCGCACAGAGGCCCCCGTAGAGAGCCCCTTGGTCCCCCCGAAGACCTGAAGTGAGACCACCTCACCGCGGATGCGGATGATCTGACCCAATGACTCCTCACCCGAGGGGTTCTCAATTATCGCCAGATGCCGAAAGCGTGCGGGTGTCTGGCCGGTGGTGGTTGGCACCCGAATCTCGATCACATCACCGATAATGTTGACTACACGGCAGTAACGGGTCAGCGCGTGGGATGCCAAGGATGATTCCTCTCTAACAAGGTGATGGTCTTTTCTCCTCATTAAAGGATAGACCGGAAGGACAACCAAACCATTGATGCTAAGCAAATAAGCCCCAGTTGACCCTCCCGCATACCATTTGTAGGTCTCCTCCCCCAAGGCTTGCAATAGAGCCCCACCCCTAAAACGGCTGGCTATCCCGTTGATTACGTTATATCCTGGATGCATCGGATTCAGCCTCTACGTTAAGTGGCGTGCCAATTCCCTTGATCTTGCCGCTTATGCGCTATGTCGCTTACGCGCTGACCTTCATCCTTTCTCTGCTCTTCTTAGGGCTCGGTTACCTCTATGAAGGCTTCCTCTGGCCGCTGGCCCTTACGGGGCCCTTGGCCCTGATGGGGACCTACGACCTCTTCCAACAGCGGCACAACCTGCTCCGCAACTATCCCTTGTTGGCCTACTTCCGCTGGTTCTTCGAGGCCATCCGTCCCGAGATCCGACAGTACCTGCTCGAGAGTGAGACCGAGGCCACCCCCTTTAGCCGCGAGCAGCGCTCCTTGGTCTACCAGCGCGCCAAGTGTGTCAATGACAAGGACCCCTTCGGAACTGAGCTCGATCTCTATGGGGAAGGATATGAATGGCTTATCCCCTCGATTGCCCCTAAGGCCAAGCCTGAGACGCTATTTCGGGTAGAGGTTGGTGGTCCCCAGTGCGAGCGTCCCTACCGTGCTTCGGCGTTCAATATCTCGGCGATGAGTTTCGGTTCGCTGTCGGCCAACGCTATTTGTGCCCTCAGTAAAGGGGCTGCGCTCGGTGAGTTCGCCCTCGACACCGGCGAGGGTGGGATCAGCCGCTACCACCGTGAGTTTGGCGGCGATCTCATCTGGGAGATTGGCAGCGGTTACTTTGGCTGTCGCCATGATGACGGCACCTTCGATCCCGAGTTGTTCTCCGAGCAGGCGCGTGATGGGCAGGTCAAGATGATCGAGCTCAAGCTCTCTCAGGGGGCCAAGCCGGGCCATGGCGGGGTACTGCCCGGTTGCAAGGTCACTCCGGAGATTGCAGAGACTCGCAAGGTCCGGGCTTGGACCGATGTCATCTCCCCGCCGTACCATTCGGCATTCTCTACGCCCATCGAGATGCTGGAGTTTATCGCTCGCCTGCGCGCGCTCTCGGGGGGGAAACCGACTGGCTTCAAACTCTGCGTTGGTCAAGGGTGGGAGTTCATGGCGATCTGCAAGGCGATGCTCGAGACCGAGATCTTGCCTGATTTTGTTACCGTGGATGGCGCCGAGGGGGGTACTGGTGCGGCTCCACTAGAGCTGGCCAATCACGTGGGTACACCTTTGCGCGAAGGTCTGCTCTTTGTGCACAACGCCTTGGTTGGAACTGGGGTACGTGATCGAATACGAGTCGCCGCCAGTGGCAAAGTCCACTCGGGGTTCAAGATGGCAGCGAACATGGCACTCGGCGCTGACTGGTGCAATGCCGCACGCCCTTTCATGTTCGCCCTTGGCTGTGTGCAGTCGAAGCGGTGCCACACCAACCATTGCCCCACCGGGGTTACTAGCCAGAACCCGCGCCGTCAACGGGCGATCGTGGTCCCGGAGAAGGCCGAGCGGGTATCGAACTTCCATCACCAGACGGTCCACGCCCTAGGCGAGGTGATCGCCACACTCGGCCTTGAGCACCCCGGGGAGTTGCGACCGCACTACCTCTGTCGTCGGATCAGTGACTCAGATATCCGCACAGCAGATCAGATCTACCCCTTTCTGCAAGCCGGTGAACTGGTCGATGGCTGCTCCCAGCCGATGTACCGTAAGTGCTGGGACATGGCGCGTCCCGACAGCTTCCAGCGTAGCGTTGGCTAACCGGTCTAACTCAGCCCCCTCTTTTCCTCGAACCACTCCAAGGGAAACCATAGCTCCCTTGCTCTGATGTTAGAGACGTGCTACCACCCCGGTGGTAGAGCGACTTCTGGAGCTATGGGATACTCCGGACATAGGAGCTGGATGGCGAACGCTTGGGTGTAAAAAAAGGGGAAAACATGAGCGGACGATCTCAAGTGACCACTTATCTTGCTCTCTTGCTCTTATTGGTCCCGGTGGGGGCCATCTGCGATGACAGGATCCACGTTGGTGGCCAGCTCAACTTCGCCGACGACGCCGATTTTGGGGTTGGAGGGCGTGTCATGGTGGGTTTACCCACTTACCCCGGCCTCGAGCTCCTTGGTTCCTTCGACCTCTTCTTCCCTGATGGGGATGTGGATTACTGGGAGATCAATGGCAACGCCGTCTATAACTTTCCGATCCCGGAGGGACTGGCGGTACGCCCTTACACGGGTGGAGGACTCAATATCGCTCATATCGATGCTGGTGGGAGGGGCTTCGGTCGCGGCGAGGATACGGACCTAGGTCTCAATCTGCTGGGTGGGGTCAAGTTCCCCCTGGACGACTTTACCCCGTTCGCTGAAGCCCGAGTCGAGCTGGGGGGAGGTGAACAGTTCGTCCTCACGGGGGGGTTCCTCTTTCCGTAAAAGGGAGCCTGGCCTACTTCGATATGGGCGGTGTCCTAATCAGTCTGCCGATTCACTCCTTGCGAGCTCGTGATGGTGAGAGTCCCTGTTTGTACGGAAATCGTCAGGATTGAGCTGGTGCCGGGCGAGCAGATTGTAGAAATCGGTGCGATTGCGTTGCGCGTAGCCTGCGGCCCGACTGACATTGCCTTGAGTCATGTAGAGGAGTTGAACGAGGTAATCTCGGGTAAACTCAGCACGCGCTTCATCAAGTGAGAGCAGCTGAATCTGAGGGTCGCCGAGTGCATGCCTCACTTGGTGGGCATCAATCACGGGAGTAGGGGACAGCGCAACATTCTGCTCGGCCACATTGCGGAGCTGGCGCACATTACCGGGCCAGTCCGCCGCGACGAGCAGCTCCATGGCCTCGGGCGCATAGACCTTAGTGGGTGTTTCAGTCTTGGCAGCGAGCTCTTCGAGGAAGTGGTGGACCAATAGCGGGATATCCTCGCGGCGTGCATTCAATGGGGGAAGGCTCAATCACACCACATTCAACCGGTAATATAGGTCCTCCC
>CAYUWI010000115.1:0-4904 GCA_964448275.1 uncultured Gammaproteobacteria bacterium | reverse complement strand
TCGGGGAGAGCTGGTAGAAGCAGTGGCCTGTCTGAGCGGCCACGATCTGGGCAAGCGTGGTCTTGCCTGTGCCGGGCGGCCCCCAGAGCACCAGGGAGTAGAGCTGATCTTGCTCGACAGCGCGCCGCAACGGCAGCCCTGGGCTGAGGAGGTGGTCTTGACCGACGAACTCGTCGAGGTTGCGGGGCCGTAGGCGGTCGGCTAAGGGGCGCGGATCGGCTTCGGCCGTGGTCGTCATGACGAACTCCCCTTCTGTTATCCCCTTGATCCTGCAGACCGTACGCGGCCATACGAGTTCATCCCAGTTACGGCGGTCAAGCCCTGCCCCCTGGTCTCTTGGGCCTTAGAAGGAGTACACCACATTGCCGAGCGCATAGTATGCCGAGGTCTGGTGCTCGCCGTTGTAGGCCGGGACCTCGGCCCCATCGACCTCCCGAGCCAGATGGAGGCCGAAGGCGAAGCCTAGGTTGAGCTGCAGGGGACCACTATCCCAGCCACCCCCCAAGGTGGCGAGGTGGCGCGTACCGGACGGGGAGCGGGGATCGAAGGTCCGGTCATCCTTGGGGCCGCTATCGAAGGCATAGCCAGCCCGGACACGGAGGCGGTCGGAGAGGCGGTACATACCGCCGAAGCGGAAGCCGAAGACATTATCCCAATTCTTCTTTGTTTCCGCCCCTTCTAGCCCTTTGAAATCGGACCAGCGGGTCTGGACCACATCGAGGTGCAACGACAAGTTGAGATCATACCGGTATTTGAGGCCGAGTCGGATCCGGCTCGGCAGCTGAAAGTCGTTATCGAGGTTGCGGCCCTCGAGGCCGAGGGTCGCCGACGAGATGTAGGTCAGGGCCGCAGACCACTGTTCGCGCCAGTACATCAGTCCAACGCTGCCACCGAATCCCCCGCCATCGCCGGTCCGGGTCACAGCATTAGTCGAATACTCGAAGTCCTTGGCGTAGTAGTAATGGCCACCGACCGCGACTGCCCAATTTGGTCGCAATCTATAGGCTACAGTAGGATTGAGGTCGATGAGGTCGAGCTCGGTGCGGGTCGCCGCGTTGGGCCCCTTCAGGTCACCCCCGAAGTCACTATCCATATGGAAGGGGCGGTTGGCCGCTAACCCAAAACCCCAGGGAGTGCCCAGACCGCTATAGGTCAGATAGAGGCTGTTCGGCAGGAGCCGGCGCTTGGGCTTGCCGGTCTCGCCACTCTGCTCGAGATCCCCAAAGGTCCGCATCCCGCCTAGGGCGACCGCGCCTCCGGATTGGAAGGCGAGTGCTGCCGGGTTGTACGCCATGCTACTGGTATGCTCCGCATCGGCCCCGAGGGCGTTGGCGATCCCGACCCCACTCGCGGAGAGGCCGATGTTGCGGAAGCCCACCGTATGACCAGGGTGGGGGAAGCACAACAGGGTGACGGCGACCAGCAGTGGTAGGCAAAGCTTGCGCCCCAAAGAGGCAGATCCGGTTAGCAAATCGCCCCCCTCACTTGTGACCTACTCACGGCCTGACCTCGGCCGCAGGACCTCAGTCCCGGCGGGTGGGGTGAATTGGAAACGCTGCGACTCAATCGGGGGATTGATCCGGATGTCATGCAAGTGGATCCGGCTCCAGTGACCGAACCTGTCCTGGAAATCGAAGCGGACCACACGCACGGGGTCAGAAGCCAGCCCGACCCTTGCCTTGCGGAAGCCGACCTCACGGGGTTCCTTGGGGCGTAGCTCGACCCAGGCGATGCCGTCCGTCTGCCCTTGATCGATGAGCTCGAAGTAGCGCCTGAGGTCGCCGTCACCGGCCAATACCATGCTCGGGGTGTGGCCCCCTGGCCTCCCGAAGGGGCGGATCGTGATCTGCTCCATCTCCGGATCATAGAACTTGAGGGTCTGGCCGTTGGCGACGATCTCTTGCGGGTACGGTTCGGTATACGACCACCGGAACCGGTCTGGGCGGTGGATCCAGACCTCCCCCCGACTGCGCTCCTGCACCGCGCCATCCGTGCCCACGATGCGCTGCTCAAAGGAAGCGTGGACGGTGCGGATCTCAGTATAGAAGGCCTCGAGCCGCTCGAGCCCGGGACTGCCCCAGGCGAGCCCAGGAAGCAGGACCATAAGCGCCACGACCGCACCAAGTAGAGAGGCCGGGAGGACGGCTTGCACATCTCCTACTCGTGGGCTCATAGGTTGCTATTAGGGCAGGTTGTTTTGGAGGGATCGGCTGGGCTCCCCAATGGATTGGTACTCCTTTCTCTCCAGGGGTATAGGCTCTGCTAATTGACGGCCTCTAGCATCGCATATCGATCCCCTCTAAGCCAGCTTCGCGGGCGTTTCCCGATCCAACCAACCGATCGGGACTTCCGGACTTCGCTCCCCTTGCCGTCTGTCCATTTTCAGAACGGCCTTGATCAGAATTGATGGAAAGATTATGTCCATTATTCAGTCTCCCCGTTTCGATCAGAAAGTAAATGACGACACCTTGGCCATCGCGAGCGGAAGCGAAGCGATCTCGTGGGGAAGGGCACATTAAGTGGAGAAGGATTCTGTGGCAGGTGATGTTCCAACGAGATTGCTTCGCCCTATCCGAGGGCTCGCAATGACAATAGCGGGTCCTATCATCCCATCTACTCGAGGCTGTCCTCTCCTCAGAATAGATCTTGCTTATCTGGCTAACACTTGCCTTATCCGTTTTTGCTACTCATGGGGGACAACTGCGAATGTCGATCGAGCCTCCATCGAGCCAACGAACAGGACACGGCCAATGGGGCTTCACCTTGATCGAGCTCATGATCGTGGTCGCGATCATCGGCATCCTGGCGGCGATCGCGATCCCGCAGTTCATGCAGTACAGATAAGGCGCCTATAACTCCGCCGCGCAGAGTGATGCCCGCAATGCATTAACCTCCATGATCATCAGCGTGGACAGGCCTTGACTGACAGTTTCTGTCTACCGCCAGGACCAGATATGTCGCACCAAACCTCAGCAATCCCCTGGATGCGGACATCGATCGATACCCGTCGCTCGGCACAACTCTTGCCATTGTTTAGGGAAGTATTTGGAACCAGACCACAAGAAACCGAGCAACCCATAGGAGGACTCGATGCTCACCAAGCTGCTACCAAGCGACCGAGGTAAGCGCAATCAGAGGGGCTTCACCTTGATCGAGCTTATGATCGTGGTCGCGATCATCGGCATCCTGGCGGCGATCGCGATCCCGCAGTTCATGCAGTACAGACAGGGGGCCTATAACTCCGCCGCCCAGAGCGATGCCCGCAACGCCCTGACGGCGATGGTGGCCAATATGTGATCACTGGGTCCTAAGACCCAAAATTCAAGGGAGCGACTATCATGAAGAAATATGCATTTGTTTTAATGCTCTTTTTGACTCTTCCACTAACAGCGAATGCCGTGTGCAGCCTGGATAATACCGATGGTGATAAGCCAGACTCTACGACATGCACTACAAGTGAGCTAAGTAATCTCAGGCGTGATGTTGACCTGCAAGCATCGGCAGGAGTCAATATACATGCGGAAGATGCCACGAATGACATTAATGTGGCCACCTGCCATTCAGATGGATCTTCCGGATTCTTTGGTAACACCGCAGGCGGCTCAGTAGAGGAAAACACTTCTTTCGATCCCTCAGGTGGTACTTGTTCCAGCGCGACATATAGCGACATTGAGTCATCCTCGTGACTGCTTTTCTCATTACCCTCCACCGACCCACCAACGGTCCGGGTTTCACTAGAGACCGCATTGGCACTTCGCGAATGGTGGTAATGAGAATTAATTTATGACAAGCTGGGGCAGGGTTTCGAGGTCACAGGGGATGATATGGACCAGGTGCGAGCTCGTGTAGCGGTGTTGGTGGCTGTGTTGGTAGCAGCTGGGCTCGGTTGGGGTCAGCCTGCGCAAGCCAAAAAGGAGGCCGCGCTTGTCGTGACCCACCTCTCAGAACAAAGGCAAGCGGTAGTGGTCTCGCCTAGTGCAGATAGTGCGGAGTTATCGAGCAATCAACCGCTCGAGCTCGACCCCAGCGTAATACTCCTCCACTCGCGTCACCGCGGGCAGGTCGAGGTCCCTCTCAACCTCATCAGCGACCCCATCTCGGGCTCGAATCCGCACCGGGGCTTCGAGATGAGCCCTCAGCCAGAAAGGCGTATCCACCTGGGAGGTGGCATATGGGCCATGCGCCAGTTCAACTACAAGCTCTCGAGTGACGATAAGAGTCCGGGCCTCAGGAATCTCGGCGGGTACTTCGAACTGGCATGGGACTTCTGACAAGGCCATGGGCCCCCTTGGTCGGGATAACCGGTATTGGTCTGTTCACCGTCCCTTGTGGCCTTATTCCAGTACAACTCGGCCTCCTCGACTACGATGACAAACGGCTCCTCGAGCTCGCCTTATTGGCCGTCTTCCTCGGGACCCTCCTCCTATCCCGCAACCTCCGCAGGCATGTTCAAGGCCTCTTGAGTGAGATCCCCCTAGCCGCTCGGCTCGCCCTTGGGTTCCTCTTCGGTCTCGGTCTGATCTCGGCACTCCACGCCGATCAGTCCGAGGCCGCTCTGCTCGAGTGGGCCCTGTTCCTCGCCCTCTTCCTCCTTTCGGCCTGCCTTGCGCTGGCATTGCAGCAATTGCGAGAGTACGGAGACTGGGTCCTGTTGATCGGATCGATGGCGGCAGTCGTCTTCTTTATGGGAGAGTTCTTGGCGGCCTACAGCTGGGCCACGTTCGCACGCGGGGTCCCGATCGAGTGGACCTCCCCGTTTCCCTACTTCGCCAATGTGCGGTTCTTTAGCCAGTTCCAGAGCTGGACCCTCCCGCTCCTAGCGATCGCGATCGGCTGGAGCGGAAGACACAGCCGGGTCCTGCAACCCCTCCTGGTGGGGCTCGGGGCCGCCTGGTGGTCCCTGC
>CAYUWI010000114.1:0-4904 GCA_964448275.1 uncultured Gammaproteobacteria bacterium | reverse complement strand
GCCTCGGGATCTCGCTCATCCGTGCCCGCAGCAGCGGGTGTTGCGGCGCGCTCAGCCAACACCTTGCTGCTCCCGAAGAGGCCAAAAAGTTCATGCGCCGCAATATCGATGCCTGGTGGCCACATATCGAGGCCGGGGCCGAGGCAATCGTCATGACCGCCAGTGGCTGCGGTGTCCAAGTGAAGGCGTATGCCCACTACCTGCGAGACGACCCTGACTATGCGGATAAGGCCGCACGCGTGGCCGAATTGACCCGCGATCTGGGTGAGGTTCTGGCCGAAGAAGACCTGAGTGGGCTTGTAAACCGTGAGCCAAGGCGAGTAGCCTTCCACTCGCCCTGCACCCTCCAACACGGTCAAGGCCTAAACGGGTTGGTCGAGCGACTGTTGAAATATGCGGGTCTCGAGCTCACTCCAGTCCAGGACCCCCACCTCTGTTGCGGCTCAGCCGGCACCTACTCGATCTTGCAGGCAGACCTTGCCGAACGGTTGCTCGATGACAAACTGACCAGCCTGCAAAGTGGCGGGCCCGACCTGATCGCGACGGCCAATATCGGATGCCTCCACCACCTCCAGTCGAAGGCCAAGGTCCCGGTAGTACACTGGATCGAGTTGCTAGCCGGGACCGCCCCTTAACCACGACCCCCGCTCCCTACAATCTCGGTCTGATCTAGGCCCTTCCCGCTTGCCCTCCGCGGACTGCCAGGGCCGCATTGGCAGCGATCGTCCCCAAGACCACAACGCCCGCGAGCAGTGCCTCAGGGGTGGGAGACTCCCCGACACCGAGCCAAACCCAAAAGGGACCTAAGAGGGTCTCAATCAGACCCAACAGTGCCACCTCAGCCGCGGGGACAAAGCGCGTTCCGCTGATAAAGAGGGCGATCCCCAACGGGAGCTGGACCAGACCGAGCAGCGATAGGATCGCTAGGTCGTGGCCGGTAACCGCCAAGGGGTCAGCCAGCGGTAGAGCGATCCCCCCTCCAACGAGGCTCCCCAAACAGATCACCGGTGTCATATCGCGATTGCCCGCCTTGCGCAGGATGACCAGGTTCAGACCCAAGCTCAATGCGGTGGCGAGCGCGATAAGATCCCCGATCAGATTACCGCGTCCCAAGGAATCCCCAAACATCAACCCGATCCCAGCGATGGCGACACCGATCGCGACCCAACTGCGCAGCGGAAGGCGGTCACCAATAAACAGCCAGCCAAGCACGGCGCTGAATAGCGGTGCAATCGCAATGATGACCAAGGCATTCGCGATCAGGGTATGGGTAAATGCACCCACAAACCCCAAGCTCGAGGCCGTTGTAAGGCCCGCCGACAGGGTAGTAAGCCGGCCCACACCGCGAACCAGCTGGAACAGCCCCCGGCCGTAGCGAACCAGGAGGAAAAGGGCAAGGCTGACACCGATGAAGAGGCAACGATAGAAGATAATATCCCAGGGACCGGCTCGATCGATGAGCCGGACCAAGAGCCCATCAGGGCTGATAATGATCACCCCGATTGCTGAGACAGCCAGACCCCGTTGGCGCGCCTCAGAGGCATTATCCATAAACGAGAGAGACCGGGATCCCTGGATCCCGGCCTATCTATCGGTATTGTTCAACGTAGAGGGGTCGGATGACACGGTCAGCTCGGTTGACCCAACGGTCCGCCTCCAGAGGTGGTCGGCACGCCGTCGATGAGTTGGAAAAATATTGCCAACAGGACCATCTGAATAAGCCAACCAATGAAGCAGACACCCACCGCCCGCAAGGTGCTTTGATAGTCAAGGGCCTGGCGAACCGCTATGACCATGGCAACTAACATCCAGATCCCGCCAGCAAGGAAGAAGAGCTGTCCCACCCCCGGGATGACCCCCCCCAGGCGGATGACCCCCGGTGAGCTCGAGAAGCCGATGGTCCGCAGGAGCTCCCCGAGATCAGCGCTTGTAGCAGGCTCTGGAAGCAACCGAGTGCCGATCCAGTAGGTCAATACAGCCCAAACAAGCCAGCTAATCAAGGCCCCCAAGGTGGCTGCAACAAGTCCGCCAAAACCTGCTTGTGAGGCGATCGTGATCCCTGCCGCCAAGCTGGATAGCAAGACCACGACAATCGCCTGGTTCAACGTACTCGGATCCGCTTCGACCTCTTCGTAGAGATCCGCCTCAAGCCGAGCCGCTCGATACATCCGATTGAATAGATTGGTATCCATTGCTTGTAAAGCTCCTCTCCCTTCGCACCGGGTTATTATGGTAGGCATCGTCCCCAAAATTATGGAGCAGTATATGAATCCAACCCCCGCCTCAACCCCGATCCACACCCTCGGTCATAGCAACCACCCCCTTACGGAGTTCCTCCACCTCCTGGAAGGGGCGCAGATCGAGCGGATGATCGATGTCCGCAGTCGACCGGCCTCCCGACGGCATCCCTGGTTTAATCGAAGCACCCTGGAGAGGGCCCTAAGGGAGATCGAGATCGGCTACCGATGGGAAGGACGGGACCTTGGCGGCCTGCGGAAACCGCATACCACAGATTACGACCGACATCCAGCCCTCATGGCACCTGGCTTTCAAGCCTTTGCCCGCCATATGGAGGGTGCTGCCTTCCAGCAAGCCGTTAAACGGCTCCTCAATCACGCAGCCCAAGCCCGAATCGCAGTGGTCTGTGCCGAGAAGGATCCCGAGCGGTGTCACCGTTCGCTGATCGCCGATTACCTGATCCAGATTCAAGGCGTCAAGGTGGTCCACATCCTCGGGACAGGTGAACGAAGGGGGCACGAGCCCAACCCGCAAGCACGCCCGGACGGGGAAAGCCTGATCTATGACGGCTGATCCTCCCCCGAGTAGCCCAGCTCGCCTCGCCCCCCTTGCTCCCCCTTTTGGGCGATTCGGCCACAGGTCAAGCCCACGCCACCGGACCGACACCCCCCCAAGGGAGGCTTTCCCAGGTGCGAGCGGAGGCTATAAGGTAAAGGATTGGCACCCTGGCTTGTCCTATGGTACCAAGCACAAGGGCGCTCGCCTGGAGAGCGACAGATCGCTTCTCGCCCTCTGCATCCAGAACCGCTCCCCTCTCTACCCAACGGAGAGATACCTTGCCTCCATTCCACCTCGCTGTATTGGTCCTTGCTGCCGCCTTCCTGATTGCCTTTGTGCAGATCGGTCTATTGACCATCGCCTTCGGGAAGCTGGGGCTCTCCCCTTCTGGAGGCATGCTGCTCCTCCTTGCTTCCCTGCTCGGGAGCATGGTCAATGTCCCCCTGTTCAGGATCGAGGCTCGGGTACCCTCCGTTCCCCCAATCCCCCTCCTCGATCTTCTACAGATCCCTCATCGACGCCTCACGGGCAAGACGATCATCGCGATCAACTTGGGCGGAGGGGTTATCCCGATCGTATTCTCGCTCTACTTGCTGCAGCAAAACCCCCTGTCGCTAGGACAGGTCATCCTCACGACCGGCCTTGTGGCTGCGGCGAGCTACCTGGTTAGCCGGCCGAGCCACGGGGTCGGGATTACCATGCCCATCTTTGTCGCCCCCTTGAGCGCGGCGCTGTTGGCGATTCTGGCCAACCCGGAGTTGAGTGCACCACTCGCCTACATCTGTGGGACTCTCGGGGTATTGATCGGTGCCGACCTCTTGAGGCTCAGGGACATTCGTGACATGGGAACCCCCTTTGCCTCCATCGGCGGGGCAGGGACCTTTGATGGGATCTTCCTTACAGGACTCGTCGCAGCACTTCTGGCTTGACCCTGGCCAGGCGGTTCGGCCTCGCGCTTCTGGGTTAAAGGAACACGATCACGATCTCCAAGACAAACAGGAGTACGATTGCCCACTCCAGGCGATTGGAAACACGTGCCTGCCAGACATTGATCACGCTGTCTGTGACGTTCTCCACCGCCTGTAGCTTTTGGAGTACCGCCTGGTGGCGCTCCTTCAACTCCAGATTGCTAAATAGCGCGTTGTAGAGGACCGCAACGCTTCTGTCCTCCCATGTCTCCTCGGGCTGATCGATGAGGTAGAACAGCCGTGCGAGCTCCAAACGATCGGTAGTAAACCGGCCCACCCGTCGAATCTGGGCCCGGCTTGCCCGTGGGATCCGCCCGAACTGCCGCAGCTCATGTGCCAGCAAGAGCGCCTCATCGATGAGCTCATCAGCGGCCTTCTCATACCGCTCGAGGGCAGCAGACTGGCCGAGCAGGAGCGCCACTGCGCCGAGGAGCTCAGGAGAACCCTCCGGGATGACCACCTGGTCCCAACCGACTCGGGGGGAGCTACCGACCTGGTCCGAACTGATGATGACATGATAGGTCTCTTCGGTCTCGTGGAGAAACTTCCGCCCGACGGCCTCCTCGAGGACTGAGAGGACCTCCTCATCCAGGGTATCGACCCCCTCTTGAACGACCGCACCGAAAGTGAACAGATAGAGGCGCCCTTGGGCCTCGACATGATAGACGCTCCCATAGGCATACCGGCGCAGCTCCGGCCAAACAAGCCGCTGTGCAGCAGCGGCGATATCGACTCGGCCATCGAGTGCGATCGCTGTGGTCGGCTTGCCTTGTGGGGGGATATCTATCAACGAGAACTCAATGGTGTCCTGTGCGTATATGAAAAAACCAATAGGTAAGGTGCTGGATTGGCCTACCCGGCTGGCGCCGTGCTTCAGTCGAGGCAGTCGGTACCACGGCCATCACACGCAGTCAAATCCATGGCGCTTCCCCAAATCGTGTGGGTCAGGTCCCATACCCGGCTTTCGCCGGGTAGAGGTTGAGGCCGCCCAGATGGAAATAGATGGCATTGATCATGCGGTTCAGGTTCCGGAAGCCGTTGGCCCGCGCCTTGATCTTTTGAATGCGGTTATTGAGGTTCTCGGCCAGGCTGTTGCGGGCGCCCGCCATGACGGCGTTCAGGATGCCCGCGAGGTGGTTC
>CAYUWI010000113.1:0-4919 GCA_964448275.1 uncultured Gammaproteobacteria bacterium | reverse complement strand
GCTGGGCCCTATGAAGCCGTGCAAGAGGCTGACGCCTTGGTGCTATTAACCGAATGGAAGCCCTTCCGCAGCCCTGATTTTGACCGCCTCGCCAATTCTCTGTCGGATCCGGTGATCTTCGATGGCCGCAATATCTATGACCCCGCCTTCCTTGCTCTCCACGGTCTGACCCACATCGGGATCGGCCGGGTTACTGAGAACAGGAGTGCTTTATTCCGTGCGATGGGCACTGGAGGTTGGTAACCGGAAGACCCCGAATGCGGCCAATAGCAGTACCAGTCCTGCAACCACTGTGAGATAGGCCCCACTCCCTAACACCTCGAGAATGTCCAGGCCTGTCTGCGCAACCATGTAGCCGCAGCCGACCAAGGGGAGGACTCCCGTTACCCCCCCAAGCACTTGGGGGCGCCAACCTGCCTCATCGACCACGAAGGTAGCTAGACTCCCCCCAGGGATTAGGTAGACAAGGTAGATCGGCCAGATCGACGGACTCGAGCTCCGTTCCCCCAAGGTGGCCAGCTGCTCGAGGGCCCGGACAAAGCGCGGCAGCTCATACCCCGTGATTGAGAAACCGTGGGCACTGAACCAGGGGAAAAAGAAGAATACGATAAGCGCCAGTGCTCCCAAACTTTCAGCTCTCTTCAATCGCATCCTTTACCTTCTACAATAGATAGCCAGTCGGGCTGTGGACAGCTCGATATGCCCCTTCCCATAATCCTATCCCCTTACGGTATCCTGCTATGCGCCGAATGTGAGGAAAACCGAAGCCACCTTTAGTATGACCTCTTCCCCACCGACTATCCGCATCCGATCGAGCGCAGAACACTCTGTCATTGAGCTTACCGGTCGCTGGATTTTGGTTACCAATGCCGCCGAGCGGGGTCGGATCATACGTGAGCTGGATGCATTGGACAAACCAGCCGAGCACACCTGGGATCTACGTGGGATCGAGGGGCTCGACAGCCTCGGCGCGTTATTGTTGTGGCGAACCTGGGGGCGACGCTACCCGGCTCAGCTTCGAAGCTACGCCTCCCAGCGATACTACTTTGAGCGCTTCGCCGCACGGGATCAGGATCAGCCTCAGCCTGAGGGGGTTGGACTCCGCCGACCCCTAACACGCCTCGGTGCAACGATCACAGAGGCAACCGGGCATGTCGCGGAGCTCCTTCTGCTCCTCGGTCATGTGATTGTGGCGGGCCTTTATGTGCTGCGCCACCCCCGGTTTATGCCATGGAAAGAGCTCAGCGCGACCATCTACAAGGCGGGCTGTCGCTCGGTCCCTTTAATAGGTATCCTCAGTCTCCTCATCGGAATGGTGATGGGATATCAGATGGGGATGGCAATCAGCCGTTATGGGGCCAACACCGCGATCATCGGAATTGTTAGTCTGGCCATCCTGCGAGAGCTCAGCCCCTGGATCACAGCTATCATCCTCGCGGGCCGAACAGGATCAGCAATTACCGCTGAGGTGGGCTCAATGCACTTGACCGGCGAACTCCATGCGCTGCGCACCTTGGGCATTTCGCCGATATTACGCTTGGCGTTCCCTCGTGTCCTCGGGCTGGCAATCGCCTTGCCGTTACTGGTGCTGTGGGCTGACCTCACCGGGTCACCGGCGGCATGGTCGTGGCAGATGCTACGCTTGGCGTCTCCCCCGAGCTCTTTATCCAGCGGCTTCCGCAAGAGGTGGATCTGGTCAACTTCTGGATTGGGCTCATCAAGGGCATCATTAACGGCCTGATCATCGGATTAGTAGCGAGTTTCTATGGCCTTCGCGCCGAGCCGAGCACCGAGAGTCTGAGTCGCCAGACCACAGCCTCAGTCGTCACCAGCCTGTCTTTGGTGCTCATCCTGGATGCCGCTGCTGGGGCGTTGTTAGTCAATGTGGGGCTATTCTGATGGCCATAGCTGAGGGCGAACGGGTGATCCAAGTTGAGGGCCTGAGTACCTGGTTGGGCCAGCAGTGGGTGCATCGAGATCTCGATCTAGAGGCCTATCGTAACGAGATGCTGGCCGTGGTAGGCGCGAGTGGAAGCGGAAAAAGCGCGCTTCTCCAGCAGATTGTTGGGTTGCTCCGACCTCAAACCGGATATGTGGAGGTATTGGGTATTGATGTCCACCGAGTAGGTGGCGATCAGGCCCGATACTTACGGCAACGTTGGGGAATCGTATTCCAACAAGGCGCCCTATTCAGTGCCCTAAACGTCTTCGACAATGTCGCCTTTCCGTTGCGGGAGCTAGCGCGCTACGGCGAAGGCCTTGATGAGGCGGCGATCTGTGAACTCACCTGGCTCAAGCTGGGAATGGTCAAGCTGGGCGAGGATGATGCTTGGAAGCTCCCTGCCGAGCTCTCTGGCGGAATGGCCAAACGGGCCGCACTCGCTCGGGCCCTGACACTGGAGGCCGAGCTGTTGTTTCTCGACGAGCCAACTGCCGGTCTAGATCCCGTGCTTGCCCGGGAGTTCAACACCTTAATTGCAGAGGTGCGACAAGAGCTTGGCCTGGGTGGCCTGATAATTAGCCACGACCTCCACACCTTGGCTTCTTTGAGTGACCGGGTCGCTATCCTCACGGAGGGGCGGATCCTCGCGGTAGGTACCTTAGAGGAAGTCGCCCAGATCGATCACCCATTTGTCCGTGACCTGTTCCTCCCCTCTCCGGCCCAAGAACGGATCTATCGCCTGTCACACAGACGGGGCTAACTATGGAAAACCGAGCACACGCCTTCCTCGCTGTTACCTTCGTCTTGCTCTTCTTGGCGGGTGGGAGCTACCTGGTCTACTGGATGGAGTCGGCCAAGTCCGAGGACCGGATCTACCATCTCATCTCTGAGTACGAAGTGAGTGGGCTACATGCCCAGTCCGAGGTGACTTACAAGGGGTTGCTGGTTGGGCATGTCAAAGCAGTCGAGTTCCATCCCGACGATCCCGATAAGGTATTAGTCCGTATCGGCGTTCAACCCAAGGTCCCTATCACGCAGTCGATGTACGCCGAGCTAGGGAGTCACGGGATTACAGGTAAAAGCTATGTCGCCCTGGCAAAGGATCCCAACGCTACCGATGAGCCCTTGCCCACGTCCCCGGAGTCACCGGCCCGGATCCGGATGCGTCGCAGCACTACCCAAGAACTAATGAGCTCAGCCACGGACATTGCGGACCGGATCGAGACATTGACCCGACAGCTGATCCAGCTAGTCAAGGACGGGAACCGTGAGCGAGTGCACCGCATCCTAGTTGGCCTCGAGCACGTGGTTGATCGCTTCGAGCAGCTGGAGGGCAACCTGCAACCAAGCGTGCGTGCACTGCCGGGATTGCTTGAGGAGGCTGAGGCTACTTTGGGTGACAGTCGTAGAGTGCTCAAAGATGCTCGCCGGCTCGTAGCTACTGCTGAAGAACAAACCGTAAAGGCCGGTGAGGCTGCAACCGCTGTGCGCGAGCTCAGTCAAGCCAGTGAAGGGCTAGTACGCAAGGCGAGATACCGGTTGGCTCCGAGCCTTGACCTGGTGGCCGAGCGCCTCGGGAGGACAGCCCAAAGTCTGCGCAGTCTCAGCGAACGACTCGAGGCCCAACCACAGAGCATCCTGTTTGGACCGAGTCCTGGACCTCCCGGACCAGGTGAGCCTGGCTTCGAGAAGCGCTGAGTCAAGGAGGATCAATGAGCCGAGAGGTCCAAACTGTGATCGCCATCTTGGCGCTCGTCTGCACGGCCTGTGCCACAAAGGAAGCGAATTGGCCTACCCTCTATCGCCTCGTCAAGGCCGCCGGGCCAGCCCAGACACAATCCGAGGGAGATAGGTCACGTGAGCCGTTGCGGCTCGCCCCTGTAAGAGGACCGGCCTGGGTACAAAAGACAGACATTTTCTACTGCCTTAACTACAAGTCTCATACCAAGCTCGCCCCTTACGGGCACTCCGAATGGATCGCTCCCCCAACACAGATGGTGGGCGATGCCGTACGCCGCCAGCTGATCGCGAGCGGCTATTGGCGAGCGGTCTTGGATGCGGAGGATCCAGCCGGGGCTCGACGCATCCTTCGTCTCCAACTTGGGGAGCTAATCCACGTCTTCGAGTCGCCCCAGAAGAGCTTTGGGCAGCTCCACGTGACTGCTGTACTGATCGATCGAGCCTCCCACCAAGCGTTGGCACAACGTCACTTCACCTATCGTGTTTCCGCACCCAGTGCAGATGCCGCGGGTGGTGTTCAGGCCTTGAGCCGCGCGGTAAAGCGCCTGTGTCACGACCTCCAGCACTGGCTTCTTACCCAGAAACCCACTCCAGCGTGATAATTCAGAAGGTCCTCAATGACCACGATCTCGGTTCGTGGTCTTCATCGAGTGGTACAACCTCTGCTTCAGGGAGCACCGTGTGGAATCCTGCTGCCCCGGCGAACTGCTCTCCCAAGGCGCCTTCTTCGTAGGCCAAATCAAGGGCGTGGGCAGCGCTAATTCTTCTCCCCATTGCCAATTTGCGTGGAGCGCGGCCTAGCCGACCCCAACGATTCGTCTTATAAGGCGCCGACCGGTTTGATATTGAGCAAAGGGGATTTGTGACCCTGCCGGCGGGCGAAGTGTGTGGTTGGTTTACACCGCGATATAGCAGGCGCCGAACTGATCGGCGAGCGTATCTGCCACGCCATTGAGCACCTCATGATCGAATGGCAGGGTAAGCGCCTTCTAACCACCACCAGCTTCAGTGTTGTTGGGTTGCGGCGAGTGGGCTGGGACGCGCAAGACTAACTGCAAGCAGCCGACAGTTCCATGTATCGGGCCAAGCGAACGGGACGCAATCATGTGGCAGTGGCAGCAGATTAGTCACGCGTCTCGGGCTTTCCCGCCTCTCGCCAGGCCTTAATCCCGCCGGCCATGGACACCGGCCGCTGCACACCGAGTTCCTTCAGGGTCTGGGCGGCCAGGAGCGAGCG
>CAYUWI010000112.1:0-4951 GCA_964448275.1 uncultured Gammaproteobacteria bacterium | reverse complement strand
TGACGAGCTCAGCAGCGAAAGTCTAGCCCAAAATTTTGTGGGTAAAGACCAGGACTTGTCACCGCTTTCGTTTTCCGCCCCCCGACCTTGTCGCATGACCATACGTCCGAAGCCATTAGTTTGCCGAACAAAACCCCCTTGCTCAATGGAGGCCGTTTCGGTAAGTTGGCTGTGGTTGCGCGCTTAGCTCAGCGGTAGAGCATTACCTTCACACGGTAGGGGTCCCTGGTTCAAATCCAGGAGCGCGCACCATCTTTATCGACTGGATACCCCAAGTTACGCGTAGTGCGCTCGAGGACTTCGTTTTCGATCGCCGGCTCTCAACCCAACCCAAGCTGACCTGCGCAAGGCCTTGCATGCCCTCTTTGCATGGCTGCTCAAGGCCCGTTACGCCGGCGTTAATCTCGTTGCACACACCGATTCGCCCAAAATCGAGCGAGACGGAGCCCTGGACTGGGAGCAGGAATGACCTATTGCGAAACCCCTATGCCAGCTATTTCTGGGCGTTGGACCCTGACTTGGCGAAGCTGGCGCAATCGTGCGGCAATAGCCTTCGCATCCTCCGAACGAATTACATTCGGCCAACTCCGAAGAGAGAGGTAAGGAAGTTTTTCAAACAAAAGGGAAGGCGAACAGGCGCGCGTCTGAAGCGGGCACCAGGACTTCAATGACTCCGGAATTTTCAATCTAGCGGAGGTCTTGATAACGGAAACGCGTAAATGGTTGAGGAATGGGTAGCAAATCGCACATCGAATGGACAGAGGTCACCTGGAATTTCAAATCCTCACAAGGAGGAGTGCCCGCTTGCGGGAGGTCGCCCACTGCCCTTGCCCGGGGGACCGCTTCGCGGTCAAAGCTCACCTTGGCGATCTTATTCTGATCCAAATGCTTCCGCTCTGAATCGTTATCTCAATCGTATTGTTGAGGGGCGGGACCGACCTCCTTGATGACCCTCGGATAACGCACGCCTTTCTCAGGCCGCTTCCGGCTCTGACCCTTGGTGATCTGGAATATCCAATCGTCACCGAAATCAAACCAATAGAAGAGCTTGACCTTCTGGGGGAGCGGCCAGATCTCTTTGAGCTGGATTGGCTTGAGCTCATCTGCCTCCGAATCCTCGACCTCGTCAAACGCGATGTCGCGTCGCCGGTGATGTCGCCCGGCGTAGAACTCGGATAGATGGTCGTCATGGAAGTGCACCGACTTCAAGATCGCGTGACTCAGGTCAGAAAGGGTCGCGTCGTCGCGCATCTCAATCACTCGGGTGCACGGTTCTGTGAGCCCCATTCCCTGCACGCATTTCACGGTGAGGGTGTAGATTGTGGGTTCATCTTTCTGCTTCGATGCGGCCTGTTTCGGTTGACTCCCGTCACGCTCGCGCCGGTATTCGTCAAACTGCTGGGGCCCGGCACGCCGCCGCATCGCATTTAACTGAGCGAACATAGCCTCTGGATCACGATACTTTCCCATAAGATTAAGAATAGCCACGGGAAAGGGGGGAATGCAATGCCGACGGAGGCAGCTCTGACGGGAAAGGGCTTATTGTCGACGGCGGGGGCGTCAACTGAGTTAACGTCCAACCGTGGAAGCTACCCAGGCTTGTCAAAGCAAGGTGCTCCGGACCGGCGTACCGCGTTCCCGGTGGTCAGGTATGGGTCTGGAAAGAGAAAGCGGTGACAAGTCACGCGCACTCCGGACGCTAACGCGGGTGAGGGGCTACTGTGGCTCGGGCTGGCGAGTCGGCGGGGTAATATTGCTCGATGAACGCGGACCCATCGGCAAATAGCTAGGGGGCTGTAAAGAAATAAGTGTGTCATTTGCTGGAGCCAATTTTGGTTTCTGGCGAGGCACGATGAAGGAGCATAGCCTTTTTCTCTCTTTGCCTATTCGAATCTGCGTGACGTGGGGTGTCTAGTAGCGCTGCTGATGTTAGAGCTGGCAGAAAACGGGACGGACTGCAGCGGAGTGCAGTCCCTACCTTAACAGCGGGAGACCCTAAGGTTGCCAAACTTGACCGGAGATGATAATCACCTCGCCATTGGCTATATGATAAAGGCAATTGCGGCGAAGGGATGTCTTCCATTGAACCGGCTCGGCAGGGCTGTGCTGTTTCTGCTGCGCGAGGTGGGGGGGATGACCATCTTCTTTGCGAAGGCCGGGCGTCACCTCCTCGCGTTTCCGTTCCCGTTCAGAAAGATATTGGAGCAGACCTACTTCGTCGGGGTGAAATCGATTCCGATCATCCTTGTGGTAGGGGGCTTTACCGGCATGGTCCTGGGACTCCAGGGCTATTACACGCTCAATAAATTCGGCTCGGAGGGATTATTGGGATCGGCGGTGGCCCTTTCGCTGATTCGTGAGCTTGGCCCCGTGCTGACCGCGCTGATGATTGTGGCGCGAGCCGGCTCCTCGATGGCTGCCGAGATTGGCATTCTCCGGATTTCCGAGCAGATCGATGCGTTGGAGACAATGGATATCGATCCCTTGCGCTATTTGATCAGCTCGAGGATTGCCGCGGGCCTTTTGTGTTTTCCGTTGCTGACGGCGCTTTTCAATGTGGTCGGGATCGTTGGGGGCTATGCAACCGGGGTGATCCTGCTGGATTTGCCCGGGGGGGTCTATTTTTATCGCGCTCAGGAGAGTGTCGGGATCGGCGATGTCGTGGGCAGCTTTGAGAAGTCACTCGTCTTTGCGGTGCTGGTGACGGTGATTTGCTGTTATCAAGGCTTCTTCACCCACGTGCGTGAGGGAGAAGCCGGTGCGAAAGGGGTAAGCTTCGCCACGACTTCAGGGGTTGTCCTTTCGTGTGTGGCGATTGTCGTGGCGGATTATTTGCTGACGTCATTTTTATTGTAGAAGAGCCTATGCCGCAACCGCTTGTTGAGCTACGCGATATCGTTAAGGCCTTCAATGGCCATGTCGTCTTGGATCACCTTTGGCTTGAAGTCATGTCGGGCGAGGTCATGACGATCATCGGCAAGAGCGGCGTTGGCAAATCGGTGCTTTTGAAGCATATTATCGGTCTGTTAGCGCCGGACTCGGGCGAGATTTACCACGAAGGGCGTTTGCGAAAGGAGATGACCCATAAGGAGATCCAGACGCTGAAGTCGCGGTTTAGCTACGTATTTCAGAACAACGCGCTTTTCGATTCGTTGAGCGTGTTTGAGAACATCGCGCTCCCTCTTCGAGAGAAGACCCGCTTGAAGGAGTCCGGGATCCGAGAGCGTGTTTTGGCCAAGGTCGACGAGCTGGAGCTGCGCTCGGTGTTGAGCCATTTTCCGGCGCAGATTTCCGGTGGCATGCAGAAGAGAGTGGCTTTGGCAAGGGCATTGGTGACCGAGCCGGAGGTTGTCCTGTTCGATGAGCCGACCACCGGTTTGGACCCGATGCGGAAGAATGCGGTGCTGAGCATGATCGCCCAATACCAGCATCGGTTTCAGTTCACAGCCGTGTTGGTCAGTCACGATATTCCATCGGTCTTTTACGTTTCGGATCGGGTTGCCATTCTCGAGGAGGGGCGGATTTTGCTTCAAGGCTCGCCATCGGATTTGGAGCAAACGGACCGGCCGGTGGTAAGGCGCTTCTTGAATCATCTGGAATCGTTGCAGCAGGAAATCAAAGGGCTGCAACATGCCTCCCGGGCCTCAAATGTCGGTTAACGAACAAGAGAGTATGAAGAAATACAACCTGGAAACGACGGTCGGCCTCTTTGTCCTTGTCGGCTTGCTCTGCGTCGGTTATTTGAGTCTCCACCTCGGGGATGTGAACGTTTTCGGCGAGCGATACTACTCATTGAAGGCGCGTTTTCATTCGATCACCGGCTTGACGCCGAAGAGCACGATCAAGATGGCCGGAGTCGAAATTGGGAAAGTGAAGCGGATTCACCTCGACAAGGAGACGAGGATGGCGATTGTGGAGATGCGCATCGAAAAAGGGCTTGAAATTTCAGCCGATGCGATTGCGTCGGTCCGAACGGTCGGCTTGCTCGGCGACAAGTTCATCAGTATTTCGCCGGGCGCTTCAAGGGATATCCTAGAGCCGGGCGCGACGATTGTGGAGACCGAATCGGCGGTCTCCCTTGAGGAGTTGATCGGCAAGTACGCCTTTGGGGATGTCGAACAATGAGGAGCACTATGAAGAAATACCGCGCTACCACCTTAATCATGCTGGTGTCATGGCTGCTGTTTTCCCGGCAGGCGTTGGCCGGACCTCCGCTTGAAACCGTCGAAACTACGGTGAGCAAGGTCATGACCTTGTTGAAGGATCCTGCTTTGGACGCGGAAAAGGATACCAAAGCGGCGAAGGGGGTCCGCGAAAAGATTGTCAAAACAATCGACAAGGTCTTCGATTTCGAAGAATTTTCGCGGCGGTCACTGGCCCGACATTGGTATCGGTTGTCAGCCGCTCAGCAAGAGGAGTTTATCGGGCTGTTCAAACGACTCTTGCAAAAGACGTACCTGGATCGGATTACGAAGAATGATGAAGCGGAGGTCCGCTACGAGCGGGAGATTCGGTTGGCTGAGGAGCAGTTTGAGGTGCAGACGAAAGTGGTTAGCGATTCGAAGGCGATACCGATTTTCTATCGACTTTATAAGACTGAGGAAGACGATTGGAGGGTCTACGATGTCTTGATTGAAAACGTCAGTCTTGTAAGGAACTATCGCAGTCAATTCGACCAATTAATGACCCGAGGCTCTCCGGAAGCGCTGCTCAAACGGTTGCGTCAGAAAGTGAATAAAAAAGAAAGTGGTTGAGATATGAGCGGTAAGGATCTTACAGGGCGTGGCGTGGCGGTGGCAATGCTGGCTTATTGTGTCGCAACGGCAGGCTACGCGGCGGAGGAAGCGGCCCCGACCGATCCCGGCTCGATTGCGGATCATGCGGATCGGCAATCCAAGCCGGGCGCCTCGACGCCGGGCAAGCCCGATCTGAAGAAAGCACCTCCTGCCAA
>CAYUWI010000111.1:0-4968 GCA_964448275.1 uncultured Gammaproteobacteria bacterium | reverse complement strand
ATCGCTCTATCTCGGCAGTGAGGCGACGCGCCTGTTGCGCCGCATTTCGCGGGGCCTCGGCATTCGCCTCATCAAGCAGCCCCGGCTCCCGCATCCAAAGCGCCTTACGATCGGTCGACTCCAGCAAGCGGAGTGCTTGCAACGGCTTATGAAGGGAATCGACATCCAAAGGACGGCTTAAGCCGAGACACTGAAGGAGTCGATTTGCGAACCGACCGACCCGATTCCACCACGCCGCGTCTTTCCGCAATTGGCGCGTCGTTGCAGCCAAATCACCGACACGACTCCCTTCCAATCCAAGCCTTGTCACTTCATTGGACACTTCTTGAAGTCGCTCAAAGTCGGCCGCGGCGCGCTCCGGCTCGGATAGAAACTGTCGGGCCTTATCGTACGCCGTCCGGCTGAGACTCTGCTCCTGCAGCCGTTGTCGGAGCTCCTGAAGGGCCTCCGGCTTCATTGCCACAACCAAGAGGTGTGCGTCAACCGTATCTCTTCGCGCCTCCAGCTCGGGAGCAATCGCTTCAACCTCCCGCACAAATTGTTCGAGATCGCTTAAAGTCGTCGTCGGGGCCGCCTCCCATTGAAACAAGGACTGCATTTCCTTCGTTTCGTCTTGAAGCGCGCTCACCGCTTCATGCCATTGTTGCAAGGCCGTCATGAGACGCTCCTGGTCACCTGCCGTGTTCACTCCGTACCACGGATGTTGTTCAAGACCGCCGTAGAGCTCGTCGAAGTGATGGCACTGCGCTTCCAAGACACGAAGGCTTTGCTTTCGTCTATCGGCGGTATAGGCAGTCAGCAGCTCGGCATCCGGAATGCGAATCTCGCCGACTTCAGGAGGAATTTCCGGATCCGACCTGAGTCGTTGCTCGGCCCACATCAGCTCATGGAGGGTCTTCCCAAGCTGGCCGATTTCCCGGTTCATCAGCTCGGCATACTCTCTGAGGTTTTTCCGGGTCTCGTGGATTTCCTCTAGAGCACTCTGCAAGTGGGCGGGACGTCGCGCTTGCTTTTGGATTCCGAGCCGCTGCTCCAAATTCTCCAAAAGCTCCTTTTTTCGCGCCTTCGTCGAGTGGAGCTCCAGACAGAATTCTCCCAAGCCGGCGGCATCAAGGCGGCTCTTGACGACTTCCAATGCCGCCATCTTCTCGGCCACGAATAAGACCCGTTTGCCCGCCGCCATGGCAGCCGCGATGATGTTGGTAATGGTTTGAGACTTGCCTGTACCAGGGGGCCCCTTGATGGCAAGATTCCTCCCTTCCATCACATCCACCAGCGCACTGAACTGGGACGAATCGGCTTCGGTCACAATCGAGGGCACTTTCCGGGCAACATCGGATTGATCGATGTCGTACTCTTCCGCGTAAAGCGGCTCGTCCCGGTCACGCCCGCCAAACAAATCAACCAATGTCGGATGGTGTTGAAAGCTCTTGCGTATCGGCCAGCCTTCGGGCGCCAAATCCCGGTACATTACCAGCCGAGCAAAGGCAAAGTGGGCGATCGTGATCCAGCGTCGAATCCGCCACCCCTTTCTCTCTTGAATCCCCTCGCCGACCTTTCGGAAGTAGCTCTCGGGCGTCTCTTCCTCGCCCCACTCCGGGAGGCAGATTCCGACATCCTGCTTGAGACGCTCGGAAAGGGTCAGGTTGATCGCCGTCTCCTCTCCGGTGGACACAAGGCTGTACCGATATTGCCGGCCCTTCAGCTCTCGCCGGCATTCCACCGGATGAAGCAGCAATGGGGCATGCATCGGTCTGTCGGATTGACCGCTGTCGTGCCACTCGAGAAAGCCGAATGCGACATAAAGGGTATTCACTCCGGTCTCGTCGAGGTTGGTCCAATAGAGATCGTGAAGTCCGCTAAGTTTCCGCTCCATTTTTGACGGAAGGAGAAGCGTCTGGATATCGCTGCTTCGCGCGACCCCGTTTCGGCTCCGTATCACCTCTTCATCCGGCAAGTCATAGCTCGGATCAACGCCGTGCCGCCGGGCATACTCGGTCATCGACATCGTCTCGGGATGGGCTCGCTTCGGCAAGCCGAGCCGTTCCCGGACACGATCGCGCAGCTCTCGCTCGATCTGCTGCGGATGCTTCGATTTCGAACCCTCCTCGTCCTCCGATTCGTCAATCTCCGCAATATAGATCTCGTCTGTATGGCGCGCCTCCTCCAGGGCGGCAAAAAAGTCGAATGTCCGTTCGTCCTGCGGCTCGTCTTCCGGCTCGGGCAGGCATTGAAATGATAGCGAGCTCCCGTCGGCGAGTCGCCGAAAAAGTCGATCGGGCGGCTCCTCGATCACCCGGATTTGACTGCGCGAACGCTCACGGTGCCGGAAGTTTAACAACGGATTCCGATTGGAAAGATCGAGCAGACGCTTTCGGAGGTAGCCCATCTGGCGGGCTGCCAATTGAAGTCGTTGACTTGGCGGGGTTGCGGCGGAAGCCTGAGGCGCCGTCTCCCCGGTTTCGGAATCATTGTTGTCCGGCATGGCTTTCGAGCTGGACTCTCTCGGAATTTAGTGTGCGGCAAGGCCGAGTCAATCGATTCCTTCCGGCCACTGCTGACTTGGCCGGTAGTCCAACAAGCGCTCGGCCGGGGCAAGGTCAAGCCGTGCCTGATGAATCGGCCGGCTCGTCGCAAAGACGAGATTATATCGCGACTCAAACGAAGCCGTCAACGTGCCCATGAAAAAGCGCCCCGCGTCTTGAGGGCTCAAATAGACATCCTGAAAGATAGGGTCCGCCTTGATCGTTTCGACATGCTCCCGATTCCGTGGGCACCACCCAAGCCGCCCGACCAGGACCTCGACATCAAATTGCTCTGTAAAGGCCCGTCCGGCTGCCTCAAGGAACATTTTGGTCGCCGCGTACCAATAGCGAGGAGAGATCGGATCCTCGACCCGGACCGGCCACGGCCCCCGCATCTGCTGCCACCAATTGACTTGCCCGCTACTGGCCAGGACCAACCGCCTCACACCGGCCTTAACAGCAAGCTCCAAAAGCTCGTGAGCGCCCCGGATGTTGTTCGGCAACAGTCGAGACTCGAAATCATCGTCATCCGGCGTCGCAGCCAGGTGAATGACGGCATCGACCCCGTCAAGGGCCTCTTCCAGGACCTTTTTGTCGCTGATATCGCCGACAACTTGCTCTTCCACCCCCGCCAACCCGGGAGTCGCCACGCGATCCAATCCCCGCACCGCCACCCCGGATGCCTGCAGCTCACTGACGGTGCTTCGTCCGATCCGCCCGGCGGAGCCGGTAACCAAGGCTCGGCTAAATCCGTTCATCGTCGGCACTTTGGACCTGCCATGCGGGCGAGACAAGTGAAAATCCCGCTCCCGGGCGTCGAGGACGACGTAAAAAAAGAGATTTCCACTCTTTCCCCTCAGAATGAAATTTTGTTAGAAAAGAAGCCGACGCATGATTATTGGACGCATTCGAGCGACACCGCCCAGGCACCGATTGAAGCGTTTGCGACCGTGCCGCCCCTCGTTGAGGCAACTTTCAGTAACGGTTGTCGGCATCATGATATGCGCTCTCTCGATGCAAGCCGGAGAGCCCGGTCCGGTCACCCTCGAAAATCGGCACGCCGGGTCAACGGATTGGATTCTCGACAAGATCCAGCCGATCGAAGCCGACAGCTCGGCAGGGCGCTATGTCAGGCGCCCCGCCATCGAGGCCTATTGCTCCCACCGCAGCATCGAGGCAGGCGAGACGTTGACTGTCTATGTCAGCACCGATCCGGCATCTGTTTATAACGCAACGATCTACCGAATGGGCTATTATGGCGGCAAGGGTGGAAGACGAATGAAGGCGATCGGCCCGCTCGAGGGGAACCCGCAACCGCTGCCCGAAGAAGGTCCCAAGAACCTTATGGAGTGCGACTGGGAGCCCGGTTTTCAAATCACGATCCCGGACAATTGGCTGAGCGGGGTCTATCTCGGGAAGCTGACGGCCTCCAAGAACGGCTATCAGAGCTACTTCGTCTTTATTGTCCGCGACAATCGTCAGGCAGACTTGCTTTTTCAGTGCTCGGATCTCACCTGGCAGGCTTACAATCGCTGGCCCCAATGGCATTCCCTTTACGATTGGGAAGGCGACCGCTGGCATACGGACGTCGGTGCCGATGTGAGCTTCAATCGTCCCTATTCGGTCTATTACAATCCGCTTCCATCCGACTTTAATCGCCTCTCCAACGGGAGCGGCGAGTTTCTGCTCTGGGAATTCCCGCTCGCCTTCTGGCTGGAGAAAAATGGTTACAATGTCACCTACATCTCGAATCTGGATACCCACCGCGATCCAAAGGGCCTGTTGCGCGCGGAAGGCTTTCTCTCGGTCGGACACGACGAATATTGGACCGAGGCCATGTTTCGAAACGTACAGCAAGCAAGGCGCTCGGGCGTCGATCTCGCTTTCCTATCCGGTAATTCGGTCTATTGGAAGGTGTACTTGCGTCCCGGGACAGATGGCGCGCCACACCGAACCGTCGGTCGCATCGGACGGTTCGAGAAAGAGGCAAAGCTGCTCGGGGCAACTTCCTATGGCGTAGGGGCCGCGGATTGGACCTGCACGGCACCGGAGCACTGGCTCTTTAATGAGACCGGTATGGAAAAAGGCGACTCTATCCCTGAGCTTGTCGGCTGGGAATACCACGGCCCCCCTTTGCTCGAATCCCCGGAGCCGACCGTCCTGGCAAAGGGCCCGACCAACGATCGACCCGAAAAGCCCTACGCGGCAACGATCTACAACACCGCCAACCAGGGCTTCGTCTTTAATGCCGCCACCTGCTGGTGGAGCATGATGCTGGCCTCGCCCCCGGGCTTCCAAAATCCGCCCGACAAACATTTCAGCGAGAATGATCCGCGGGCGCGACAGATCACGCACAACCTGCTGAACCGGATGATTGACCGGGAATAGCTAAGGGTCTGTAAAGAAATAAGTGTGCCATTTGGCGGGAGCGCCACCGAGTCAG
>CAYUWI010000110.1:0-5007 GCA_964448275.1 uncultured Gammaproteobacteria bacterium | reverse complement strand
CCTGGTCGGCTACGGGGGCGGGCTGACGTGGGGGGCCTGTGCGCTGCGGTGGTAGTTGAGCCCTAATAAACCAAGTCTATAGCCCGAGGTATTGACAGCAGTCGAGTACCAAGGTGAGATAAGGCCTTTATTCCTAAAGGAACCCAGCCCTTTGCAGATCACACCTTGGGCAAATACAGGGTGAGCGATGGAACTATCAGGACGTTCACCACGGATCACCCATATTTCCTGGGGTCGGCTCGAAGTCGAAGGAGTTCGGTCCTTTAAAGATGCCAAGCTCTTCCCTGGGGGGGCGAGGGAGTGGGACTGGGGTGAGACAGGCACACACCACGTGCCCGGCATTCAACCGTCTGATATCGATGAACTACTAACACACGGCGCCACCGTAGTGGTCCTCTCAAAGGGTGTCTACGAGCGCCTCCAGGTCTGCCCTGAGACCTTGCAGGAGCTACAAGGCAGAGGGGTTCCTTTCCATATCCTGCAGACCGAAGAGGCTGTACAGCTCTACAATGAGCTAGCCGCAAATGGGCCGGTTGGGGGCTCTTTCACTCGACGTGTTGACAATGAGGAGCTAACAATATATGAGCCATACCCGTTATGAGCCTGCACGGACGCGCCTTCAGCGTAGTGAGCTGGCAGTACCGGGTTGCAACCCTGAACTCTTTCAAAAGGCAGCAAACAGCGAGGCGGATTACCTCTTCCTCGACCTCGAGGATGCAGTTGCCCCGGATAACAAAGAGCAAGCACGGCGCAATGTCATCCAGGGGCTAAATGAAATCGACTGGCACAATGCGGGTAAGGCCGTCTCTCTGCGGATCAATGGCATCGATACTCATTTTATGTATCGTGACGTTGTGGAGGTCGTCGAACAGGCAGGGCACCACCTAGATACCCTTCTCATCCCCAAGGTAGGGGTCCCGGCCGATATCTACATGGTGGATGCCCTCATCACCCAGATCGAGCAAGCCAAGGGGATCACTCACCGGATCGGGCTCGAGGTACTGATCGAAACAGCGCTTGGAATGGCCAATGTCGAGGCGATTGCCACTGCAAGCCCACGCCTGGAAGCGATGCATTTTGGAGTCGCCGACTACGCAGCAAGCTGTCGCGCAAGGACTGTCAACATTGGGGGGCTCAGCCCCGATTACCCTGGGGATCAATGGCATCAAGCGCTATCTAGCATGGTGGTTGCGTGCCGGGCCTATGGGCTCCGTCCAATCGACGGCCCGTTCGGCGACTTCCACGATCCAGAAGGCTATACCGAGGCTGCCAAACGCGCAGCCGTGTTGGGCATCGAAGGCAAATGGGCCATCCACCCCTCTCAAATCGCGTTGGCGAACGAGGTGTTTGCCCCACCCCATGAAGAGGTCACCAAAGCGAACCGCATCCTTGAGGCCCTGGATTCAGCCGCTCAAGAAGGGAGAGGGGCAGCACAGCTCGATGGCCGAATGATCGACGCGGCCTCGGCGCGGATGGCCGAGAGCGTTGTCGAAATGGATAAAGCGATCAAGGCCAAGCAGCGCTCCATATAAGGGTCTGATAGACCACAGGGGAGGGGACGGTGGAGATCCACGAGTACCAAGCGAAAGAGCTGCTCTCCGAGTTTGGAGTCCGGATAGCACCCGGCGGGACAGCACATAGTCCCGAAGAAGCAGTCTATCAAGCGAGGGAGATCGGCGGTAAGAGGTGGGTGGTCAAGGCGCAGGTCCACTCAGGCGCCCGAGGCAAGGCCGGCGGGATCAAGATCTGCCAAGATGACCACGAAGTTCGGGACGCCACTGAGGCGCTTCTCGGCAAGCGCCTGTTTACCCAGCAAACTGGCCCTCGCGGGAAGCCTGTCAATAGTGTCTATATCGAGCCCGCCACCGAGATCGAGCGCGAGCTCTACCTCGGGTTAATACTCGACCGTAGCATCGAGCAGATTGTCATCATCGCCTCTGCCCACGGAGGCATGGAGATCGAAGAGGTAGCCGCAACGTATCCCGACTCGGTCTTACGCCTCTCTGTCGAGCCCGCTATGGGCCTGCTCGATTTCCAAGCCCGGGAGATCGCCTGTGGGCTAGACTTACCACCGACCTTGATCGGCCCTGCAGTATCCACTCTGCGTGGGGCCTACCGGGCCTTCCGCGACCTCGACGCGACCCTGTTGGAGATCAACCCACTCGCTGTGACCAAGGATGGGCGGCTTCTCGCTGTCGATGCCAAACTAGCACTCGATGATAACGCCCTGTTCCGCCAACAAAGATTAGCTGAGCTCCGAGACAGGACCCAGCAGGACCCTATTGAGGTCCAGGCATTCGACCAAGGGCTGAGTTATGTCGGGTTAGAAGGCAATATCGGATGCATGATCAATGGGGCGGGCCTTGCCATGGCGACCATGGATATGATCAAACACGCTGGCGGTGAACCCGCAAACTTCCTCGACATCGGAGGGGGAGCCTCCCCGGAGCGGGTGGCTACGGCTTTTAACTTGATCCTCTCTGACACCAATGTCAAGGCTATACTGGTCAACATCTACGCTGGGATCAACCGTTGCGATTGGGTCGCTAAAGGGGTCATTGAAGCACTCCAGGATCTCGAGCTCCGTGTCCCCTTGGTTATTCGGCTTTCCGGTACACATGTAGAAGAAGGCAAAGCCATCCTCAAAGGGAGCGGTTTACCGATCATCACGGCTGACAACCTGGCTGAGGCTGCCACCCGCGTGGTCGATGCAGCCGCTGGCCAGTAACCCCTCAAGGAGACCACTACCAGGATACCAGAGATGGCAATCCTATTAGACGAAAAGACACCCGTAATCGTACAAGGCTTCACTGGTCGGATCGCAAGCTTTCACGCCGAGGAGATGAGTGCCTACGGGACCAATATCGTCGGCGGTGTCACCCCCGGGAAGGGGGGGATGACCCATCTCGGCCGGCCTGTATTCGATACTGTCAAAGAGGCGGTCAGAGAGACAGATGCAACGGCGAGCATCATATTTGTCCCGGCGGCCTATGCGGCCGATTCGATCACAGAGGCCGTCAACGCTGGGCTCAAGCAGTGCGTGGCGATTACTGAGGGCATCCCGATCCAGGACATGATGCGGGTCAAGCGATATATCCGCTGCCACGAGGAGGATAGGATCTATCTCATCGGCCCCAATTGTGCTGGAATCATCAGTCCCAACCGGGCAATGCTCGGGATCATGCCAGGGCATATCTATAAGCGTGGGACAGTCGGGGTGGTAGCACGCTCCGGCACGCTCAGCTACGAGGCTGCATCGCAGATGCAGGAGTATGGTATTGGGATCTCGACGAGTGTGGGGATCGGTGGGGATCCTCTCAACGGCTCCTCCTTCAAGGAGATCCTTGCACAGTTCGAAGCCGACCCCGAGACCAAAGCAGTCATGTTGATCGGTGAAATCGGCGGTCCCCAGGAGGCCGAAGCCGCTGAGTTCATCCGCCATCATATGTCGAAGCCAGTCGTCGCCTTTATCGCTGGGCGTACCGCCCCCAAAGGGCAGCGCATGGGGCACGCTGGCGCGGTGATTGCGAGTGCCGGTGAGAGCGCTGCAGAGAAGGTCGAGCTGCTCCGGGCGGCTGGTGCCACGATCGCCCCCACCCCAGCCGAGCTAGGCAGTACAATGGCCCAGGTGTTGGGCAAGAAGCCCCTCAAGGAGGCGGCTGGCTAACTGGACTCCTTATTAAGGTGGGGAGTTGAGCAAATCGGCTAGGGCAAGACCTGGGTCTGGGGCCCGCATCAAGGATTCCCCAATCAGGAAGGCCTGAATCCCAGCCTCAGAGAGGCGCTTGGTCTCAGCCCCGGTATAGATACCGCTCTCGGCAACTAGTGTGACCCCTTTCCCCTTCGGTACCTCTCTGGCAAGGTCGAGGCTTGTTTCCAAGCGGGTCTCGAATGTATGCAAGTCACGGTTATTGATGCCGATCAGGTGAGCACCGTGGCGAAGGGCCCGCCTTAGCTCGGAGGCATCGTGGACTTCCACGAGTGTAGCGAGGCCTAGGGCTTCAGTGTGGCGGAGACAAGCAGTCAGGGTAGCATCATCCAAGGCCGCCACGATCAAGAGGACACAATCGGCCCCGAGCCAGCGGGCCTCGGTAATCTGATACGGGTCAAGGGTAAAGTCCTTGCGCAGGACAGGGAGATCCACAGCCTCCCGGGCACTGTGGAGGTCGGCGTCTGCCCCCTGGAACTCTTGATCGGTCAGCACGGAAAGTGCGGTCGCTCCAGCCGAGGCGTAGTGGACTGCGATCTCCTCCGGCACACAGGCATCACGGATTACACCAGCGGAGGGGCTAGCCCGCTTGATTTCCGCAATCACAGCAGGGGGACAGGTATCAGCTCGTTCCCAAAGCGCTCCGTGGAAATCCCTCGGCGCTGGGGCTTCGGCGGTCGCGATCTGCTCACGCAACCAAGCCTCAGGTCGGGCACGCTTGCGCGCCTCGACCTCGGCCCGTTTGCGGGCGAGTATCCGTTTCAAGAAAGAAGGGGGACTCATGGCGCAGGATTACCCCTTGGCGAGCGTGTAAATTCGATAAACTCATCAAGCTTTGCCTCCGCAGCCCCTGAAGCAAGGGCAGTTTGGGCACGCTTTACCCCCTCGGAGACTGATCCCGCTGGCCCCACCGTGGCCTCGGAGGATCGCCCGCAGGAGCTCGGCATTGTCTCCTGCCGTTCTCCCTCCCCGTAGATCATCCAGGGTGGAGCGTCTGATGCCGAACTGCTCCGGGTGGATCTCAAAGCGCCGGATCTCGCCATGGTTGAGCTCCGCCACCTGGGTCACGGCACAGGTCGAGAGCTCATCCATCCCATCATCGCTGTGCACGACCCACACATGCCTGCTACCAAGCTCCCGGAGCACCTCCGCGAGCGGCTCCAACCAGGCAGAGTCGAAGACCCCGAGGAGTTGATTGGTCGCCCCCATGGGGTTGGCGAGCGGTCCAAGGAGGTTAAATAGGGTCCGCACCCTAAGGGCTTGGCGGGGGCCAGCGGCGTGGCGCATCGCCCCATGGT
>CAYUWI010000109.1:0-5014 GCA_964448275.1 uncultured Gammaproteobacteria bacterium | reverse complement strand
CCAAATCCGCAGCGATCGGGGCGACAGTAACCGGCAGGCGCGGGTAGGCGTCGATCACCTCGTTGAGGATTACCCGGCTGGCGAGCTCACGGGCATCAGTCTCCTTGTAGCGCTCGATCCGGGTCGGATTGCGCCAGCCGTCGCCGTCGATGTGGCTATAGTAGATACGCCTTCCCGCTCGGGTCGTCACATCGGGGGCGGGCACTCCCCCAGTTGCGTAGGCATCAGCAAAGAAACGGAAGGGATCGATTAACCAGGCGCGGATCCAGTGCCCATCCTCAGTCTTTTTCCGATAGACAGCGTAGCCCTTCGCGACGAAGCCTCCTCGATTGGACGTCATGATCACCTGAGCACGCCGCCCGCTGCCTGATTCGACTACAACCCACGAGCGCGCAGAATCGTCAGTGGAGTGAACGACCGGAAAGGCCGGAAGTGGCCGGGGTATCTGGCGCTCGAAGTTCGTGACTGAGGCGATCCGGTCCTTCACCGAGGCATCGAAGGTGACCCTGACGCGCTCGCCGGTCCAATCCACTCCTAGGCGCCGTAGGACCTCATGTCCCCTGGTCCCGACCATCTCGAGGGCGAAGCCGGGATGGCCGAGCAGGACAAACTTCGTATCGGTCGCGGCCACGGTCTCGAGCCAGCGCACATAGGCCTGTGGTTTAGGGACCGCTCCCGTGTCGGGGAACCAACTGATGATGCCGCGCGCTGCCTTGACCGCTTCTTGCGATGGGAGACCGTCCCGCACGTCGTAGTAGGAGATCTTGAGCCCCAAGTGGTTGAGGGGAACCTGCGCCAGCTGATGGATTCGGGTATACCGTGCCCTCTCGGCCGAGGCCCCCGAGTAAAGGGCGATTACCTCACGCGCGACCTTCGAGGCCCCCCATGCGTAATTCCCCAGGAACCCTGGCGCGACCAGCGCCAGTACGATCGCAACGCACTTGAAGCGTGCCAACGCTGCCCTTACTCCTTCGGTTCGGGGATCACCTGCTGCAGGTCGATGGTGGCGACATACGGCCAGAATCCGTGGTTCCGCTCCACGCGATAGATCTCTCGGATCACCGCCGGCTCGTCCGCGCTCCAGTAGTCCAGCGTGAGGACCTGGAGACCGGGGTGGGCCTCCATAGCCTGCTTGAGGATCCGGGTCTGGTGGCGATGGTCGCTCGCACTGCGCCTCCGGTAGGCCTCGGTCTCAAAGTCGTAATCTGTATAGACCGACTCCCCGAGGACATAGTCGACAACATTGCCCACTTTGGGCAGGATTGGGTAGCCGCGATTGAGGATCAGATCGGTGTCGGGGTAGTGGTGGGCGAGGGTGCGCACAATCTTGACCGTGGCCGCCTCCATACCCGAGAACTTCTTGGGTTGCTCATTTTCCAGCTGCAAGGCGCTATCGGCGGTGTCTAGCATGAGGCCATCGAAACCCTCGCGGATCAGCCGAGGGACAATCTCGTATACGAGTTTCTCGAGCCACACATCCCGGCGCACGTCGACCAAATAGTTGTCGGACCAGTTGGGGTTCTCACGCACAATGAGACCCGCCTCCCGTGCCCACTCGAAATAGGGGCGATAGCTCTCGATCTCGCCAATGCTCAAGTAGCCGAAGAGGCTGGCACCTCGCTGTTTGACCCGCGACAACGGTGGGTGGGCTTGGGGGTCGAGGACGACAACGTCATACGTGCCCAGGCGAGTGGGGCTGCATTCGCTGCTGTAGCACACGGCCCACTCGCCCGCTGAAGCCGACAGCGTCACGCCAAGGAAGGCAACACCCGCTAACAGCTCGACCGCGAAGAGATAGGATAGATCCCGCAATCCCCCCCCTGGACAATACAAGAAGGCAAGGGCAATCCCTGTCAAGTCCTTGTATGACTTCGTCTCAATCCCTAAATCTTGATGACGTAGGCAACAGGCCCTTTGAATGGCCCCCAGGATGATTAGGCAGGATCGGCCTTGAGGTTTGAGGATCCTATCTGCAGGAAGCCAGCTGCAAGCCGTGATGCTTGTTTGCCTGTTCTTACCCCTGGCACGACAGACAAATATTACGCCAGGATGGGCAACACATATCTCGAGCTCACCCCTTCGAGCAGGCTCAATCTCCCCAAAAATTATGATCCAGAATCCCCCTTCTTCAGCTCTTGCCTCCTCAACTACGGCCGAATGGGATAGTATTCCTATAACCGAACACACCGAGGCAACCTCGAATTCTTGCCTGGATCGGTCCGCGAGACTTGGCAATAACCTTTTGCATTGGGCCAGGAACATCGACCTGGCCAAGCCAAAGAGCTAAACTGTCTACTGGAAAGGGACGTACTTGTCAGATATCCCCTTATATAGACAGATAAGCAAGATGAATGTATCCTTCTCCACCGGCATCCCCGATCTCGACAGCCTACTCGGGGGTGTCCAGCCAGGCGATAACCTGGTCGCTTACACCCCCGATGCAGCGTTGTACCGGCCCTTCGTTCAGGCACTAGCCGCCTGGTGCCACAGGGAAGGGCGCCGACTAGTCTATATCCGGATCGATGGCTCACTCGACGCATTGATGGCGGAGCTGCCCGCGGACAACGTATTTGACCTCTGGGATGTTCACGAGCGGGACACCTCCAGTGAAGGGATTCAGAGTCCGATCCACCGAGAGGACCGAGTAGAGGAGCTCAAGGCGTATTTCCGGAAACAAGGCAAGCACATCCACTATGTCGTTGATAACTTTACAGCGCTGAGACCACTGCTCGGCGGGGAGGAGGCGCTGCGCCGGTCTTTCCAGGAACTTTGCCCCCTTCTGTATGAACTGGAGACGGTGGCTTACTGGTTGGTACTCAAAGGGGATCATCCGACCGACACAATCGCTGCTATCGCCCATACCACCCAGATCTTCCTTGACCTCTCAACGACCACTCACGACTCCTTCCTCTGGGTTCTGAAGGCCCTCGGGCGGCATTCGGAGCAGATGATGATACCCCACCGGCTGATCCTGGAAGGAGACCAACTTCGGCTGAGTGCTTTAAGTGACGCGGATACTCCCCACGTCACCCTCTTCTGCGAAAAGGGTGCCGATTTGGCCCAACTCATTGACCAGCTGACCGAAACACAGGGTCGACTGGAAAACATCATTAACTCGGCCGTCGATGCCATCCTCACCGTGGATCCTGAGCAGCGCATCGTCCTTTTCAATCCCGCAGCAGAGAAGATGTTTGGCTATACCACAGCCGAGGTGCTGGGCCAGCCACTCAACCTTCTCCTGTCGGAGCGCTTCCGACAAGCCCACGTCGAGTATTTCCAAGGCCTCTTGGAGGCGGGTGGCGTTGATCACCTGCGGGGGGACAAAAGGGACATTCGGGTTGGGCGCCACGCCAATGGTGAGGAGTTCCCGGTGGAGATCACCCTCTCGCAAACCCTGGTAAAGGGACAGTGGCTCGCGACGGCCTTTGTGCGTGATGTGAGCGAACGGATCCGCCAGGAGGAGCAGCTGCATCGGCTGGCCTACTTCGACCCCTTAACGGGGCTGGCCAACCGTACCTGTTTTGAACAGACCCTGGAGAAGGCCCTCGCACGGGCCCATCGCCACGAAGCGGTGGCAGTCCTCTTCCTGGACCTGCACCGCTTCAAATGGATCAACGACACCCAAGGCCATCTCGCCGGGGATCAGGTCCTGTATCAGGTGGGGCAGCGTCTTGCGGAGCAGTTGCGCCCAGGGGACCTTGTGGCCCGCTTCGGGGGCGATGAGTTTAGCGTCCTTATTGATCCGGTGACCGATCCCATGTACGTTACGAACGTCGCCGATCGGCTCCTTGACGCACTTCAGCTCCCGTTTACGGTGCAGGACCAGACGTTCTATATCGGAGCCTCCCTCGGGATCGCTCTCTATCCCCACACCGCTGAGGACAAGGTCACCCTCCTCAAGCAGGCCGACCTCGCCATGTTCACGGCCAAGGAGGCGGGCGAGGCCTATCGATTCCACTCCCCGGTACTATCCCAGAAGCCCGACCCGGAAACCGAGCTCCAAATGGGTCTGGAGAAGGCCTTGAGCTCGGGCGGGTTCGCTCTCCGGTACCAACCCATCTTGACCCTAGCTGAGCACAGACCAGTCGCTCTCGAGGCCCTAGCCCGTTGCCACATTCCAGAGTTCGGCTGGGTCCTGCCCTCTACCTTCATTCCGGTCGCCGAGCGCACGGGGGTCATCCACGCCCTGGGCGAGCAGATCCTGGAGCATGTACTTGGTGTCGGACGGCAGTGGCTAGACCAGAATGTGGCACCGGAGCGCATCGCCGTCAATCTGTCGCCGGTCCAGCTCCAGGCCACTGACCTCCCACACCGGTTGGAACGGATACTGCAAAAATCGGGGTGGCCTACTGAACGGTTGGATCTGGAAATCACCGAGAAGACTTTGATCCATGACTCTGAGGCCGCGTATCGCGGCCTATATTGTCTGCGAGAGCTCGGTATCCAGCTCACACTCGACGACTTCGGAACCGGCTACTCCTCACCCGAATACCTCAAACGCCTCCCTGTCGGCCGGCTCAAGATCGACCGCTCCTTCATCCGGGGCATCGATGCCGACCCCACCAATCAAGCCATCGTGAGCTCCCTGATCATGCTGGCTTCGGCCTTTGGCCTCTGGGTCATCGCGGAAGGGATCGAAACGGAAGCCGAAGAGCGCTACCTCCGAGGGATTGGACAAGGATTTACTTCCCCCTCCGGCTCACCCATCGGGTGCCATGAAGTGCAAGGCTTCCTCTACAGCGAACCCCTTGCACCCGAATACATCCCCCAAGCGCTCTGGGGTACTCCCTAAAAGGGACCCTGTAAGGTCGAATTGGACCCGAAGGAAAAGAAGGGACCCCCTCTCCCGAAGTGACCGGCTGGATTCGGCGTATGGGGTCGCTCACAAATCCTGCCCGAACAGCCGGTGGGCATTAGCGGTAGTGATCTCGCGGACTTGCCCCTCGGAGACCCCCTGGAGTTCGGCAATCGAACTTACCGTACGGGTCAAGTTGGCGGGCTCATTGCGCTCGCC
>CAYUWI010000108.1:0-5104 GCA_964448275.1 uncultured Gammaproteobacteria bacterium | reverse complement strand
CCCTCTGCGTGGTCGATGGCGGCCGGTGTGGGTGTGGCTGTCGCCATCGGGCTGCTATTCGCCTGGTTGCCCGCCCGGCGAGCCGCCCGCCAGGATCCGGTACAGGCCCCGACTCGGCGTTAGCGGCTGACTGCGAGCGAAAAAGTGGACAATGCGCCTACCTGATTTTCTCCATCTGGCTGGCGGTGCGGTCCTCGCCCACCGCCTGCGTAGCTTCCTCACTGGTTTCGGGATCACCGTGGGTATCGCGGCAGTGCTGTTACTCACCTCCATCGGGGAAGGACTCCACCGTTTCGTACTGACGGAATTTACCCAATTCGGTACGAACTTCGTGACAATCACCCCAGGTAAGATCGCGACCATGGCGCCTCCGTGGGCATTTTCGGCACTGTCCGACCATTAACCATCGAAGACAGGGAAGCCCTACGCAAGGTCCCGCATGTAGTCGCTGTCCAGGCCGGTATCCAAGGCAATGCGGAGGTAGAGACCGCCCATCGAGCTCGCCGTACAAACGTCTTTGGGGTGGGGTCGGAAACGCCCGAGATCCTCCAGTTCGAGATAGCCCGAGGGCGTTTCCTACCAAGCGATGAGCCCTATGCTCCGCGTTCCCTCGGCGTACTCGGGGCCAAGCTCAAGCGTGAGCTATTCGGCGGACAAAACCCACTCGGCGCGCGGATCCGTGTGGGTGGATACCGTTTTCGGATCATCGGGGTAATGGCCTCCAAAGGGCAGGTGCTGGGTTTCGAGCTCAATGATACGGTCTATATCCTGAGTGCCAAGGCCTTGGAGCTCTTCGACCGGGAAGGGGTGATGGAGATCGACGTCCTCCATGAGCTTGGGGCCTCGGTCGACAAAGTCGTTGCAGATATCCGACGAATCCTGATCCAACGGCATGGGAGGGAGGACTTCACCATCACAACACAGGAGCAGATGTTGGATACCCTGAGCTCGATCCTGAATGTGCTGACCTTAGCGGTAGGGGCCTTGGGTGGGATCTCCCTGCTCGTGAGGGCAGTCGGGATCTTTACCATTATGACCATCGCCGTCTCTGAGCGGACAGCGGAGATTGGTGTGCTGCGGGCCCTCGGGGCCCGCCGGAGACAGATCCTGATCTTGTTTCTCGGAGAGGCAGTGGTCCTGGCAGCGGTCGGTGGGATGGTCGGGCTGATGGTGGGCATGGGGGCGGTCTCCTATTGCACTGGGCTATTCCCGCCGTTCCTGTGCACACCCCTTGGCCCTATGCCTTCGTGGCCGTGGTCTTTGCCGCGATTATCGGGTTGACCTCCGGCGTCCTGCCGGCCTAGCGGGCAGCTCGCCTCGATCCCATCGAGGCACTACGGATGGAGTAGGGGCATCGTGCTTGAAGCAGGACTTCCTCACTGCAATTGCTCCCCTACCAGAGGGATACCTGAATAGGAGAGTGATCAGACTACTTCTGTTCCCACGGCAAGCCGGCCACCTTCCAACCCTCCAGGTTCCCCCGATGACCGCTGGCATCCCTTTCCCCTTCGAATCCCTCGAGTAAGTTGTAGCACTCCCTGTAGCCTTGTCGGGCTGTGGCCGCAGCAGCCTCTGCCGAGCGCTTGCCACTGCGACACATAAAGATCAGAACAGGTTGGCTCTGGAGGGGAAGTCGCCGGCGTAGCTCCCGAAAGAAGTTCGGGTTGGGAACCATGCCGGGGTAACTCTGCCACTCGATATGGGTACCTAGGGTCGGGTAACCCACGAATTCCCGCTCGGCATGCGTGCGTACATCCACTAAGTAGGCATTTGGGAGGTTGGTTAAGATCGTATAGGCCTCGTGTGGGGTCAGTTCCCCTGAAAAGGGTTGAGCTGCCTCACTTCGGCGGTGATTGCCCCGCTCCAGGATGGAGTATAGGGCTTCCTCCCCCGGGGAGGTAGTTTGAAGGTGTTCCTCTTCCATCGAAGCCTCCTTGCGATCGAACAATGCTTATTGTCGCGACTAGTGAAGGGAAGCAATTCCACAAACCCATTCTACTTGGTATTCTACCGACACGGAATTCCAAGCAAGGTCTATCGCCCCATCGAGGGCTCGCGCGATGAAAAGGCCTCGTCACCACCACCTCCTTGGGCTGCCTGCCCTCGGCGCGGGCTTGCTTGGACTGCTTGTGGGCCTATCCTTCGGAACCCCAAACGCGACAGCGACCGTGATCTATAAATGGACTGATGACAAGGGAGTCACCCACTACACCGATTATCCTCCCCCGAACCGTCAAGCGGAGCGGCTCGAGCTCGGGGTTCCAACGCCGAGCCAAGGGGCCGAAGGTGGCCCCCAGAGTCCCTCCCAGGCAGGTCAGAAAGAGGACCAGCCCCCACCGACCGCTGCGGAGATCAACCTATCGCAAGCGAAGATCCAGGTAGACAAGTTGAAAAAGGCGGTGGAGCAGGCCCGAAAGAAGTATGAGCAGGCACATCAGAATCGTATCGAGGGTGAAAAGATCCGCTACGGTAATGAGCGTAATTACGTCAAGTATCTGGAACGGATCGAGAAGCTCAAAGAGCAGGAGCGAGCTGCCAAAAGGCAGCTAGACGACTTGAAGAAGCAACTCGAGAAGGCCAAGCAGCGTCTCGAGCAGCTACGCCGCAAGGTCGAAAAGCAGCACAAGCAAGAGAGCGACACGCTCTAATCTTTCTAGACCTAAAGGGGGGATGCCTACCGCGAGTCGAGGTACCCATTTGCGGGCTCGAGAGTTCAACCTGGCGAGCCAAGGGAGGTGAGTATGCAAACGTCCATCGTGGTGATCGGCGTCGGTGAGATCGGTGGCGTGATGGCACGGGGGCTGTTGCGTGCAGGCCATCCGGTCTTTCCAGTAACACGCTCCATACCGATGGACGTCGCTGTCCGGAACTACCCGGAACCGGAGTTGGTTTTGATTGCCGTCAGTGAAGACCACCTGCAGCCGGTGCTGCAAGGGCTCCCTGGCAGTTGGCGAGACCGGGCTGCCCTGATCCAGAATGAGCTCTTACCCTGCCACTGGCAGGCCGCAGGCCTAACGGAGCCTACGGTCATCTCCGTTTGGTTTGAGAAGAAGCCTGGCCAAGGTATCAATCGAATTCTGCCCTCCCCGATCCATGGTCCCCACGCCGAAACCCTCCGAACGGCTCTAGCCACCGTCGATATCGCTACCCGACGGGTCGATGACCCCGATGACATGCTATTCGAGCTGGTCCGCAAGAATGTCTATATCCTCACGACAAACATTGCCGGGCTGGTCGTCGGCGGCACGACTGGGGAGCTTTGGGAGCAGCATCGTGAGCTTGCCTATCAGGTTGCCCACGAGGTGATCGGGATCCAAGCCTGGTTGACGGGTCGGGAGTTGGATGAAGAGCGGCTGGTCACCGGCTTGGCTGAGGCCATACACGCCGATCCAGCCCATAAGAACACCGGGCGTACTGCCCCCAAACGGTTGGCCCGAGCCCTAGAGCACGCTGATCAAGCGGGACTGGAGGCCCCCAAGCTGCGCGAGATCCAGGCCAGCGCTATCTAGTCTCAATTGCCACAAGAAGGGAGACCATGCCATGGCCAACAACCTGAGAAGCCGGGCCACCACCGAGGGCGTCAGGCGGACCCCGAACCGGGCGATGCTCCGTGCCGTAGGGTTCGGTAACGGCGACTTCACCAAACCGATCGTCGGTGTCGCCAACAGCTATAGTACCATCACCCCTTGCAACCTTGGCCTCGACGGCCTGGCGCAACGCGTCCTCGAGGCCCTCCGCGAGGCAGGCACGATGCCACAGCTCTTCGGGACCATCACCGTCTCGGATGGGATCTCGATGGGGACCGAGGGAATGAAGTATTCCCTCGTCTCGCGGGAGGTCATTGCCGACTCCATCGAGACAGTCTGTCAGGCCCAAAGCCTCGACGGGATCATCGCCCTTGGAGGCTGCGACAAGAATATGCCGGGGGCATTGATGGCGATGGCCCGCCTGAACATCCCAGCTGTGTTCATCTACGGGGGGACCATCAAGCCCGGCCACTATCGCGACCAGGAACTGACCATCGGCAATGCCTTCGAGGCCGTCGGACAATACACCGCCCACCGCCTCAGCGAAGAGGAGCTCAAAGGGATCGAACGCAATGCCTGTCCAGGGGCCGGGTCGTGTGGAGGGATGTTCACCGCCAACACCATGTCCTCAGCCTTCGAGGCCATGGGGATGAGCCTGCGTTACTCGTCAACCATGGCCGCGGAAGATGCCGAGAAAGGTGAGAGTGCCGCTGAGTCAGGCCGGGTCTTGGCCTCAGCCATCGAGAACCAGCTGCGACCCCGTGACATCTTGACCCGGCAGGCCTTCGAGAACGGTATCAGTGTGGTCATGGCGCTCGGGGGTTCCACCAACGCGGTCCTCCACCTCCTGGCCATCGCCCACTCCGCCGGGATCGATCTAAGCCTCGAGGACTTCGAGGCGATCCGCAAACGGGTCCCCGTCCTGTGTGACCTCAAGCCGTCTGGCCGCTTTGTTACAACCCAGTTCCACCGCGCCGGTGGGGTCCCCCAAGTCATGAAGATCCTCTTGAATCATGGGGTCTTGTATAGTGACTGCCAGACGGTCACTGGCCAATCCGTCGCCGAACAGCTCGTCGATATTCCCGATCAGCCCCTCCCCGGACAAGAGGTGATCCGGCCTTGGGACAATCCGATCTACCCCCACGGACATATCGCAATCCTCAAGGGCAATCTCGCCCGTGAAGGCGCTGTGGCCAAGATTTCCGGGCTCAAAACCACTACTATCACCGGACCGGCCCGGGTCTTCGATTCCGAGGAGACCTGTATGCAGGCCATCCTTGAGGGTGGGATCCGGGCAGGGGATGTGATCATCATCCGCTACGAAGGCCCCCGAGGGGGACCTGGGATGCGTGAGATGCTCTCTCCCACTTCCGCCCTCGTTGGGGCAGGGCTCGGTGCCCAAGTCGGCTTGATTACTGATGGCCGCTTCTCTGGCGCGACCCACGGGATGGTTGTCGGCCACGTCGCCCCTGAAGCGGCGGTCGGAGGAGAGCTCGCCCTGGTCCAGGAGGGGGACTCAGTCACCATCGATGCCGAGCAACGTCTGCTCCAAGTCGATCTCTCGGAGACCGAGCTGG
>CAYUWI010000107.1:0-5204 GCA_964448275.1 uncultured Gammaproteobacteria bacterium | reverse complement strand
CTGGGCTTGAGTGGCTGTACCATTGACGACCAATTGGGAGGTCAAGAGCCGAAAATGCTCGTGAAGGCGTGGAGGTTAAGTTGTTACAAGACGCCTCGCCGTGAGGGACGTTACCTCTTGCGCTCCAACCTCTTCGAGGAGTCCCCCGAGAAGCTTTGGGGGCTCTACATCCAATTGACCGAGATCGAAGAAGGTTTCAAAAACCTCAAAGGCGATCTCTCACTTCGTCCCTTCCGCCACCAGCTCGAGCATCGAATCGAGGCTCACATCTTTATCGCCTTCCAAGCCTACTGTCTTTTCGTCACCCTGCGACGGCGGCTGCGAGACCTTGCCCCCGGACTGACTCCTCGGCAGGCCATCGACAAGTTCCGAACCGTCCAGATGATCGATGTTCACCTGCCGACAACCGACGGGCGCACCGTCATTATGAGCCGATACACCCAGCCCGACCGTGACCTCCAGCTGCTCATGCGCCAGATGAAGCTCTCCTTCCCGGACCAGCCCCCACCCAAGATCACGGCCGCAGTCCCGACGACTCGAGAAGCGGTCTGTAGTGCAGACTTTTGAAACCCGTACCTTGATTTGCAAGGACTTACGACTGCGTACCCCCTCGAATCCGCGAAGTCGGGCTAGATGATGCGAATTTTCAGACAAGTTCTCAAGCCGAGACCTACTCCGAGCCACTTACATAGACTGACACGGCGTCCTCATTCTCCGCGGCAATGTATAGATGCCGTCCTTCCGGTCCCATACTAAGGCCGGCTGCACCCCCGGTATGCAAACTGAGGTTGTTTGAGTAGGTCAGCCTTCCTGTGCCATTATCTCGTGCAAAAATGCCCACGGCGTTCCCTCCCGTCGCTGCCACAAATACCCGTTTCCCTTCCGGGCTCACCATCACCTCGTTGCACCCCTTAAGGCCGTTTATCCCGCCTCTGCCGTTCTCCAGACTTTGGACGTGATGCAATTTCCCTTGACTGCCAACCCGAAACACCCCTACGGCGTTGCGTCCTCCGAAGCGGCCCGCCGAGGTATAAACGAACCGACCATCCGGACTAACACCCACACCAAATGCGCCGTCTAAACAGAAGAGCCGTTCACCCTCGGCAGACAAGATTTGCTGCACTTCTGTTTCTCCCGATTCTTGATCGTACGACACCGCCGTCAAAGTGTCCGCCTTGCAGCTCGTGACATAAAGAACTGGGGCATCGGGATGTTTGGCGATACCCCTTGCCCCCCTAAAGCAGAAGTCTTCTCCTCGTGTGTAGTCGAGCCACCTGAGCTTTTTGGACGGGGTGATCTCGAGGCTGGCCAATCCCCCGGCGGCATCCGCGACAAACAAAAAACGGCCATTTTTCGAAAACGCGACATCATTGGGATCTCTCAGGGAGGCGGTCCCTTGTAAAGAACTACTAATCCCGTCGAAATATTCCAAGTCCCCGGATTCGGCATCCCTCCCAAAGAGCAATGCCATCTTTGATCCTACCGTGGCAACTCCCGCAAGCTCTCCCTCGGGGGAAAGCCTCAATGCGACACTGCCATCCAACATCTTCGGCCCTTTAAAAGCCCTCTGGAATTTCAACCTAACAGTACCAGAATCCCGCTCGAAGATACCAAGTGCATTTCCTTTCCACGCTGCCGTGTAGACATACCGGCCGTCGGGACTCACCGTCGTGCTCGTCGCGGCATTAAGCGGGCCGCCGGTTAAGGCCTGAATCACATTACTGGCGGTTGATTTCGAACTATAAATCTCTCGAACGCTCCGGTTACGCTTCCTAAGTGTTGCCGCGACCGCGTTTTTAAGCTCCGGAAGCCTTTCCTGAAAGCGGGTTGTGAGAAGACTTGTGGCCCGATCCATCAAGCGAGATTTCTCCTCCGTAAGCTTTCGCCCCGGATCGGTTTCATAAAATTGCCTAAGCCTCTGAAGCTCGTCACGCGTAAACGTATTGGCATATAGCCTCGCGATATCGTCGCGGATGGCCTCCCACTGGAAATGCACTTCGAAGAAGCGCTTGACCACCTTTTTAACCTCGATGTCGTCCATTTTGCTTGAAATATTAGACTCGATGCCTTCATTCATCGAGATAAATTTCTCCCGCAAGCCCGAGGCCTCCAAAAAGCGCATCGCAGCTTGAAGGTGTAGCTCGGTCTTTTGTTCGCCTTCAGCTCTCTTGGAACGTTGATCGTCCTCCCCCTGCGCTTCCCTCTTGAAATAGACCATGGAGGGATCAGGCCGAGCTACGACGCAGATTCTATTAAATCCCTTCGTTCGAATCAAATTCAAAGCCTTGGTTGCTTCGGCCTCGTTGTTTCCGAATCCAAGGATCGGATGCAATCTGTCGTCCAATACTTTGACAAGTTTCCATTCCTCGCCCGTTTGTCTGACCTCGATTTGCTCCGGATCAAAAGAGATGCAATCCTCGGCAACGACCGGCTTGGGTAAGCCAACGGTGGCTAAGAGACCCAGAAGAAGTGCTCTTTTGTGAAGGGAGGGGTGCTTATGTCTCGGGTTTTGCCGACAGTTAGCCGACGCTTGTTGATTGGAGTAAGGGTATTTCATAAATGTCCTATTTGAGAGGTTAGTGTTTAACATAGAATGCAATATCGTTTGTGTCGTCCGCCATCGTATAGATCCCTTCATTCTGGTTCCGTCCGTCTTTTCCGACACTGTAAGCCACGTAGCCTCGCTGAAGGGGCTTGTATTGGATCAAGTCCTGGCCGAACGGGTTGCGTGGAAGCGTCTTCAAGTAGGTGGGCATCAGCTCCTGGAGCGAGTTTGGTAAAGTGCCTTGGGAGGCACGGAACTGCTCGATGGCGATGGCTATCCGGGCGGTGCGCAATGCCGCGATGCCTAGTGCCTCCTTCTCCAGAAGGCTCGGGTAAGCGGCCAGTGCGTCCTTGGCGAAGAATAGGGGATCGTTGTTGTTCGGTTGTCCAATGGTGCGCTCGAGCACTTCGACAGCGGCCCGGCGCTCTTGCAACTGCTTGCCCATTCTGTCGAGCAGATTCGCGTGATTCTCCAAATAAAAGACGAAGTTTCGCTTCCAGGCACCACCTTTGGGCAGGGAGACACGTTCGGCGGTATGTTTTTCCTCAGTGAATGTGTAACCGGTAACCACTTCGTCGGGATATTGCTCGGGATTCTGGAAGCGATGTATCCTTAAAGCCCGCTCCCCAATCAAGGCACGTTGGCTCCCGCCAAGATCCACCGCCTCGCCCAAGGCGGTGTCCAACTTGGAGAGGGAATTCGCGGAGAGCAACCCCGCCTCGAAGACCAATTGCGCGGTATGTTGGGTCATCTTCGAGCCGGGAAACCGCACGAGCTGGAAAATGGCGGCGGGCTCGAGTTTCAAGGAACGGCAAAGGGCAAGTTGGGCGATGATGGAATCGGCTGCCCGATGTCGCGCGTGGTTCGCCGCATAAAACGCCGCCTCAAGTCGAAGGAGCTGAATGGCGTTTTTCAGCGGCGAGAGATGCGAAAGCTCGAAAAGACGGTTGGTGAAGTCAATAGGATAGGGCTCTTCGGGAACCGATGCGCCTTTATGGAGCAGGTCCAGCGCGTCTTCGTTGTGACGGACCACGTGGCCGAGCACGATGAAGTCGGCGCGATTGAGCGGGCGGTCTTTGGAAACGAGGCCACCCCCGTTGTCCATATCGATCTTTTGAAACGCCTCCAGGTAAAGCGTGGCCCCGTTCTCTCGCGGGCGGCGGTACCATGAATCGGGATCCACGGGAGTAACCGGCTGTTCGGCCGCCTCAATCGCATTCAAATGAGTTTGAATCTGTGCTTCAAGTCCGCGAGATCGATTGCCGAACCCAAGCCATACAATCCCACCCACGACGAGACACCCGGTTATCGCGAGGGAGAGGCCCCCTGGGCCCCATCGGGTGGCGGTACCGCGAGTCCCCTTTTCAGGGGGGCGACCCGATTGGCGGGGTCGATTGGGTCGCTCATTCGCCTTAAAATAAACCTGATCTTGCGAGGGATCCTGCTGCGGAGCGACCGACGGCTGGCTCTTCGGTGCCTCATAGCACTCCCGACAAACATACTGCACTTCCGGATCCTTATGCCGCGGCTTTGACACACAGTCCGTTCCGCAGAGTATACATATTTTGTTTTGGCTCATCTCTTCCTTAGGTCTTCCGTATGTCATTTGTGACCGGGCACCTCCTCAGTCAAAACCGCCCTCCCGGTTCCTCATCCCCTTGCCATCCCCTACGCCCTGCCGCCAAGGCCTGGTGTCGGGCGATTTTGAGTTGCCGGTAGCGGTTCCACCAATCCTGCCACTCCAATGGGGACTCCGTATAGTGGTTTGTAAGCGTAACCAATCCTCGTTGTTGAAGCCGAGCCAACGCGGCTCCCAATAGCACCGCTCGGACAGATGGAGGCATATCTGCGACAGCCATACGTCGGAGGACAACCTTGGCGGATAAGAAATCACCTCGCTGCGATTTGTTGAGAGTTTTGGAAATGACGTGGTAGCGCCTGCGGCATTGTTCAAGCTTGGCAATCGGCTGGCACGGGAGCATCTCCTCAATTTGCCCTACCAGTTTCCTGACAACTTGACGATCCGCCTTGGTCGGCGACTTGGCGGCCAATTCGGAAAGGTGGCCTGCTGCCTCAAAAACGGTCGGAGAGGATGGGGTAATCTGAATCGCTGCGCTCATAAAATCGGCGGCCAGCACAAAATGACCCTTTTCGAGCTGCTTTTGAGCGCGGTGCGAACCATTTCTAGCATTTCGGTGATCCTGAGTGCAACCGGAATCTCCGATGAAGTAGCCAACAAAATCGAACCCATGGACGAACCTGCTTGTCGAGGGAGGGAGCAGGCGTCTCGAAGGAAGCTGAGCTTGGGGACTGGGTATTTGTCTGGGGAGCGATTTGGAGGCCGGTGGGGAGGGATACGTTTCCTTCGCGTTGCTCTTGGTCTTGTGGGCCGTGGGTGCTTGATGGGTTGGAACGCGGAAGGCGCGGTGAGGCTTGAGATAGGAGAAATACTCCTATTCCGATGGCGGCGATACCGAAGAATAGCAGGACCAGAGTAGGCGCGTCTATGAAGTCGCCGAGACGGCCGAAGAGGTGGCTGGCAATGGCTAGAACTGTGAGCGAGCCAAGAAGGATCAACAATGTCGCGGTGACTTCGATGAGTGTTTTCACGTGATAGTTTTTCCCATTTTGGTTGGGGCCAGCTCTGCCGTGCCTAACC
>CAYUWI010000106.1:0-5256 GCA_964448275.1 uncultured Gammaproteobacteria bacterium | reverse complement strand
TCCTTGGATAAACTGCGTTGATGAAAGTGAGCTAGGTTACCGGAATATCAGTTTTCAGGAGAAGCTTCAACCACAATTTTAGAAAAAATTCCTTTCCATCCTCTCCACGCTAAATGAGAACTAACATCGTAGTCACTGGGTTTGAAATGCAACTGCCTTTGTGCGAAAAAGCCTCTCCCCTACCCCAGGCGCTTATCCCGGCCAAGCCGATGCATATCCTCCCGCATTTTCGCTAAAGCGGCCTGCTTGCGGCTCTCTTCCCGAGACTCACTGCTCCGGAGTATTGCCTTCCCCTGCTCGTCTCCTCGCTCGGAGAGGGATTGCCCATTCTGGGCTTTCTTGCGCTTGAGCCGGGCTTTCTGGTCATGGAACCATTTTCGACCGGGTTTATAAATAATTAAGATATCGCCTTGCATCTCCTTGTATTCCCAGTATTCCAGAAATCCGAGCCGTTGGAGTTCCTTATGAGCGGCATCAAGCTGCTGTTTTATCTTCGCGAGAAATTCGTGCTTGGTAAGCAACAGGTCTCCAGCAAGCGAACTGTAGGATTTGGTGTAAGCACCGCCGCTTGCAGCAAACCAGCCGGTCTCGAGAAGCGGCATTAAAGCCTTAGCAATTGGTTTACGTAGTCGGTTGTAGAAGTGGAGGTCGATGTGGCGCGTATAACCGTATTCGTAGTTGTTTCGGAACCAAGGAGACACCCAGACGAGGTTGTTGTGCGCGATATTGCCATCAGGGAGGGCTTCCCCTCGCATCTTGACCTCGCTGAAGACACTCCCTGCCCCGGCTTCATATTCGCCGGTTTTGGCGTTATAGATCTCGCCTTTGATAAGCGTACCGATCATGACCTGAAACCACTGTTTGGCTTCTCTCACTTGGTGTTTGTTTATGCTCTTCCAGGCGTACCGAAGAAGCTTTTTTGTGGGGACTTCGATCGGCTCCGGGAGATAGCCGTAGGTATCAAAGAGTTCATCGCATATCTTTAAAAACGCCCGATAAAGATCCTGGTCAAAAGTGACGGGGAGTCCGAGATCGTGAATCGCCATGATAGTAAGGGTTCGTTCTACGTATTCGCCAGATTCAGGGTTTTTCCGCCGACTCCTCTTTTCTTTGGTAAAGATTCGGTTTAATCGCTTCGAGGAAGGCGAAAAGAATCCGGTTTGCTCTAAAAACATTTCAGTTGCGATGTAATCCACGATCGTGTTTTCAGACGTCTGAAAAACGCTCCCCCTGTTATTTGAGACAATTGTTCTCTTTTCTTTTGAAGACATGAAAGAAATTCGCGCCCTACCTTAAAAGTATTAAAAATATTAGAGCTTGTGGAAAACTTCCTTTTACCGGGTCATTGAGCTATCTAGAGGTTTCGGCACTTCACTGAATGTCACCCATGGTTTCATTAAATGTCACCCCTTTCTTCACTGAATGTCACCCCTGCCCCGGAGAAGAGGTGTGGATAACTCGATGCGAGTTGCTTCGCTTCAACAACCCAGCGGTTCCCGCGGCGATCAACGAGGATCACTTCCGATAGGCGATATTCCGTTTCGCCTATCGTCTCTACGGGTTCAACGACCCAAGCTCGTTGTGATCTTCGAGATCGACGCATGTTAGCCTCATTATCCCATAAAAGGGAAGAGGGCTTAAGTAGGGGGGTGTGGATAACTGGATTTTCAGACGTCTGAAAACCCCTCTTCTATTTTTAACCCGTTGATGCAGTTTTGGACTTTAGATTGCTTGGCGGAATGTTAAGGCATTTAGGCCGATAGGCCGCTAATGGGAGAAAATGGGTACCATTTGATGGGGAAGTACTGGGGAGCTTTAAGGGTCGTTTCGTAACTCGTTGGGGTTCAGGTATTTAATCGATATAAACGTCCCTTTCTCCCACTTAATTGTCCAAACACGCCACTTAGATGTCCAAAGGGATGTGGGCGTTTCCACTTAATTGTCCAAACATGCCACTTAATTGTCCAAACCGATGGCGGGGCGCGGGAGCGTTTTGCAGAGGACGAAGCGGCTAGCTCGAGCGAGGTGGGGGAGTGCTTTGGGCTGCCTCCATAAGCCGGTAGATGAGACGTGCGGTCGGGTGCTTGGTAGCGCGGCGGCCTTCAAGCTCATCTGATTTGGCTTCAGCAATGGCGGAGTTAAAGCGGGACTCACCCAGGAGCTTTAAGGCGAGGTCGAGGAAGCGCTCATTACTTTCGTAATCTGCGCCGGAGCGCTCAACGATTTCAATTTGGTGACGTCCCAAGCGCTTTCGCGATTTTAGCCGTGAGCGGATCTCGCTTGCGGTCCACCCCTGCCCGTTTTCCTTGAGCGCTTGGATGAGTTTGGAGTCCGCGTCTCCGGCTACTTCTTGGGCTTCATTCGGAGCTATCCAAGCGAGGAACTTGTGGTCTTTTTTGTCCGCGGTTTCTTTGAGGTCGACGTGGAATGTTCCGGTGAGGGTTTCTTTTCCGTCGAGCTGGGAGAGGACCGAGTGTTTGTTTTGGGTAAGTAAACGGCGCCGCTCCCACTTGGCCTGCGGCACCGAGGTGCCTACCTGGCCGAGCAGGGTAGTCAAGGTGATCTCGAACGGTGATTGTCTACGGTGATGGTGGGCTCGACTCGGGATGTAGAGGTAAATGGCTTGGGCGAGGTTGCTTCGCATGGCGGTCAGGGCATCGAGCTTTAGGTGCTGGAGCTCGGCGACATTCCGCAGGATGCCGAAGAACTCCTCCGAGAGGGTAACCCCATTGAACCACATCTCCATTTGGCCGGATTTGGCCATGATGGCGTCGCGGCGGCGGATCGGCCGGCCTTCGATATCGATGTGCTCAAGGATCCGGTAGACGTGGAAACGGCCGGTCGGGAGGTCTTTGACCTGGAAAAACGAGTCAATGAGATCCGCCAAAATCATCTTTATATCCCTGCTGTATCTGCCGCCGTTGCTTCCGGCGTATCGTTGACAGAACTCGTTAAGGGAAAACCGAAAGCTTGGGCTGTCGTTGAAGATGTCCCGGAAGCTTAGGATGGTAAAGCATGCACGACCGTGCCGGATGTCTAGGGCAGGGGGGGAAACCTCCGGCCGGAGGGGGTGGAAACCCCCGATGGTATATTCTTTTTGGCCGACGACCACCCGCCGTGGGCCGCTTTGGCGGCTTGCCGCAAAGACCGGGCCGAGGAGGAAGTCCCGCGGGACGAGCGGGGGAGGCGTCCGTTTTTCCGTTTTGTCTGCTTCTCGAGCCATCCCGAGCCAGGCTGATTGCGGTCTTTCTCTCGGCGCTGTATGTTCAGTTATCCACTGTCAGTTATTGCCAATCATTGTGAGGAATTGATAGAATGAAGGTCAAATAGGAAATTGAGGGTATGCGAAGGAAGAAACGTGAGGCGCGATCCACCGGGGTCTTTCTGGAGGAGCCAGTCATCCGGTATCTGGATGAGCTGAGCGAAACCGAGGACCGCAACCGAAGCTATTTCATCAACCAAGCTGTCCGGGAATACGCCGAGCGTCGAGGAGTAGCGATCCCTTCAGCAAAAGCTAAGGAGTCCCGGAATGGATCATGAAAAGGTTTTATGAGGCCCATTACCGTCGCAAGCATTAATCAAAAAGGTGGCGTAGGGAAAACCACGACTACTGTTAATTTAGCCGCTGCTTTAGCGCGTGCCGGTTATTCGACGTTGCTTGTAGATTTAGACCCTCAGAGCCACGCGACGGTCGGGGTGGGGATTGACCCGGAAACCGTGGAAGGCCGGTCACTTGCCGAGGCCTTCTTGAACGAGAACGGCGGGGTCTCGGAAATTATAACGGACACCTACCTGGAGAACTTAAAGATCGCTCCGTCGTCGTTGAAGATGGCAGAGGCTGATCTCGCGTTGAACAGCCAGCACTTCCGGGAGCAGAAACTCAAGGACGCTCTCGAGGGAGTCACCGACTTTGACTACATCATCATTGACTCTCAACCCACGCTCGGGGTGCTTCCGGTGAATGCCATGGTAGCAGCCACGTACTTTCTCATCCCCACGCAGCCTTCCGGATACGCGCTTCGCGGGATCGGGGATCTGCTGCGGACCCTTCACAGTATCAAGCGCCGAGAGGAGTACTGGGATTATCGGGTACTTCTTACGATGATTATGGGGCAAGCGCGGGTGACGAACGCTAAGGTCCAGGAGTATCTGGAGCCGCTTCAGAATCGGGGGAAAGTTCTTGAAACGGCAATCCGTCGGGATGAGAAGCTCAACCGGGTGCAGAGCGAGGACGAATCGAGAGACATCTTTGCCTCGTATCGCTCTACAGGAGGAGCGAAAGACTACGAGCAATTGCGTCAGGAGATAACCCAATTATGGCCAGCAAATTAGGAAACTATTTGGATCAAACCGCGGCCGGGGAGACGAGTCTCTCCTTTGACCCTACGGGAAAGAGCGAGCAACACCTCGACTGGATTTCCCTTGATCGGATTGAGCTCGACGGGAGCCAACCGCGGAAAGACCCAGGGGACTTAAGTGAGCTCAGCGCCTCGATTAAAGAGCACGGACTTATCAATCCCATCATTGTTGAGCCGATCGACCAGAAACGGTATCGGGTTCTTTCGGGAGAGCGTCGGTATCGGGCGGCTTGGGAGGCCGGGCTTACTAAAGTTCGATGCATTATCCGAACTGTCGAAGACCACGAGCGCATTGCCCTCCAGCTCATCGAGAACATTCACCGGAAGGATCTAAATCCGGTGGAGGAAGCCCAGAGCTTCAAACAACTCATGGTCAATCACAATATCGGCCAGGAACAGCTGGCAGAGCGTTTGAATAAATCTCTGGGGAGTATCAACCAAACACTCCGGATCCTCGATCTTCCTCAAGACGTCCTTTCGGAGGTTCCCAATTCGGAAAAAGCAACAAAGTCTCTCCTTCTTGAGATCGCTAAACAAAAAGACGAGGCGAAGCAGCGGGAGCTTTGGACGCAAGTTAAGGACGGAACACTTTCGGTGCGAAGAGCTCGGAGTTCGAAGTCAGCCTCTTCCACTTCAGAGTCCAAAGGACAAACCAAAAAGAAAGAGGCCTTCAGCACCGAGCATGACGCAACCGTCATCGTCCAGAGCAAGACCGAAGAACTTTCCTGGGGTCGTGTGGTGAGCGCGTTACGCGAAGCACTCGAACGCGCCGAGCAAAGCAACAACGATGATCAAGTTTAACCGGATTTTCAGACGTCTGAAAATCCTTAGCGGTTCAATCGTAAACTCTAAAAGACATCCCTTAAACCCCTCCCCGGCGTCTCCCTACACAGGGGAG
>CAYUWI010000105.1:0-5264 GCA_964448275.1 uncultured Gammaproteobacteria bacterium | reverse complement strand
CCCTGTATTCGCGGTCTTAAGGTGGTTTGACCGAGGCTTACCTATGATCAGAGCACTTCCATTGCGCATGCTCGCGCATCGCTGCTCACCATAGCGAACTCAATTCGCCAAGTCGCCGCAAGAGGCATTCCAGGTCCCCTCAAACCAGGTTCGTGTGGGCGAAGTGGTAGGCATCGATGGTCCCATGTCTCTCTGGGAGTTAATGGATCGGAGCCCCGTGAGAAAAGTGGAACCGCATAGTTCGACGGAGCAGGTTGAAAATCGGTTAATCATGGGGCTCCTTTGTCTTCGGCATGTGTTGTGTCCTTAGATCCCTTAGACTTGATTGTCATGTGGTTGTTACTGCTCAATTCGCTCTAGACGGAAATGGGCGCATTGGACGGTTGCTGATTCCGTTGTTTCTCTACGAAAGAGAGTTGCCGTCCGAGTCAATGTTTTACATGAGCGCCTATCTGGAAGCGCACCGAGACGAGTATTATGAGCGACTGCGGGCGGTTTCCCGCGATGGTGATTGGACTGGATGGGTGCGTTTTTTCGAATCGGCTGTAATTCAGCAGGCCCGTAGCAACGAAGCGAAGGCGCGGGGTCTTCTGGCCGTCTCCTCCAAGGTGAAGGATCGGGTGGTGGATCTGACTCACTCGCAGTATGCGATCAGAGCATTGGATTTCCTCTTCCAACGACCTGTTTTTCGCTCCACGCAGTTTGTCGCGGACCAAGAAGTTCCGGCGCCATCGGCCCAGCGTATTCTACGAGTTTTCCGGGAAGGGGGGCTTGTGACGACATTGGAGGAGCCACGCGGACGAAGGGCCGGGCGGTTTGCGTTTGGCGAGTTGATCAACATTGTTGAGGGAGACGAGTTGTTTTGATGATCAGATTTTAACGACAAGCTGATTTGTGTATCGCGAACCCCGGTTTTGTGATGCACAAAACGTCGTTGTCCTCCATAAGTGATCGACAAGCGCGGGGGCCTTATTCTGAGGCGACTCGTAGCGAACGAGGTTGCCGGGTTGCTCTCGAAATATACGGAGCGAAAACAGCCCTCTTCCCCAGCCCCCTGTGCAAATTTTCTAGGTCCAGTCCGGCGAGCCGGCCGCCTCATCGACCAGTTAAACCCCGGTCTCCGAATTTTTGGTGGAATTTTCGGCATTTTTCCGGACATTTTGCCTTGTTTGCCTCGGACTTTCCCTGATTTTTCTTGTTTTGAGCACGCACCGGCATAAAATGGGGCTCACTAAAGAATACGAGGAACCCAGAAATCCCAGTAAAACGTCTTGGTAGCCGCTGCTTGAGCAAGGAGGAAGCAAATGGCCTGGATCGGTAGGCTGCTGTTTGTGCCAGACGCAACCGGGTTGTTCAGCACGTCCCAAGATCGGTTAAAGAAGATCGATGACGAAACAGGCATCCCGCAAAGACCCCACGAAGAAACGCACGACTTCTGAGTCATCCCGGCACGTGAACCAGAATGGAGGCAACCTTGGCTTTGAGCAAAAGCTCTGGCAGGCCGCGGACAAGATGCGGGGCCACATGGATGCGGCTGAATACAAGCATGTGGCCCTCGGCTTGATCTTCCTGAAATACATCTCGGACGCATTCGAGCAGACTTACCACCTGATCGAGACCGGTGAGGACGAGATGTCCAAAGAATACGGTCAAGGTGACCCGGAAGATCGCGACGAATACGAGGCCCTAAGCGTTTTCTGGGTACCGCCGGCGGCACGCTGGAGTTACCTGCAGAAAAACGCCAAGCAGAGCGGCATCGGTAAGCTCATCGATGACGCCATGGTCGCAATCGAACGGGACAATCCCAAGCTCAAGGGGGTACTGCCTAAGGAATACACGAAGCCCGCCCTGGATAAGCATCGTCTGGGCGAGCTGATCGACCTGATCGGAACCATCACGCTGAATGAAGCCGGCGGGGATGCGGGCCGGTCCCGTGACATCTTGGGCCGGGTGTATGAATACTTCCTTGGGAAGTTCGCCGAGAAGGAAGGGAAAGGAGGCGGCGAATTCTACACCCCCCAATCCGTAGTCATGCTCCTGGTGGAGATGATCGAGCCTTACGGCGGCAGGGTCTTTGACCCTTGTTGCGGCTCGGGTGGTATGTTCGTGCAGAGTGAGAAATTTGTTGAAAGGCATGGGGGCGAGCTGGGTGACATCGCGATCTATGGACAGGAGTCCAACGCGACGACGTGGCGACTGGCTAAGATGAATCTGGCGATTCGCCGGATCGATGCCGACCTCGGTGGCCGGCACGAGGATAGCTTCCATCATGACCTTCATCCCGACCTGAAGGCGGATTACCTTCTGGCGAATCCTCCCTTCAACGACTCCGATTGGGGTGGTGATCGGCTGCGAGATGACAAACGCTGGCAATTCGGGGTTCCTCCGATCGGTAACGCCAATTATGCCTGGATCCAGCACTTCATCCACCATACCGGACCGACCGGCATCGCCGGATTCGTGATGGCGAATGGCTCCATGTCCTCGAACCAATCAGGCGAAGGGGAAATCCGGCAAAGGATTATCGAGGCTGACCTGGTCGACTGCATGATCGCGCTTCCGAGCCAGCTCTTTTACACGACCGGCATTCCGGTCTGTCTCTGGTTCGTGACCCGGAATAAAAGGGGCAAGGGCTTTCGCGATCGCCGCGGCGAAACGCTGTTTATCGACGCCAGAAAGATGGGCTACCTCGTTGATCGGACCCATCGGGAGCTGTCGAACGAGGAGATCGAGAGGATCGCGGAAACCTACCACGCTTGGCGGGGCGAGAAGGACGCCGGCGGATTTGCTGCTTACGAGGACAGGCCCGGCTTCTGCAAATCGGCGAAGCTCGAAGAGATCCGCTCCCATGGGTATGTCCTGACGCCTGGCCGCTACGTCGGGGCCGAGGAGGTGGAGGATGATGGAGAGCCATTCGACGAGAAGATGTCCCGCCTTGTGGCCCAATTGAACGACCAGTTCGCAGAGTCGGAGCGGTTGGAAAATAGGATTCGAGATCGTATAAGGACGTTGGGTTATGGTGGCTAACTCTAAGTTTCAACTGCCGCTCCTCGGGAAACTACCATCTACTTGGAAGATTGTCCGATTTGGTGACGCGCTCGAAGGAAGAACGCGAAACGGTATCTACAAACCTAAAGAGTATCATGGCGCTGGCGTGAAGATGGTGAACATGGGTGAACTCTTCGGCAATCCCCGGCTCCACGATATTCCTATGAAGCGCGTCCAACTCAATGAAAAGGAGCAACGGAAGACCGTTTTACAACGTGGTGATTTGTTATTCGCCCGTCGGTCAGTTGTCGCAGAGGGGGCCGGCAAATGCGCGATAGTATGTGATGTGACTGAGAGGGTGTCCCGAAAATCAGTTTTTCCGCGATGGGTGGATGCGATTGAGCATAAGTCCGATCATGTGAATCTGAATCATACTTTCACTGTGACTGGGGTTGCGCTCGTAATCTTTGCTTAGGCGGCGGGCCTTGTTGAGCCAGCCAAAGGTCCGTTCGACTACCCATCTCCTGGGCAGGACCTGAAAGCCTTTCTGGTCCTGTGGGCGAGGGACAACTTCCAGCCGGAGCTTGCCCCAGGGGCGAAAGCTCTTGACGAATTCGGCTAAGCCGCCGTTGTAGGCGCTATCGGCCCAAATGACCTGGAGCCGTCCCAACCAATAGAGCACTCGCCCAAAGAGGCTTCACGTTGTGACCCATCGCTTCGACCGGCATCTCCCCGACATGCTTCAGTGTCAGCTTGACCTTCTGCCCGGGATCGACCGCAAACCGTTTCGTGTCGTACTGAATTCGGTCGTTGCCTTCGATCGTGATCTCAAGCGGCTCGGCTACCGCGGTGCCGGCCAATACACTGCTTACGACCACCATGGCCGCCAACCGAACTGCCTTCCATCCCGTATAATTTAGCCTGTTAAACATTGTGCTTATTACTCACAGCCCCTTGGGATGCTTCTCTGGCTCACCGCCAATTCAAACCCGACACGTACATACTACTTACCGTCGCGACCTGAATTGCACCGGCAGCAGACTATCGCATCGGTAGTGACGGTTCAACACTTGAATCAGCACGCCGGGCCGGAAGGCCTATTTTACGCGATCAGCGGGCCGGCACCCCACGGTAGTACGCAAGGGCTGCTCATGTGGGCATGGCCGGCGATGTATGACGGCTTGTCTTGGTTGCTTTCCCGGCGATTTTCCGGCACTTTTTCCTTGCTCCAGCGCTTCGAAGCGTTAGTCTCGGTCGCACCGTGAAAAATCAGTCAATCAGTTATTTTCGCTGCGCGCTGCGCGGCGTGCGCGCCATGTCGGGCGGTTGGAAATGGAGGGAAAAAGTCTTCGGTTCCCATCAAGGAGCAATTTTTATGGGAGCTTTAACAAACCACCGACCCGACCGAGGCGGACAGTTTATTTGGAGCGCCGCGCTCTGGCTCGTCGGCGCTGCCGGTCTGTGGTGGGGTGGTCCCGCGCTTGCCGCAGGGGGAGATGGTCCGCCGAACATCGTGATGATGATTTCGGACGATCACGGGGCTGCTCACGCCGGCTGCTACGGCCACCCGGACGTCCGCACGCCCAACCTGGACAAGCTGGCCGAACAGGGCATTCGGTTCGACGCGGCGTTCGCGGCGGACACGCTCTGCTCGCCGTCGCGCGCCGTGCTGCACACGGGCCTGATGCCGTTCCGCAACGGCGGGCACGTCTTCGGTGGTCACGTCAGGAAGGGGATCAAAACGCTGAGTCATTATCTGCGTCCGCTCGGCTATCAGACGGCACTGATTGGCAAGGAGAGTTTGCACCCACACAGCGCGTTCCCTTATGACATCAAGCGCACGAACTGGAGCCCCGGCGCGGCCGAGGCCAAGTCGCTGCCGAAGATGGTCGATAAGTTTCTGGCAGACCGCGACAGCGATAAGCCGCTCTACTTGGAGGTGGGCACGGGCAACCCACACATGCCGTGGGTGGAGAACAAGCATTACGAGCCGTCGGAGTTGACGGTGCCGGACCGTTGGCCGGACACGCCTAAGACGCGGGACGCGCTGGCGGATTACTACACATCGGTCACGATCATGGACCGGACGGTTGGGCGGGTGCGCAACCTCTTGCGCGAGCATGGCTATGGCAAGGACACACTTTTCATCTATACCTCAGACCACGGGGCGAACTTTCACTTGGCCAAGTGGTGCCTGTACGACGCCGGTATCCGTGTCCCATTCATCGTGCGTTGGCCGGGCCATGCGGAACCGGGCTCGTCAACAGACGCGATGG
>CAYUWI010000104.1:0-5336 GCA_964448275.1 uncultured Gammaproteobacteria bacterium | reverse complement strand
CTTCGAAACGTGACGGGCGTGGACCCATCTCCCTGGCCCGAGGAAAACGACCGGGGCCTTCGGTGGACCCGACCGCTGGTTCGAGAATGCGGAGGGGCCTGGAAGGAAACCATAAAGCGGACGCCCCGGGGTGGACCAGTTACCGAACGACCGTCAGCCGTTGGGTGCGCGTCTGTCTCCGCCCCGTCCCGCCAGACAAAATGAGGAAGGGGGATTCATCGAGAGAAGAGGTGATACCACACAGACCTATTCTTATTCTCTCCATGACCTAATTCTGTGGTGCCCGTCTCACGTCGTAGGCGATTGAGGTGATTGCCCGTTCTCCAAGGGGAATCTCGACGAGCCATCGGTTGAACGCCTGCACACTGGCCTGAGCCGTGGTGAGCGCCCCATTCTCCACCTGGTATTCAGGCACCTCCCGGAATGGGACTTTTTGCTTGGTTGCCACCGCCACGAGCCGTTCGGTGACCCGCTCTCTGCCTTCTGGCACATTGACCCGAACATGGAGGAGATCACGCCCCCGTCGGCTCGGAGAGGGAAATTCAACTGTCGTGTCTGCTGGAACGAAGGTGTCTCTTGACCTAGAGTTGGGCCAGATTACCTGTAATGTGTCCGGCGTCACGACAAACAGGGTAAGGTAAGAGTCCTTTGTGGTCTGGATCTCAGCGATAATCTCATCACTCTCCTCCAGACTACCTCGGTCGACGAAAATCCGATCCGCATCGTTGAGACGCAACTTGACCTCAAACCCAGGGTCCGGACGGCCTTTTGCAGGTTTAACGCTGGCCCGGATCCGGACTTGGTAGAAAAGTTCCCCTGCCCGCTCGACTCGCCGTTCTTCCAGGACCTCATAGTCGACAACTCGGCCGCTGGCACCGGTTCGGACCACCTGTGAGAAGCGGTTCACTACCTCCTCGCCAGTTTCGATTGTCGAGCTTCGCCGCTCTGCCTGCACTAGTGTCCCAATCGCTTTTCGAACGGCCTCAGCCTGAGCCCGGTCAATGGCCTGCGTGCGTGCCTCCTTCGGCGTCTTGTTACCTGCATATATTTCATAGGAAGTCTCTACTGTACTGGCCTCCAGTTCGCTGGACTGTGCCAGCGCGGTCCGGAAAACTGCTAAGACGACGGTGACCAGTAATGCCCACTGAAACGCAGCACCCCAGCTAATCCCGATACAGAACCTCGAAAACACGCTCGCGGTCATGGAAGAAGGGGTAACTGACAGGCAGCCGTAGAGCTTTGGTATGCACTAGAACTGAGATAGTGCGACAAAAATCTTATCCTTGTCCAGAAGAAGCGGTTTGGCTCTCCTCGTACTGTTGAATGGCTTTCTGGACCTCCTTAAACGCCTTACTGTCTTGGAAGCGCGAATACAGATCTCCATTCTGCTTCACCAATGCATTGAACTCCTTGGCCACTTTTCCAATGGGCATCTCCATTAAGACAAACGCTTGGTAGGTACCATCTTCCTTCTGGCATATTTTCGTCTCTTCCGGCTCCGAGCCACGAAGAACCCGGCTCGTGGCAGTCTCCTGGCTTTCCACGAACTCTTTTCGCGCCTCTTGCTCGCCGAGGTCCTGTACAAACGTCTGTGTCATGTTCTCAACTTCCGTTCGTAACCTAGAGGCGATGTCTCCACGTGCTCCCGTTTTCGCCTTGTCAAGAGCAATTTGCATGTTTCCAGCCGTTGCTGTTTGCGGAGCCCTCACATAGAACTGCGTCTCCGGCGGATTCGTGTACCACTGGGGAAAGCACTCCTGCTCGGAAACGGCCTTAGATCCACCACAAGCTGAAACTCCCGACGCTATGAGTACCAAACTAATTAGCACCGAAAAAGTATGTTTATTGTTATTTTCGATCATATCTCTATACTCCTATTGAGTAAATTATTTTGAAGGTTCCTACACGAAAACGAATCGAAATAACTTTAGTCAATTGCGTATCGATATTACTTCTTTATTTTCTTTTCCTATTCTGTGGTGGATAAATTAGTCTATTTTTGAGCCGGAAGATTCCCTTCTTTGTATCGCACCAGCACACGGTCTTTCGTTTGCCCTGTTACCTGTGGGGTCTGCTCACGGCCGTGAATACGCTGGGCTCGGTAGGGTACTTTTCCAGTGAGGTACTCCCCAATTTCCCTCGCCGTGACCTCGCGGTCGCCGTTCTTATCAGCATTTCCACGGAGACCCCTTAGAAAATAGTAGGTAAAGAGCCCATGTTTCTTCTCCGAGTACCACGAGGCGACTTGATCAGCGGCTCCCGCCGTAAAAGCTAAGCCATTTTCCATCGCCACCACCGGGTTCTCGACGCTCAACTTCACCGGGCTGGCCTCCTGCACGACCGCCCCTCCCTCCGAAACCCCACTAAAGCAGGACTCCAACAAGACCGTTACTGACCCTGCTTGGACTTTCGAAAGGTTCTCGTAGAGCTGACTGACAGGATAACCGTTTTGGGAGAGATAGTTCGGATCGGCATCGGACGGAACGAGGTAGGCATTGCCCGTTCCAGGATCAGGGGCACCATGACCGCTATAATACACGAAAACATTAGACTCGTTGGGTCTTGCCCAATCGTGGAGTTGGCCTTCCGGGTCCGTAGACGTCCCAAAGATACGTTCAAGCACCGCCCCACTAGCATCTTCCTCATATATAATATTCTCCTCCCGAAAACCGAGTGTACGGATAAGATACTTCCTCATAACCTTCGCATCCCGCAAGGCGAACTCCACGTCGGGTATATCCGAAGCCGTGTAATTCGATACTCCAATGACCACAGCAATGTCCCTCGACCGATTCATCTCCGTACTAGGGACTTGTCTGTCAATCAACGGATACCGTTTCCGAGTCTTTTGCCTGTTATCGCGCCTTGAGCGTGTTCTTCTACTAACCGTGTCGGTTGGCCGGTCGCTCCGCGTACTGTCACTCTCGTTGTTTCCAGCAAGCCTATTTCTATAGTTCCTTCCAAGTATTCTTTTTAGTGCCTTATCCGCAGCACTCGCTATCACTTTCTCATCACTCTCCAAATGAGGTTTTATATATTTCACATATTCTCTATCTTCGAACAACCCCAAGATATTAATAGCCTTTTTCTTGTGCAACAGGTAGTCTGAATGTGTATATGTAGCTGCTACATCCTTACCCTTATTATATCCCGCTCTTGCCAAAACTTCCGCACAGGTAAGTTCTAAAGGTGGCTCTTTCGAACCGAGGAAGGACACCACACGCTCTCTAACTTTATCGTTGTCGATTTTAGAGCCCAGGTTGCTAATCAGAATTACTTTCTTTTCGATAGGTGCTTCCCGAAGCTGATTTAACAAAAATTCAACCGTCTTCCGAGAGTCAAAGCTCGATATCGCTTCTACCGCACTCCCATACGTCTCACCAGAGTTTTCCCTTGCAATTTTGAAAAGGTACTTTAAAGCTGCATTATTATTTGTTTGATAGAAATATTTGAATGCATCATTTTTTACACCAACATCATCGCTTTTCGTATACTCGTAAAGCTTCTCATAGTCCTTTTTGTTGTACGCTTTTTTGACCGACTTTTGGGTCGTACATGAGACTACTGATACCATAAGCAAGCATATATATACTGCCGTCTCGGATACCACAACATATGTACACGATTCTATTTCAGATTTTGTATCAAGCATAACAGCCTATGTTTACGTTAGTCAGATATATCACTTATTCTGAAGTCCAGTCTATCAGCTTTGAACGCACCATCACATGAATCATGTATTACAATGAGTTCTGACCAGTCTGGTGAAAATGTGGAAGCCGCCTCGCAACCCTGAGAGTAAAGTTTGTGCATCTTTTTAAGTTTAATGTCAAAAATAACGTTCGCAAATTTTACGAACCTACCATCGGGAGAGACGTCAACATCCCATCCATTCAGTTCTCCATGTCCTGCCTCAAGAGTAGACATGCTATATTCCTCACCTTCCTCAGTGTCGAACTGCTTGAATACAAACGTCGATTCATAACCAAGCTCCTCGTTAGACCACGTTAACTTCCACGTATTTGGGTTATCTGATGACCCAGATTTCGTAAACTCACCTTTGTAATGTATTGTATACTCATTATCGCGGTCAGAAAACTCACCACTAATACTGTCGTCACTAGCACCTCCCATAGTCTCGGCTAGTGATTCAACCGCCACTTGACCTGCTCCCTCCGCTTTGACATTGATATAGTGCCGATCTCGTATATTAGATAGTATATTTGTTTTCGTAGCCTTATCCATTTCGCTCTTCCTGCCATTATCCATCGAAAAAAACTTCCACTGTACCTCGTCAAAATCCGCCCTCGTACCTTGACGATTAGCTATTGCTATCCCAATATGTGTACTGCTCACATACTCAGCACCAACTATAAACCCATCAACATTTCTCGGGCTCAAATTTAGCGTAGTGCGGTCACTAAACGAATTGTACTGATAGTTCGAGAAGTACTGTTGGTTTGGTTCTAACCGTAATAGACCACTACACCCGCACAAAAGTGGTATAAGTAGTAGACAACAAAAGATAAGGCAAATTCTCCAACAAAATACAATTCTTTTAATAGACATGATTTGCTGTTTGATATACCTCTCAAAAAGACCGTAATAAGACGCACACATGGTATATGATATTATACTTGTTTTTTATTCTTGTGTCTAGTCATGTTCTACATCGGTCCGTGATGGAGCGGTGAAGTTACCGGACCCATGGCTGTGCATTTACCTCTCAGTACCTGATAACGAAGAGACTAACTGCTCACTCAAGATCCGCTCGGCCCACTCCCGTTTGGCTTCCTCGTTGAGACGCTCGTCCAGCCTCTCTCACACCTCCTGCTCCACCGAAATAATGAGCTCCAGCCTGCGTCGAGTCGTCCCGGCAAAACACCTCGTGGTATAACGTTGCGGCCCACGAGCTTTCCAATCGATCCCCGAGCTTCTCGGACAAAAACCCCGCCCCGTCGAAAAGCCCCTGCTGTCGGTGATCTTCGTTTCGCTGAAACATGGCTTGGGGAAAGGCGCGGGAAACAGACCGGTCCATATTTATGGGAGTACGGACCCTTTCTCAGCAGACCCATTCATCACTGTTGGCAAGCTTGGTGCCATCCGGTTCATTTCCCTTTCACGCCGGACAGAGCGCTGCCCCCCCAGCTCACCGGCTGCCAAACGTTTCAATCCCGCAACACGCAATTCGCCCCCAACATTGCACTTCTGAAACAAAGCACCTCCTGACATGCGAGGAGAAGAAAACCGAATTCTCCCCTCTGGCAGGCTTGTCCACAGACGCTCCCCTACAGAAAAAGCCGGCGCCCTGCGTCGAGCAGAGCGCCGGCCCCCAC
>CAYUWI010000103.1:0-5527 GCA_964448275.1 uncultured Gammaproteobacteria bacterium | reverse complement strand
GGCGAGGGCAGCGTGGCCGGTCTCGCGGGCTGCATTGTGGGCCTTGAGCAAGGCGTTTTCGACGAAGGTATCCTGGGTCTCAGCCACCGGTCTGACCCCTTGCTCTTGCTGAGACTGGATACGCCAACCCAGTGGGGCCAGGAGCTGGTCAAGCTCGCGAAGTTTGCCTGGGTTATCGGAGGCGATCACGACATCCACAGTTTTGTCCTATCCTTCGGATGAATCCATAATACGCCCTCCATTTTAGCACCTTGCGTGAGGTGAGAGAGAGTGCCTAGGGGACCCTGCGGCCGGGCAGTGTGTGGTGAGTGGCCCGGTTACCTGGTACAGGCTCAAAATGCCTAATTGAACAGGACGGGAAGCAGGTGACGATCTGTAGTATGACCGCTTTTGCACGGACCCAGGTGGATCTGGGGGCAGAGCAGGCCATCTGGGAGTTACGTACCCTCAACCATCGGTATTTGGATCTCTCTATCCGTCTTCCTGAGGGCTACCGCGATTGGGAGCCGATTGTCCGAGAGCGGGCCCAGGCTTGGATCCAACGGGGGAAATTAGAGGCTACATTGCGGATCGTGGCGGGCGAGGTGGAACCAGCCCGATTGGAGCTCAATCAGGAATTGGCCGCGACCCTGGTCGCACTCAGCCAGACAGTGGCCCGCGAGTATGGGACCGTTGGAGGATTGGAGACCGCTCAACTGATGCAGTGGCCTGGTGTGGTGGTCCCGCCCCGGATCGAGCGCGAAACGGCCCAGGAGCAAATCCTCGACGGGTTCGAAAGCGCCTTGGGTCAAGTTGTAGCGGCTCGCCAACGGGAAGGAGAGGTGTTGGCCACAAGCTTGAGTGAACGCCTCGAGGGGATGAGCGAGCGGACTGAATCCATCCGGAATCGCTTACCGGAAGTCAAGTCCGCCTATCGTAAGCGCCTAGTCCAACGCCTCGCTGAACTCGAGGAGCGACTCGATCCAGAGCGGCTCGAGCAGGAGTTGGTCTTCTTCGCTCAACGCAGCGATATCACTGAGGAGCTCGAGCGCCTCGAGGCCCATCTAGCTGAAGCCCATCGGGTTCTCCAGACGGGAGGTGTGGTCGGCCGTCGGCTGGATTTCCTTATGCAGGAGATGCATCGTGAGGCGAATACGATCGGGTCTAAATCCCCCGATACGGAGATTGTCCAAACAGTGGTAGACTTAAAGGTCCTAATCGAACAGATGCGCGAACAGATCCAAAACCTCGAGTGAGCGAGATGGAGGTCCCGCGTCGGCATGGTCTATTGTTCATTATCTCGGCCCCTTCGGGAACCGGCAAGACCTCCCTGTGTCAAGAATTACTGAGACGGCTCGACGGGGTGGTCTCCTCTGTGAGCTATACCACTCGTCCAGCCCGGCCGGGGGAGGTGGATGGGGCGGAGTACTACTTCGTGGATGAGACTACCTTCGAACAATTGGTAGCAGAGGACGCCCTATTGGAGTACGCTCGGGTCTTCGAGTACTCCTATGGGACAAGTCGGGAGGCGGTGGCTGCGGAACGCAAAGCTGGCCGCGATGTGATCCTGGAAATCGATTGGCAGGGCGGACGCCAGGTACGCGAGCGTATCCCCGAGGCGATCAGCTTATTCATCCTTCCCCCTTCACGACAGATTCTGAGTCAACGCCTGATCCACCGTGGCCAAGATGACCCCGAGGTCATCGAACGGCGTTTGCGTGCGGCGGAATTCGAGATTAGCCATTACACCGAATACGATTATGTGGTGGTGAATCATGTCTTCGAACAGGCCTTAAAAGAGCTCGTCGCCATCATTGAGGCTGAGCGTTGTCGGCTTATCCACCAGCGAGACTCCATCGATGCGCTTGTGAACTCGTTGATCGGAGAGAGCAGGTCGAGCCGCTGACTAAAAAAGTAGAGAGAAAATCGGCAATTTTTATCTCCGCTCTAGGCTGGTTGGCCTAGTAAAGAAGGGTAGTACTATGGCCCGAATCACAGTTGAAGACTGTCTCCAGAATCTCCCGAACCATAACCGATTCCAGCTAGCACTCTTGGCGAGCCGGCGTGCCCGGCAATTAAGCCAAGGGGCCCGGCCGCTAGTGCAATCAGAAGACGATAACTTCGCAGTGCTTTCCCTACGGGAGATCGCAACTGGCAAGGTGACAGAGGAATTCCTGGATTCCGTGGATGAACAGCTAGAAGGGGCCCATGTACCCGAGTCGGTCACCGTCGAGGCGAGGCATACCGACCGACGAGAAGGCCTTGAGGCCGAGTTCTCCCTGGAAGATGTCGGGCAGGAAGGACCATCGATGCTTGGCGACTCAGCAGGGGAGGAGACCGAACCGACAGGTGGGGAATTGGAGTAGATAGCCCATGGAGAGCCGGGAGGCTTGTGTGCTGCAATTATGAAGGGGCTGATTCAGGATCAACCTCTGGACCCTGGGTTGAGCGGGAGGAGCTCGGCAACCGTGCTTCGGATCAATGAACTCATCGAGGTGAGCCAGGCCTATCTTCCCCCTGAAGAGGTCGATCTGATTCACCGAGCCTACCTGGTTGCAGCGAGCGCCCATGAGGGGCAGTATCGCTACTCCGATGAACCCTACATTACCCATACCATCGAGGTCGCTCGCATCCTGGCCGATTTCGGCGTGGATGCCAACTGCTTGGCGGCTGCCCTCCTCCATGATGTCATCGAAGATACCTCCGTAACCTTGGAGCAGCTGCAGGGCCAGTTTGGGCCAGAAGTGGCCCAGCTAGTAGAGGGTGTAACCAAGCTGGGTAAGATCCATTTCGACACGCGAGAAGAGCTGCAAGCGGAAAACTTCCGCAAGATGCTCTTGGCTATGTCGCGTGACTTGCGGGTCATTATAATCAAGCTCGCTGACCGCCTGCACAATATGCGTACCCTGCGCTTCCTTCATGAGGAGAAGCAGAAACGGGTTGCGCGGGAGACGCTCGAGATCTTCGCCCCGATAGCCCACCGGCTCGGATTGAACTCGATCAAGAACGAGCTCGAGGATCTCTCATTCAAGCATCTCCATCCCCGGCGGTACCAGATCCTAAGCGAACAGCTCCAGAAGGAACGCGGCAACCGAGCACGCGTTACCGAGCGAATCGAACAAACGGTCCGTGAGGACCTAAATCGAGCCGGACTCCAAGCCGAGGTCCTTGGCCGGGAAAAGCATATCCATAGCATCTACCGCAAGATGCAGGTTAAGGGGCTATCTTTCGAAGAGGTCCAAGACATCTACGCCTTTCGGATTCTGGTCGATGATGTTGCAACCTGTTATACGGTGCTGGGCCGAGTCCATAGCCTCTATAAACCGATTCCGGGCCGGTTCAAGGACTATATCGCGATCCCTAAGGTCAATGGCTACCAGTCCCTGCACACATTGGTGATCAATCCGTTCGGTGGGGTTATGGAGTTCCAGATCCGCACCTGGGAGATGCACGAAGTAGCCGAGGCAGGGGTGGCTGCCCATTGGCGCTATAAGGGGCAGGAGGATAAACCCGACGAGGTCAAGCGGGAGGTGGAACAGAGCTATACCTGGTTGCGGCAGCTGCTGCAGATCCAGAAGGAGGCGGGGGACCCCTCGGAGTTCTTGGAGCACGTCAAGGTCGATCTGTTCCCTGATGAGGTCTATGTCTTCACCCCGAATGGCAAGATCATGCGATTGCCCCGCGGGGCGACCCCTGTGGATTTCGCCTACGCGATCCACACCGATGTCGGGAATCAATGTGTCGGGGCACGTATCAACGGCCGGGTTTCGAGTCTACGCACGACCTTACAAAACGGTGACCGAGTCGAGATCCTGACCGATCCCCACCAGCAACCTGATCCGCTCTGGCTCCACTCTGTGATCACCGGCAAGGCACGCTCGGCGATCCGGCACTTCCTCAAGACGCAGGAACGTGACCAGGTTAGGGCACTGGGCAAAGGGATCGTGGAGCGGGCCTTAGATGGCATGGGAGTTAACTTGGAAGAGCTCCCTGGGGATCGCTTGCAAGAGGTCGCCACACGATTCCAGCTTACCTCGCCCGAGGCGCTATTCGAGGAGATCGGGCGAGGGACTGTGCTGGCGCCGGCCGTGGTGCAACACCTCTTTCCAGGGTATCTGGATCAGGAGGTCCGCACTGCCCAGGGCAGCGATCAAGAGGCCTACGGGACCCAGGAGAAAGGGGGTGCAAACCTGCTGATCTCCGGAATGGAGGGGATCGTGGCCAACCTGGCACGTTGCTGTTATCCGGTCCCACACGATCCAATCGTCGGCTTCGTTTCGATTGGGCGTGGGGTGATGGTCCACCGGGCCAGCTGCCCCAATCTGATCGATCTCCAGATCAAACACCCCGAGAAGTACGTCAAGGTTGATTGGGCCCCGAGGCCGCAAGGGGTCTTCCCGGTGGCAATCAAGGCCGTGGTACACAATACTAAAGGGGTCCTTGCCCGGATCGCCTCGATCATTGCAGAGGAAGGGACCAATATTGATACAGTCGAAGTCGAGGATCGTGACGGGGCGTATCGCACCATTGCCCTCGTGCTCGAAGTCGAGGGGCGTGACCACATCGCTCGAATCATGCGCAAGCTCCGAGGCTTGAGCGTGGTCGAGCGCGTCATCCGCAAGAGGGGGTGAACCGATGGCACCCTATATCCGCCAGGCCCTCCAGACAGAGGCGGCCCCAGCGGCGCTCGGGCCCTACTCCCAAGCGGTCCGCGCCGGGGAGATTCTGTTTATCTCTGGCCAACTGCCACTAGAACCTCGCTCCATGGAGCTAGTGGCAGGCCCATTCCGGGCCCAGGTCGAGCAGGCCGTGCAGAATATCGAAGCGATCACACGGACGAGCGGAGGATCACTGGACCAAGTGATCAAACTGACCGTCTATCTCACTGATCTGGCTCGATTCGGTGAGGTCAACGAGGTCCTGACGGAGTACTTCACCGAGCCCTATCCGGCCCGGGCGGTGATCGGCGCCGCCAGCCTTCCGAAGGGGGCGGCCGTGGAGATCGAGGCCATTGTGCATACCGGCCCTGGGGTGGGTGGATAGCCCTTGACCCACCCTCGGCCCAACCCGGGTTCCCTCCAAGAGTTGCCGGGAGTGGGTCCACAGATGGCCGCGCGCTTGGCCCTTCTCGGGATCAAGCGCCAGCGGGATTTGCTCTTCCATCTCCCCTCGCGCTACCAGGATCGGACCCGCTTGATACCGGTAGCAGAGCTTCCCTTGGGTCGGGAGGTGAGTGTAGGCGGTCGCATCCAGGGTGAGGCGGTTTATAGGGACCCCCGTCCAACATTGGTAGTGCTTCTCGAAGACCCGACCGGACTCCTGACCCTCCGCTTCTTCCAAGGCCATCAATACCTCCGGGCCCAGCTTCGCCCCGGGCGTTTCCTCTTGTGCTTCGGTTCAGTACGCCGTGGACCCTATGGGTTGGAGATGGTCCATCCGGAGTTCGAGGTGGCCGATGAGGGACCCCCGGCCCCACCCACCCGACTCACCCCGATCTACCCGATCATCGAGGGGGTGCCCCAGGGCCGCCTCCGAGCCTGGATCGTGC
>CAYUWI010000102.1:0-5537 GCA_964448275.1 uncultured Gammaproteobacteria bacterium | reverse complement strand
GGCCACCCGCGGCGAAGATTACCCCCATTAGTACAGAGTGTGTCACCGCCTTATAGCCCCCCGTAGTGCGGCTCCTTCAACAGTCCCGAACAGCGAGTAATGCGATCGGATGCGGACCGCGGTCGACGCGAGCCGACACCGTTTTTACGACGAGTTAGGATATCGGGTATCCTGCCCTTTGCAGAATAAGGCGGGCCCCCTTGCCTGGGTATCCCCGTACGTACACCAGCCAACCCCTGGAGAATAGTGTGTGAATGCCCTACTCGTGGAACTCCTCGAAACCGCGGTCAAGCGGCTCCAGGACCGCGGGACCTTCCCCCACCCGATCCCGATCGAGATCCAGGTTGAACGGCCCCGTGGTGAGGGCCACGGCGATTTTGCCTCCAATCTCGCTCTCCAGTTGGCCAAATCCATCGGCAAGCCGCCGCGCGAAGTGGCCGAGGCCATCACTGATGCATTACCGGAAGCCCCTGAACTCGAGCGTGTGGAAATCGCCGGACCCGGGTTTATCAACTTCCATCTGACCGAGGCCACCTTCCAGGCGATCGTGCCCGAGATCTTACAGGCAGGGGCAAGGTACGGACAGGGCCCAGTCGGCAAGGGGGAGAAGGTCCAAATCGAATTCGTCTCAGCCAATCCGACTGGCCCCTTACACGTTGGCCACGGCCGGGGTGCAGCGTACGGCGATACCCTCGCCCGGATCATGGAGGCAGCCGGTTACAGCATCAAGCGGGAGTATTACGTCAATGATACCGGCAGGCAAATAGACCTCCTGGCACTGAGCGTTTTCCTCCACTATCAACGGCTGGCAACGAGCCTGCCGACACCTTTCCCCGAGCAAGCCTATCAAGGGGACTACGTCAAAGAGATTGCCGAAGAGCTCCTTCAGGAGTTTGGCCTTCAGTGGATCCTCGCCCAGGAGAGCTTGTCGATCCCTGAGGAGGAGGACCCTGAGGTCCGTATAGACGCCTTACTCAGCGCCGTCCGAATCAATCTCGGCACAGAGGTCTTCGATCAGTTCCGGGAGCGCGCACTTACTCGAGTCCTTGGCACCATCCGTGCCGATCTTGAGGCCTTCGAGGTCACCTTCGATGAGTGGGTCTCTGAACGCGCCTTGGCGGAGGCAGGGAAGGTTGAACGGGCACTCAGAACCTTGGCCGATAAGGGCCTTCTCTACACCAAGCAAGGCACTACCTGGTTCTCGAGCTCACAGTTCAGTGACGAGAAGGATCGTGTGGTCGTCCGTAAAACTGGGGAACTCACTTACTTTGCCTCCGATATTGGCTACCATTGGCACAAGTTTCAGTGTGGCTTTGACCACATCATCAATATCTGGGGGGCTGATCATCACGGCTATGTAGCACGGGTCCGGGCGGCCGTCACGGCCCTTGGACTTGACCCGGAACTCTTAGAGATCCTGCTAGTGCAGTTTGCCAATCTCTACCGGGGCACAGAGAAGGTCTCCATGTCCACCCGGGCCGGACAATATGTCACCCTCCGCGAACTAATGGCGGAAATCGGGCGCGATGCAGCGCGTTTCTTCTATGTCCTTCGGCGTGCGGACCAGCACCTGGACTTCGACTTGGAACTTGCGAAACGGCATACAGAAGACAACCCTGTCTACTATGTCCAGTATGCCCATACCCGTATCTATAGCCTCTACAAAAAGCTCGATGAACAGGGTTATACGTGCCCGGAGCTTACAGGAGCTGCAGTCGGGCGTCTCTGCGAAGCCAAGGAGGCTCAGCTGTTGCGACTACTGGCACGTTATCCGGAAGTGGTGGCGGGTGCGGCCGTTGCTCGAGAGCCGCACCGAGTCGCCCGATTCCTTCAGGAGCTCGCTGGTGAATTCCATCCCTATTACAATGCCCATCGCATTCTGGTAGAGGACCTGGAGCTAATGCGAGCACGGTTGGCCCTTGCGGAAGGTGTACGTCAGGTCATTGCGAATGGCCTCGAACTCCTAGGGGTCAGTGCTCCCAAGAAGATGTAGACGGGGAAAACCAATCCATGCCATCGACCAGGAAAAATCGGCCTCGTAGTTGGCAACGGAGGCTTCTCTGGAGCCTCGGAGGGATCCTCACAGGTCTCTTAATTCTGCTCCCGCTCTATACAGCAAGCCTGCAACTATCGGGTATTCCGAATCCGCCGCCCGAACAACCGGGATCCTCTCAGAGGACTACCTCGACGCCTCCAGACCCCAAGGAGAGCTATCAATTCTACACCCTCCTCACGGAGAAGGAGGTGACTCCCCCATCGGAGTCTTTCCCTCGGAAACGATCCCTACCTCATGCCCCTGGGCCCAAGTCTCATTCACCTAAAAAAGCGCGCGAAGACCCTGCGGCGTCCAAACCGCGAAAAACGCAATCCAAAGTCGCACAAGCGGAGGGACAGGGGAGTCTCCTCCAGATTGCCTCCTTTCGAGAGGCGGCAAGGGCGAGGCGACTCAAGGGCCGAGTGGCATCACTCGGTCTGCAGGCCCGAGTGGTCGCTGCAGACTTGCCTGATCATGGGATTTGGTTTCGGGTGCGTTTGGGCCCGTATAATGACTTGACGACCCTCAATGGGGTCCGTCGCCGGCTGCGAAAGGCCGGCCTCAACGCCTTGGTGCTCACGGGGGGTCAATAAGGAGAGCCCTCGGCTCGCCAATTTGCCAAGGGCGTCTCCGGACAGACTCAGTCGGACAGGCTCAGTGATCAATCCCGGCACCAGTGGACTCGGATGTACTTCTCCCCACTGGGATATCGGAAGTCGAGCTCACCCTCATAGGCCTTATGCACAGCCTCACCGATGCGGCGGGCCAAATGTTCATAGGTCGTACGGACCGTCAGTGAGCCGTCTTCTAGCGTCTGCCGATCCATGATCCGCTCTAAGGGGCGGTTCTGGGTCTCGAGCTCCGCTGTGTTATCGATCAAATTACCGATCTCATCGGCATGTTGGGCCAAGAATCCCCCTTCTAGATACACGACGCCGCCCTCGTAGTTGTCTTGGCAGCGGCGGCATGCCGGACATACGATCTCATGCGCGTTTTCAGGCGGGGTCTTTTGCCATTCGAATTTACCATCATGAAACGTGACGCCACACTCCTTACACACCGAAGGCTCTTTATACTTCGCTTGCACAAAGTACGGATCATGCTTGTATTCCTGCACCAACCGATCTCTACGCGGCATAATTTCGGCCTCCATATGGTCTTGATCGCATCGTGTATCTAGTCTTCGGTGAACCGCCCGCTAGATGGATGTCTTCCTTCGAGGGGCAAGCTCGACGTTGGCTTGCAGTCTTTCTAATTCAGTTGGATCGATTACACTGCCCAATCCAAGCATGTTAGGGGGCCCTATGATTGAGGTGGTCAACGGTATCCAGAAGGGTGTAGCGAGGATCTTGATCGCTGTGCTCGCTTGGGTCTTCCTCCCGGCTTCTGCAACGGCAAATAGCTCCCGCTCGCCGTATCTCAGTGCGATTCACCAACTAACATTCGCAGGCAAACGCAGCGGTGAAGGGTATTTTGCGGCTGATGGCTCCAAGATGATATTCCAGTCGGAGCGTGTACCGGGGAATCCCTTCTACCAGATCTACCTGATGGATTTGGAAACCGGCAACACACATCGTCTCTCACCTGGCTACGGGAAAACCACCTGTGCTTGGATCCATCCGGGAGGCGACAAGGCCTTGTTCGCTTCCACCCACGAAGATCCCAATGCCCGGGCCAAACAGAGTAAGACCCTACACAAGCGCGCCAAAGGGGAAACAAAGGGCTATTCTTGGGACTTTGACAAGCACTACGAGATCTACGAAGTCGGGCTGGACAGCGGCAAGCTCACCCCTTTGACTGAGGCGCCAGGCTACGATGCCGAGGGCTCCTATTCGCCCAACGGCAAGCTGATCGCCTTCGCTTCCAATCGACATGCCTACCGCGGCGAGCTGAGCCAAAAGGAGCGCCGGCGGCTCCATAAGGACCCATCTTACTTTATGGACCTCTACATCATGAACGCCGACGGCTCGAACCCCCGCCGGCTGACCGACGCGCCCGGCTATGATGGTGGCCCCTTCTTTAGTCCTGACGGCAAACGGCTCGTTTGGCGCCACTTCTCCAAAGATGGGAGAACAGCCGAGATCTATACAATGGCGATCGATGGCTCAGATAAACGCCAAATCACCCAACTCGGGGCCATGTCATGGGCCCCATTTTATCACCCCTCGGGCGACTATCTCATCTTTGCCACCAATAAGCACGGCTTCTCCAACTTCGAGCTGTATATGGTCGATGTGGCGGGCAAGAGTGACCCGGTCCGGGTGACCTACACTGATGGTTTCGATAGCCTTCCTGTCTTCTCGCCAAGCGGTCAGCAATTGGCATGGACAAGCGCACGTACCACGGACGGAGACCCCCAGATCTTCCTCGCCGACTGGAATGACGCCAAGGCACGCCGTCAGCTCGGCTTGACTACTGAGCATAAGCATGAAAAAGAGACGGTACCAACCAGCCAAAGCGCGATCGCAACCTTTGCTAAGTCCCAACTTGACCAGACGCATGCCGCGATTACTGCCGAAGACGCCCGGCGCCACGTGGCCGCACTGGCATCCAAGCAGATGGCCGGTCGATTGACCGGGACCCGCGGTGAACAGTTGGCTACCCAATACGTCGCTTCCATCTTCGAGGGGCTCGGCCTCGAACCCGCCGGAGAAAAAGGGACATGGTTTGACCCATTCGAGTTCACCGCAGGCGTCTCGCTCGGCTCCGACAATACCCTGCAGCGGTGGGGTTCACAAGGAGAAGAGCCGCTGACCAGCTATACCGTCGATAGCCAGTGGCGCCCCCTGGCCTTCTCAGCAACAGGCCGGTTTGGGCCAGCCCCAATCGCCTTTGCGGGTTACGGGATTGTCGCCCCAGACTCCGAGGAAGCGCAAGGTTACGACGCCTACGCCGACGTCGACGTCGACGTCGACGGGAAGTGGGTGTTGGCCTTTCGCTTCTTACCCAAGGATATCTCAGCTGAGAAACGCCAGGCCTGGAGCCGCTACGCCTCATTACGCCACAAGGCGATGGTAGCCCGGGATCGGGGGGCACGTGGGTTGATCTTCGTCAGTGGACCGAACGCCGAGGTAAAGCACGAATTGGTGGAGCTGTCCTTCGACGCCACACTCGCCGGAACGAGCATTCCGGTGATCTCGGTAACCGACGAGCTGGCCCAAGGTTGGCTTGCCGAGGCCGGTAAGGACCTCAAGGGATTGCAGGACCGTCTCGATACCGGAGCACCCGCGGAGGGCTTCACGCTGGAAGGTGTCCGGCTCACCGCTCAGGTGGACATCCAACAGGAGCAACGGACCGGGCGCAATGTCCTAGCTCGGTTGCCGGCCACCGCTCCCAGGAGCGAACAGAGTGTTGCGATCGGCGCCCACGTCGACCACCTCGGCCATGGGAAGGGCGCCCATTCGCTTGCAACGGCGGACGAGGAGGGGCAGATCCATTTCGGCGCCGACGATAATGCCTCAGGGGTGGCCGCGATGCTCGAGATTGCCCAATATCTCGCCAC
>CAYUWI010000101.1:0-5584 GCA_964448275.1 uncultured Gammaproteobacteria bacterium | reverse complement strand
AAGGCCTCGATGTCCAGCTTGGGGAGTACCACCATCACGCTCCCGCACTGCAACAGGGCTCGACGGCTCCGTCGGAGGAGGAGCCATTCCCGTCCTCCCAGCTGCTCAGAGTCCATCATTCCGGCCCCAGCGTACAAGAGGGGCTACAGGGCACTACAGGACAAGAAGATCGAGGGTAGGGAAATTGGCCGAGGAACAGCCCTTAGAACAGATCGAGATCAACCCGGAGGGTGAGGCCCAGGCCTCTTTGATCTGGCTCCATGGGCTCGGGGCAGACGGCCATGATTTCGAGCCACTATTCCGTCATCTGGCTGCCAATCTACCGAGTGGATTGAGGATTATCCTGCCCCATGCCCCGGTCCGATCGGTCACCATCAACTTGGGCCTCTCGATGCGGGCCTGGTACGACCTCCACTCCACCTCGCTGAGTGAGGGTACAGACTTAGATGATCTTCGGTCGTCGACCGCCCAACTCAATACCCTTTTGGCCCGGGAAGAGGAACGGGGGGTCCCCCACTGGAGACTCTGCATCGGGGGATTCTCCCAGGGAAGCGTAACTGCCCTCTGGACCGGGCTCGGATACCCGCGTCGCTTGGCCGGCATCGCAGCCCTGTCCGCCTACCTCCCAACGGACCCGGCTGTTGCTTCCGTGCAACGGACGACGCCCATCTTCATGGGCCATGGGGAGAACGACTCCCTGATCCCCCGCACCCTTGGTACGGCAGCCCGTGATCGCCTCGCCGAGTTGGGCTGCCAATCCCCCGAGTGGCATACCTATGCTGTGGACCACGGTGTCAATGAGCAAGAGGCCAAGGAGCTGATCGCCTGGCTGAATCGTATCCTCCAAGCAGGCCCTTAGCCTGCCTGTTCCAACTCCTTGAGGAGCTTGGCAGTGGTCGCCAAGGCATCGGGGTTCACGGAGATCGAATCGATACCCTCCATGAGCAAGAAGCGCGCAAAGTCGGGGATATCGCTCGGGGCCTGACCACAGATCCCGATCTTACGGCCCTTGGACTTGGCCTTTTGAATCGCCTCGGTGATAAGCCGCTTGACGGCCTCATTCTCCTCCTGAAACAGCTCAGCAACGAGGGCCGAATCGCGATCAACCCCTAATGTGAGTTGGGTCAGATCATTGGAGCCGATCGAGAAACCATCGAAGATCTCGGCGAACTCCTCCGCCAGGACAACATTGGAGGGAAGTTCACACATGATGTAGATCTCGAGATGGCCGTGTCCCCGCTTCAAACCATTGAGCTCGAGCTCGTGGAGGACCTTCTTCCCCTCCTCGGTGGTCCGACAAAATGGGATCATGATCTTTATATTATTCAGTCCCAACTCATCCCGTGCCCGCCGGATCGCCTCGCACTCCATGGCGAACCCCTCCCGATAGGCCTCAGAGTAGTAGCGCGAGGCGCCCCGGAAGCCGAGCATCGGGTTCTCTTCCTCTGGCTCGAAGGAGGTTCCCCCGATCAGGTTGGCGTACTCATTCGACTTGAAGTCAGACATCCGCACAATGACCTCCTTGGGGTAGAAGCTCGCCGCGATGGTGGCCACCCCCTCGGAGAGGGTACGGACGAAGTACTCTCGGTTGTTGGGGAACGAAGTCGTCCGTGCCTGGATCTGGGTCCGAGCCTCCCTATCTACTTGCTCCGGATAGAGCAGAGCCAATGGATGGACGCCGATCTCATTATTGATCACGAACTCCATCCGAGCCAGACCCACCCCCGAGCTGGGAAGTCGGGCAAAGGTGAATGCGCGCTCCGGATTGGCCACATTCATCATGAGCTCAACCGTCTCCGGTAGGTGCTCCTCGGAGAGCTCGCCGCTTTCCACCTCGTAGGCCAAGGCCCCCTTGTAGACGTACCCGATGTCCCCTTCGGCGCAAGAGAGGGTCACCGTCTGGCCTGGTTCAAGGAGTGCCGTGGCCTCACCGGTCCCCACGATTGCGGGGATCCCAAGTTCCCGAGAGACGATGGCCGCGTGGCAGGTCCGCCCCCCGCGGTTGGTAATGATCCCACCGGCCTGGGCTAAGACCGGCTCCCAATCGGGGTCGGTCATATCGGTCACCAGGATGTCCCCCTTGTCGAATTCCTTGAGATCTTGGGGACGATCGACAATTCGGACCGGTCCTGAGGTGATCGCGGCCCCAACGCTGCGGCCGGTCACGAGCACCGTACCCCGTTCGACCAGGCGATAGCTGCGGAGGAGATCGGACTTCTTGGCGGTATGGACTGTCTCGGGACGTGCCTGGAGTATATAGAGTGTCCCACTCTCTTGATCCCGAGCCCACTCGATATCCATTGGGGTATACCGTTTGTAGACCTGGGAGTAGTGTTTTTCGATCGCAACCGCCCAGCGGGCCAGGGTCAGTACCTCTTTATCGCTTAGAACGAAATGCCTGCGTTCTGCAACCGGGACAGGCAGGTTCCGCTGCTCGCCCTTGGCGTCGTAGACCATTCGCAGGGCCTTGTCCCCTAGCTGACGCCGAATCAAGGCCGGCTTGCCGGCCTCCAGCAGGGGCTTGTGCACGTAGTACTCATCCGGATTGACGGCCCCCTGAACCACGTTCTCCCCCAATCCGTAGGCGGCTGTCACGAAGACCACGTCCTCGAAACCGCTTTCGGTATCAATAGAGAACATGACCCCGGAGGCCCCTTGGTCGGCGTAGACCATCTGTTGAACGCCAACAGAGAGGGCAACATCGAGGTGATCGAAGCCACGGCGCGTGCGATAAGAGATACTGCGATCGGTGAAGAGCGAGGCGAAGCACTTGCGTACTGCACGGATCAGATTGTCGGCCCCACGTATATGGAGATAGGTCTCCTGTTGACCAGCAAAGCTCGCTCCCGGGAGATCCTCAGCAGTCGCACTCGAGCGCACCGCCACAGCGACCTCTTCCTTACCCACTGCCTTGCACAGGGTCTTGTACGCCTCTCGAATCCCTGCCTCGACGGAGCTCGGAAGCGGGGCATCCAGGATCCAGCCTCGAGCCCTCTCCCCAGCGTAGGCAAGATCGGCCCGGTTATCGATATTCAACTCGGCGAAGAGCCGCTGCAGCTTGGGCCGGAGCCCTGCTTCTTCGATCACCGCCCGATAGGCACGAGCAGTAACGGCGAATCCACCGGGTACCTGCACCCCCGCCTGTTTCAAATTGCGGGTAATCTCCCCCAAGGAGGCGTTCTTGCCCCCAACCTGGTCCACCATATCCATACCGAGCTCCGCAAAGTCGATGATATAGGGGACCTCTTTTGCGGTGGCTACGCCGGTCTCTTCTAACTTCGTCGAATCGATCATAGATACCACCTCTCTGGATCAATTAAGGCAGCTACCGCCACAGATCGCCTCTAAACAATATCACAAATCGCTTGCCACTTTCCGGGGACTTGAGGCGCTTTCAAAGCGGTCACGGCGGTGACTCGTCTTGCCCCCTCCCCTTAGTTATACTGGGCTGAACGTGTTCCAAACGAGGGGCGTACAAGGGGGTACATGCTCGGTTCATACCCTGGCCCTCTCCTGTTCCCTCTTCCCCTTTATAGGGAAGAGAATTAGGGTGGAGGGTGGTCCCTACGCGGACCCCAAACCAGAAATCTACCGTAACTGGGCTTGTAGGGTGTTGATTTGCAGCAAATCGAACGATAGATCTAAGTTCGGAAGGGCCATACCATGTCCACCACCGACTTGACTGGTCAATTGCTCATCGCCCTCCCTTCTTTGGAGGATCCGAATTTCAAACAGTCCGTGGTCTACCTCTGTCAACACAATGAGGAAGGGGCGCTTGGGGTCGTATTGACCAAACCCTCCTCCCTGACCTTGGGAGAGATCTGCGATCGCCTGGAGATCGAAAACCACGACCCTGAACTCCGGGAGATACCTGTCTTTTTTGGTGGTCCTGTTCAGTCCGAACAAGGACTAGTCCTGTACTCCGCAGAGAAGCTATGGGAACCGAGTCTCGCCATCACCGAGGAAATCGCCCTCACGAACTCCCGCGAGATCCTTGAGGATCTGGTTCGTGGCGAGGGCCCCCAGCAATACCGCGTAGTGCTCGGACACGCAGGCTGGGGGCCCGGGCAGCTCGAAGCGGAGCTGCGTGAAGATGCCTGGCTAACCGCACCGACCGGACGTGAGCTCGTCTTCGAGACCCCCTTCACAGACCTTTGGGAGAGGGCTGCTGCCTCGATCGGGGTCGATATGAGTCTGCTGATTCAGGAGAGCGGCCATGCCTAGGAGCAACACTTGAGCGGTGTACCCGCTCCTTCACCAAGAGGGTGGATGATGGCCCAAGCGATGGTGTGATCTCCTATGCGCCCGGTTACACATGAGCCGAACCAGGACAACATAGGGGCTGAGCGTCACCTGCTTGGATTGGAAGGGGCGCCGATCGGCTGGATCGAGCAGATCCTCGAGGAGGCTCGGAGGTGCCGCCAGTTGCTCGAACAGCCACGAAGGAAGGCCGATTCCCTGCGGGGGAAGACTGTAATCAACCTCTTCCTTGAATCCAGCACGCGTACGCGAACCAGCTTTGAACTCGCAGGGAAATGCCTCGCTGCTGATACCATCAATATCAATACCTCCGGTTCAGCGATGAACAAGGGCGAGACCTGGCTTGACACGGTCCGTACCCTGGAGGCGATGCATCCCGACGCCCTGGTGATTCGCCACCCTGAGAGCGGGGCCCCCCATCTCGCAGCGCAGGTGCTCTCCAAACCGTGTGCCGTAATCAATGCCGGGGATGGTACCCATGAACATCCGACCCAGGCCCTGCTCGATCTCCTAACGATCCAGAGCTATAAAGGGGATCTCTCTGGGTGTACGGTTGCGATCATCGGCGACATCACCCACTCGCGGGTGGCTCGCTCACAGATCCATGCGCTGCATGCCTACCAAACCCGGGAGATCCGACTAATCGGCCCCAAGACCCTGCTGCCGGCAGCGCCCCAGGAGGCCCTCGGGGTCCAAGTATTCCACGACACCAATGCTGGCCTCGAGGGGGTCGATATCATCATCCTGCTCCGTCTCCAATTAGAGCGGATCCGAGGAACCTGTGTCCCAAGTCAGCGGGAATATACCCGTCTTTATGGACTCAACGCCGAGCGGCTTGCTCGCGCGGCACCTGGGGCGATCGTGATGCACCCGGGTCCGATCAATCGGGGCATTGAGATTACCTCCGAGGTCGCCGATGGCCCGCACTCTGTGATCCTCCCACAGGTAACCAACGGCCTCGCAATCCGTATGGCGGTACTCAAGCGCTTGGTGGGAGGGGCTGAGGTGTGAAGCTCATCATCCAGAATGGCCGCGTGGTTGACCCCGCAAGTGGACGGGACGAGATCCTCGATGTCTCGATAGCCGATGGCCGGATTCAGGCGCTCGGTACACCGCCCCCTGAATTCCAGCCAGATACAGTGATCGAGGCCGCGCAGGACATCGTGTGCCCCGGTCTGATCGACATCCATGTCCATCTACGCGAACCGGGTCAGGAGCGGAAGGAAGACCTCACCAGCGGTTCCCGGGCCGCTGCGGCCGGGGGTGTTACGCGGGTTGCCTGTATGGCCAATACCCAACCGGTAAACGACTACCGAGCAGTGAC
>CAYUWI010000100.1:0-5621 GCA_964448275.1 uncultured Gammaproteobacteria bacterium | reverse complement strand
TGTAGCTGGTCCTCCGAGATTTCAGTGGCTGCTTGTCTAGTGCTTGACACAGTTCGGACAAGCAGCCATCCCTCCTAGCAAGTTACTATTTCAGCTTCAGCCATCCACACTAACTAGGTTTGCTCAGCTAGGGCTTTTGTGAAGTACTGGTCTAAGGAATTTGGACGCAGTTCGACGAAAGACGCAGGAAGAGACCGGTGAGATGTTCAAGAACGATGTAACATTTTGGACGTTGGACCTTGACAAGGATGAATTAATCTCCGTCGAAGATTTGACTCGGAAGCTTCACGAACTCTATCACCGGAGCGAGCACGTGATGTAGATAACAACGATGATTTTTCAACCGATCCGAGTCTGAGGAAGTATCTCTAAAACTGGTCCTTGTTGAAGCTCTTCAACGTTGGTGGCTACATCACGCCCGTCCGATAGGGAATTCCTGAGTGATTTACAGTTCTCGAGCATCCCTAAGAAGATTCCTGAGAAATGCCCGACCCTCAACGACGTCAGTACCTTCTTCAACACCCATCGCGCCAAGTACGTCGGCGATCGCCTGTTCGGCAAGCCTATCGCTGACGAGAACCGCCACCTGTCGTGACTGTTCGGTTGTGTACTGATATGCCAGGCAAGTGAGGACGGCGTCGGTCGTCTCGACTTCGTCCTCCGTGACGTCGTCCGCGGAGAGGCTGTAGATCCGTTCGCGTGTCCTGTCTATCGCATCGGAGACGCCGGAATCGGTGAAGTCAACCTCGGCCCGCTCAAGCCACCCTGCATCCTGAGCTGACCGAAGCCGATCACGCTGATACCGGTAGCCCTCCGGGCTCTCGCCGAGCTCCTCGGCGACGTGGTCGGGAATCCGAACGGCGACGTCCCGTTGGGTGACGTACTTCTCGAACGTCTGGTACTTGTCGTTGGACGGACCGCCCATTGCATAGATGACGCTGGTGTCGACGATCGCTATACTACCGTGCGGAAGCTCCACCTCCGGCATTCCTCAGGGCTCCAGGTAAGGGTCGTAGGCGGTTGCCTCCTCGACGACATCCTGGAGAGCCGTGATGACGGTCGTTCCCTCGACAGGGTGGACGTCGAGCTTATTGGCGGCCGTCCGCTGAGTCATCTCGCCGTTCATCACGCGCAACGTGTAGTGCAGCGCGGCGGCGAGCTTCGGAATCCCCTGGCGTTCGAGGAACACCCGGATGTCCTCGTCGTCGATCTGACGTCCGATCGCGTCGACGAGCACCGGTGTCGCGACCACTTCACCGTGATCAGTGTCGAGGGTGAGGTGAATCGGCTCGACGGAGATCCGTGTAGGCGTCTCGTCCTCGTGACGCGCGAGAATCCCCATCTCCTCGAGGTCGCGGACGTACTTGTACGCGGTCGAGTGCGGGACGGCGAGGTCCTCCTTGACAGCCTCGATCGCGATGGGGCCGTTCCGGAGGACGTGGATGTAGAGTCGTGCCAGCTGTGGCGTGTTCAGCAGCTCGGCGTACGTGAGGAGGTCTCCGAGGATCTCCTCGGGATCGGCGGAGTCGGTGAGCCGGAAGTCCGTCGACATCACAATACATGTTCCATGTATAGAGTATTAACCCTTCCGCCGCCCGTTCAGTTCACCTCGAACGGCTCGTCCCGTCGATACACCATCTGCATGGGGAGGCCTTCACCGTCTTCCGGCGGATCAGCCGGTATGATCTGGAGCTCGTCGGAGGATGCACCGGCAGTCACTGCTAGGACCAGCGCGTCAAGTAGATCATCGAGCCCCGTGCTGAGCCCTTCGTCCGCAAGCTCACGAGCGAGCCGGCGCCACGTTTCTTGTTCGTACTCGCTCGTCGATTCGAGTATCGACAACCGCTCATCGACGCCTGGTGCAGTCTTCTTGCTGTGGTCGAGCTCGCTATCGCCGAAGGCCCTGAAACAAACCTCGGGATGCCCCTCGACGAGGACGTCGGGATCGCCGTCCTCTCGAAGCAGTTCGTCGACTTCGACGATGCTGGGTGCGATGTTTGCGGCCTGTTGCATCAACCCCTTTCCGGTGTGATCTCTGTTCGCCTCGTTCACCTCGCTGTATGGCGCACCGTCAGCTGCTAACTCCACGGCCTTCCGGCAGGGTGCAGTGAAAACCGAGGAGAATCTCGACCCAATGACCGTCCTAGCGAGATCGTCACAGTGTCTGGAAAGCTCTCCGTCGGTTGTCCTTCCACAGGGGTCTGGATCCTCGAGTGAGCTACAGAGTCCGATCGGAACGTCGACGACGATTCGATCGGCTGTATCGCCGTGAACTGCCCACAGTCGCTCGATCGTGTCGTATACGGTTGCTCCGATCGGGCTCTGTTCGGAATAGCCGACGGCGATCCAGTCACTCCCGTCTCGATCTACCCCTATGTAGGACCACGTCTCGGCGGCCATAATCTAGTTACCCATCAATCTACCAAAAATCCAGGTCCTGCCACGGAGTTCGGCACTCGCGCACTTCGGCTTGCCACGCTCGCCGCTGCCAACCCCGTTTGCTCACGGGTCGCTATCGCTCTCCGTTCGCGTCAAGGCGCCCATCGGATCGGCCTCCACGTCGCTCGCTACAGACTATTCCGGGTGCTGCGACCCAACTTGCCGTTCCGGGCTGAAAATTAGAGATTGGGAAATACTTACACTGTTGCTGTAGGGTAGGATGCATATGAGCGGGTCGGCATCTGAACCGTTGATTCAGAAGTTCGGTGACAAGATTGCCCCACAGCTGGAGCGAGGCGATTTCACTACGTATTCAAGCGGGAAGGAACTCCCGTTCCTCAACGACATAGTCCAATACCTGGATAGTACATACGCCCGTCACCGAAACCAGACTATTTTCGCCAAGTGCAAGTACGCACACGGATCACCGCTGGTGACGTACAGCACACTGTCTACGTTCGGGAAACAGAGTGTCGAATTGGGAGACATTCTTCTCGTATGTACGTTCTGGCGCAACAAGAGCGTCGCCGGGCGGCAGGCCTTTGTGAGTCAGACGAAATGCCAGAAGTGGAAGTCACCGGGTGGTATGTATTGGACGCTTCGCGACCACCAGCACGAACTCTTAGCAAACCGGCCCGAATTTAAGCTGGATTATACGGATGCCTCTACCTGGTATGACCTTAGTGCTGTGAACAAGTCATTCCTGAACTACTCGTTCGTCGGCGATATTCACAGACCGTTCTTCTACACGGCACCGGATATGGAGCCATTCATCGACGCCTCAAACGCTGAAACGCGGTTCTACTACGGCCGGAATCCCTCGACGTCGAATCGGTATTTGCTTTCGACGGTAAAGAACATCCTGCGGAAACGGTATGGAGCATCGTTCTCGTCGGGCGACAGGGTGTATGAACTGATCGACGAAATCTACCGCCGTGCCGAACTTGATAGGAGCCATAGCGTAAACCAGTTCCCGCCCAACACCGACGGCGGCCAGCCGTTAGATGGGTTTGCCATCATCAGCGTCAACGTGGACACCGATGGGAGTATTGCGAATCTGGATTATGTGCCCGAAGACGAAGAGGAGATATCCCCGGGGATACGGGCAGATATAGAGGGCGATGTCGGCAGCGCTTTCGAGGGGATCGACGATGAAGGCCTAGCCTTCGATAGGATCGGATCTGAATAACCCTGGGTAACGGGCGTCGGTGATGCAGTTTCCCGATCCTCAATCTCCAATCGAACAGGATCTCAAAGGGGTGGCCTTCAAAATCCCGATCTCGTTGTCGACGATCAGGACAGCTCCTGCATCAACCCCGGTTCTGGAAGATCTCCTCACAGGATATCGAGGCGAAGGACATCTGGGATGAAATCCCTCTGCCGCTCGGCATCCCGCGACTGCCGCTGCGCTCCTCGTTCCTGCGGTGCTTACGGGATGGGGGGGTCGGCCGAGACGGCCTCGCCCTTTCTGAGTCCGCCAGGACTGTAGATGACCCACTGGGCGACGTGGCAGGCTGGAAGAGTATGTACGTAACGGCCCGCTCCCCTCACCGCGTCGGTCGCAACTACCGTACACAGCTAAGAACAGATGGCACGCGTGTTACAGCGTAGTAAGCACAATGTGATTCGTGATCGTCCACGTCCCTTCTTCATGTTCCGGAACGGCAGGTCGCCCGTCTAAACCAACCCGCGTTACCACTACGGATTTTTCCGCCGAAATCGATTTCCCGAACTGTTCGATCTCAAGGGCCACTGTGATTGTTCGCTGAGCCGGTGCCTTCTCGTCGATTTTGACGAGTTCGAACGACCGTACCTCGAGATGCTCGAATTCACGGCGGAGATCGCCTGGGTGTTCGGTCTCGCCAGCGCTCGTGATCAGTGAGGCAGCCATCTTGCCATAGTTCTCGTCTGTCCAGTACGAGAAGAAGTCCACGACCGCTCGCTCTGGGGTCCCCTCGTCGTAATCCGCAGGTGATCCACTCGCCGGGATTTCCCGCCCGACAACGACATCGCGTGGCTCCCAGGCATCCATCGCTTGCTTCACATCCTGCGTCTCTTCGTGTTGTTCGATCGCCGCTTCGAGTGCCTCTCGGACGGTCTGCTCTGGGGTGTCCTCGGCCGGGGGGACCAGATCGTCGTTCTCAGCCTTGCGTGCCCACTCACCAGCGGCGAACAACGCCCCCCACGTCTTTGCGGCCACACGCTCGGTCGCATAGCCGAGATCCATCCCGTGGAGGATGCCGTTTCGATATGGCTTGTCGATCTTTTCGGTTCGAGTCGTCTTCCGACCTCGGAGCATCAGGTCCTGTAAGCACTCGAGACCCGTCGCATGTCCAGCGATCGAGTCCCAGGCCTCCAGCGTCGCCTCGTTCGATGCGAAGCCACGGGACTTACCGTCACCCTCGGGGTATGCGTGTTGGACCATCCCGTCGAGCTGTGCCAGGACGACTGGAATACACGCATGATATCGACCTGCGTCGTAATCGGTCAACGCCTGTTCGACCAACTCCTGTCGCGGTCGAAACGCATCGATAGAAGCCAATTGGTTGATGTGCCATTCGACGGTTTCGGCATCGTAGTAGTCTATGAGTACGCGCTCGGCTGCGTCCATGTCACCTGCTTCGGCGTGTTCGACTGCAGTTTCAGCCACATCCAGATTCAGGTCTTCGTACATGATCCAGCCTGCTGGCCCGAGTTGGTCGTTGAATCGATCGGGCAGTGTCGTGAGGTGCTCGGCGCGGTCGGTCAGTTCCTCGAGATCGTACGTCTCCAGTACCTCTTCGACGTGGTCGACATCGACACCGAGTTCTTGGAGTACCCCCCGATAGGACGCGATCCCTCGATCAAAATGCGAGAGCATCTGAGCGGTGGTCAAGAGGGTTCGGAGCTTCGGGATGTCACGAATGCGGTCGTCAGTCATTGGAACGAGCGAAATCAGGCAATCGGTCTGTAAACGAGGTGAGGAGCTCACACGGCTTGATGGTATCGCCTACGGCCCTCCGAGATAGGGTTTCACTCGGTGGTTACCGGATCGGGGCTAGCCGAACGGTCTCGCCCTTGTAGTCCGCCAAGAATCGGTTCATTCGTTCAGCATTGCAATCGGTGGTCGGGTGCTTCGTAACGGCCCGCCCCGCTCGCCGGTGCCGCCCTCCGCTAGCTCACGGCTCACTCCGTTCGCCGTT
>CAYUWI010000099.1:0-5739 GCA_964448275.1 uncultured Gammaproteobacteria bacterium | reverse complement strand
CTCTTCCCTATCTTGGGGGCATTGCCGCTCAGAGAGGCGGCAGCTCCCTACGCCCACCCCCTCATTTTCTTATTCATGGGCGGCTTTATGATCTCGCTGGCGATGCAGCGATGGGGGCTCCACCGGCGCTTCGCGGTCATGACAGTGCAGGCGGTCGGTACCCAGCCACGCCGTATCGTCGGAGGCTTCATGCTCGCTGCTGCGACCCTCAGTATGTGGATCTCCAACACCGCTACTACCCTGATGATGCTGCCGATTGCTCAGAGTGTCCTGGATGCCTTCACTGCATCTCCTGGACCCGGGCATTCCACCGCCGAGGTGCAGAGCAAGACCTCCCGATTGGCGGTCTGTCTGATGCTCGGTGTGGCCTACGGGGCCTCGATTGGGGGGGTGGGGACAGTTATCGGCTCACCGCCCAATGGCGTGGTAGTCGCCTATATCGATCAGAGCTTCGGTCAGGAGATCGGCTTCGCCCAGTGGCTGGCGATCGGCTTGCCTCTGGTGGTGGTATTCTTGCCCCTCGCTTGGCAGCTCCTGACCCGGGTCCTCTACCCTGTGCCCTCGGAGCGGCTTGGGATAGATCTCACCGAGATCGCACAGTCCGGGCCGATGAACCGGGGTGAGAAGATCACCCTGGTAGTCTTCCTTGGGGCAGTAGTGGCGTGGGTTCTGCGGCCCGTGTTAACCGAGATCGAGCTTGCCGCAAGCCGCCCTCTGGCTGGGCTCAGCGATGCAGGGGTGGCCATGGTTGCTGCCTTGATCCTGTTCGTGATCCCCGTGGATCGATCGCAACGGCAGTCCGTGATGAACTGGTCCACGGCCAGTGAGCTGCCTTGGGAGATCCTGCTCCTGTTCGGGGGCGGCCTGAGTCTGGCCCGGGCCCTTGACACCAACGGTGTAGGGGCATTTCTGGGGAGTCAGGTGGAAGCACTGGCGGGCTGGCCCCTCGCCGCTGTGGTTGTTGTGACGATTACCTTGGTGATTCTTCTGACCGAGCTAACGAGCAATACTGCAACGACCGCGGCCCTCGTACCGATCCTGGCGGCTTTGGCCCCGGCACTTGGCCTCCATCCCTACCAGATGATCTTCCCGGCGGCGCTTGCGGCCAGCTGTGCGTTTATGATGCCGGTGGCGACTCCCCCCAATGCCCTCGTGTTCGCCAGCGGTTATGTGACGATCCAACAGATGGCGCGGACCGGGCTCGTGCTCAATCTGATCGGGATCGGACTCATCACAGGGTTGGTGTATCTGGTGATGATACCCCTCCTCGGCCTGGGGGGCTGAGAAAGGACGGTTAGAATCGCGGCGTAGCCCGGTGGGCAGCAAGGGGGGCTAGACTCAACCGGCAGTCAGGCGCGCGAAGAGGGCGTCAATATCACCGCGGTCGTGATAGAGGCCGAGCCCAAACCGGAGGCGGTTCCCTCGGTAGTCGACCTGGATCGCTTTACGGGCCAAGGAATGGGCCCACGCTGCTGTGGTCTCGGGTGAGTCGAGCTCAAAGGTCAGGAAGTGGCCATGGGTTCGGCCTGTGGCGTAGACCAAACGCTTTGCGGTGAGTTGGTCGATTGGAGAGGAGCCCAGCTCCTCCAGGAAGTAGCCCTGAAGCCGCCTGACATACTGATAGCTCGTTGGGATATCCAATCCCAGTGTCTGGTAGAGATCCATCACCGCATTCAGGCGGTAGATCGCGCTCGCGTCGAAGGTCGCCCCAGCGAAACGCCATCCGCCTTTTCCGTAAGTCACCTGCTGAGACTGGGGCTCCGCTAGGCTGTCGATTGCGGCAAACCACCCTGTATTCCGGGGTCGTAGCTGGCAACCGGCCGGTACGTGCATGAAGCAGGCCCCCTCGCCCCCCTGGGCATACTTATACGAGCCGGCCAGATAGAAGATCCGCCGCTCCAGGCGGCCTAGATCGGTCGGAGTAGAATTAGATCAATGCACTTGTGGTTTGCCCAGTTGCCAGTGCCGGTGGAGGAAGCCTGCCAGACCCTCTATATAGGCCTGATGACTGACCAGGTGGGCGTCGTTATGGCTACCGTGGATCTCCAAAAACTCCTTGGGCCCCTTGGCCTGTGCGAAGAGCTCTTGGCCGTGTTCGAAGGGGACAATCTCATCTTCCCGGCTGTGTATAATGAGGACCGGACAGGTGATCGATTCGAGGAGCTCTGCGGTGGGGTACCGATAGCGACTTATCCACTGGACTGGCAGGTAGGGGTAGACCATTGCCGCGAGCTTGGGAATCGAGACAAAGGCCGATTCCAAGATCAAGGCCCCTGGAGAGTGCCGAGCCGCTAAGTGGGCAGCGATAGCGCCACCCAGGGAACGGCCAAATAGAATGATGTCTGGATTGGCAAGCTGACGCTCCTCCGTCAAGTAGCGCCAAACTGCTTCGGCATCACGGTAGGTCCCTTGCTCGGAAGGTGTGCCGCCACTCCGTCCATATCCGCGGTAATCGAAGATCAGGGTGGTAAGACCGAACTCATGGAGGAGCTGGAGTGTCTCGAGTCGGTGCGAGATGTTACCGGAATTGCCGTGGAAAAAGGCGACGACCCCATGCTGATCGCGGGCCGGGATTAACCACGCATCCAGCTCGATGTCATCCTCAGTGGGAATAGTGACAGGTTCATAAGGAAGACCGACCTCTTGTGGGGTTATTATGACCTCTCGCGACGGAACGTTGGGTGAGTAGAGGAGGCGTGATTGCGCTAGAAAGACAGACAAGAGCACCACTCCATAGCCAGTGGCAAGGAGTAGTAAGGCGTAACTTAGAAGGCTATGTAGTGACATAGGCGAATCCTGCGCTACGGATCAAGGGGGTCTCTCAGGGCGAGAGGCGAGCCACAATTGTCCGATTCCAGTCAGTCTAACCTTAGCAGATTTGGCCAAAGGGGCTGGGACTGGGCAACCGGGGGGTGGCACCTTAGAAGCCCCGCTGCCAAGCTGTAACCGTGGAGGTGGGCGACCGCCGCTACAGGACCCTGCACCAATCCCGCCTGTCTAAGGGTGCGTAGTCGTGGCCGTCTTGGACCCGCAACGGGCCCGCAAGGAGGTAATATGAGTGATGCCTCGAGCCCGGGTGCTTCCCTGCGTGCAGCCGTCGAAAGCGAGCTACCTCTCCAGGTGGTCGGGGCCCCCAATGCCTACTGTGCTCTACTCGCCGACCGGATCGGCTTTCGAGCCATCTACTTATCAGGTGCAGGGGTCGCCAACGCCGCCTTCGGTCTTCCGGACCTCGGGCTGACCTCTCTGGATAATGTGGTCGAGGAGGCATGGCGCATTACGGGCGCGACCTCTCTGCCGTTACTTGTCGATGCCGATACAGGTTGGGGGACTGCCTTTATGATCGCCCGTACAGTACGCGAGCTGACCCGCGCCGGTGCTGCTGGGCTCCACCTTGAGGATCAAGTCCAAGCCAAGCGTTGCGGACACCGCCCCGGCAAGGGGCTTGTGACTCCCACTGAGATGGCCGATCGGGTCAAGGCTGCGGTCGATGCGCGCCCAGACAGGCAGTTCGTCGTGATGGCCCGGACTGACGCTTATGGGATCGAAGGGCTCGATGCGGCCATCGAACGGGCCTGCTTCTATGTAGAAGCAGGGGCGGATATGGTGTTCGCCGAGGCCCTGACGCAGCTCGAGGAGTATCGGCAATTCGTAGAGGCTGTGGGCGTACCGGTCCTGGCGAACCTGACCGAGTTCGGCCAGACCCCCCTTTTTGAGACTGATGAGCTCGGGCGGGTCGGAGTCCGGTTGGTGCTCTATCCGTTGACTGCCTTCCGTGCCATGAACGCCGCCGCCGTCCAGGCCTATGAGGGCCTGCGCCACAACGGGACGCAGAAGGGATTGCTTGCCCATCTGCAATCCCGTGAGACGCTCTATGAGGTGCTCGATTACTACGCGTATGAACGAAAACTCGATGCACTGTTCGGAAAGGACGGAGCCGATGACCAGTAAGCCACACAGCGGGTTGGCTGGTGTAGTCGCCGGAACGACCGCTCTGAGCACTGTGGGCAAGGAGGGGCGCGGTCTCAGCTACCGTGGTTACTCCATTGAGGAATTGGCGGCTCAGGCCGGCTTCGAAGAGGTCACCTACCTCTTGTTATACGGAGAGCTGCCCAGTCGAGCGGAGCTCAGCCGGTACTGCCAAAGGCTTGCGGAACGGCGCCTCCTCCCGGAGATCCTCAGGACAACCCTGGAACAGTTGCCTGCGACGGCCCACCCGATGGATGTGATGCGTACTGGTTGCTCGCTTTTGGGGTGCCTCGAGCCTGAGCAGGACCCGACCCAGGCCACAGAGATCGGGGAGCGGCTATTGGTCGCTTTACCCGCCCTCATCCTCTATTGGTACCGTTTCCACCGCGATCGGGTCCGGATCGAGACAGCCATAAACGATGACTCCACTGCCGGCTACTTCCTCCATCTCCTCCATGGTAGCCAGCCAGGTGAACTCCCCCGTCGGGCCCTGGATGTCTCCCTCACCCTGTACGCTGAACACGAGTTCGCTGCTTCCTCCTTCGTGGCCCGGGTCAACGCCTCCACCCGCAGTGACATCTACTCTGCCATCACTGCTGCCATCGGGGCACTGCGTGGCCCCCTACATGGCGGTGCCAGTGAAGCGGCCATCGCCTTCATGCAACGGTTCGATGATCCCGACCAGGCCGAGCTGGGGGTCCTTGATGCCCTATCGCGCCGTGAGCGGATCATGGGGTTTGGTCATCGGGTCTATCGAGACATTGACCCCCGGAGCCCCGTGATCAAGGGCTGGGCCTGGGAGCTTGCCGAGTCTAGCGGGGAGACTCGTCTCTACGCGATCGCAGAGCGGATCGAGACGGTCATGTGGCGTGAGAAACGGCTTTTTCCCAACTTGGACTTCTATACCGCGGTAGTCTACCATCTCCTTGGGGTACCTATCTCACTGTTCACGCCACTCTTCGCCTGCGCCCGGACGAGCGGGTGTGTGGCCCACGTGATCGAGCAGCGCGCAGACAACAAGCTGATCCGTCCCGTTGCCGAATATGTCGGCCCTGAACAACGCCCCTTTACGCCAATCGAGCGCCGGAAATAACGGAACGGGCCATGGACAAGGCTCAGCGACCCGCCCCTGACGCGGTCCTCTCTGGGATCGCCGATTACGTTGTCGGCGGACCATCTCCGAGCGCTGAGGCGCTCGAGACGGCACGCTACTGTCTCATGGATAGCCTGGGCTGTGGACTGCTCGCCCTCAGATCCCCGGGCTGCGCCAAGCTGCTCGGCCCTCTTGTCCCTGGGGGACAGATTGCGAGTGGCGCTCGGGTCCCCGGAACTGCCTTCGAATTGGACCCGGTCCAGGCCGCCTTCGATATCGGCTGCATGATCCGGTGGCTCGATTTCAATGATACCTGGCTCGCTGCCGAGTGGGGCCACCCCTCCGACAATCTAGGCGGTCTCCTCGCCACTGCCGACTATCTGAGCCGCCAACGGCGTGCTGAGGGGCAGGGTACCTTGTCCATCCGGGATCTGCTCCTCGCGATGATCAAGGTCTATGAGATCCAGGGTGTCCTCGCCCTGGAGAACAGCTTCAACGAGCTCGGACTCGACCATGTGTTACTGGTCCGAATCGCGACGAGCGCTGTAGTGGCCCATCTGTTGGGAGGCTCCCGGGAGCAGGTGATCAGTGCTGTCTCCAATGCCTGGCTCGACGGAGGCACACTGCGACTTTACCGCCACGCACCGAATGTGGGCCCGCGCAAGGGCTGGGCAGCA
>CAYUWI010000098.1:0-5742 GCA_964448275.1 uncultured Gammaproteobacteria bacterium | reverse complement strand
TATCACTATCGCCTGTCTCTTCCTATGGCTTGTTTAATTGTGAACACGGCCTAATTGAGATGGAATCGCGACCTCTGAGCAATTTCCAGCAATTCCTTGAGGGGTTTGACGAACTGATCGAGGCTGCCGAAGCGGGTGGGCTGGACGCGGTACTGACTGACTACCTGCAGACAATCCGGGAACGCCTTATCCAGATCCGTGCGTATGAGCGTGAGCGCCTTGCGATAGAGCGTCGACAAGCCCCTCGGTACGAAGAACGCCGACCCGCCCGCATGGTCGCGGGGGATTACCCAGTCACCATCCTTGATCAGTCAGTTACAGGCTTCGGTTGTCTATCCCCTATCCCTGTTGGGGTTGACCAGGCTGTTCGGCTCGAGATCGATGGGGAGGAGACAGTCGAGATATATGAATGCTTGGTCGTTCGCTGCCACAGAGAGGGCGAGGCCTATCGGCTCGGGCTTGAGCTCTTCTCGAGTCTCCAGATCGGATAGCTCGACCGCTCTAGTGAAGGATTGAGGTTGGTCAGTTCTCCAACAAACGAACTGCTTCAGGCCCTATCGCAACAGGGGTGGATCTCACAAGACCAGTTGGAGCAGGTCCAAGAGTATGTCCGCTCCGACAAGAGCTCGGCAATCGAAGCCCTTGTCACCCTCGGGGCTATTCCTGAAGGCAAGCTACTAGAATTCATTGCCCACAAGTACCACATTCCCCTGATCGACCTCGATCCCGTCTCTCCGGATCCTAAGCTCGCCAACCTCCTGCCCAAGGGGACCGCCCAGCGCTATCTCGCTATTCCGCTCTACCGCCAGGGGCGCGCCATCGTAGTGGCAATGGCAGACGCCTGGAATATTGATCGGGTCGACGACATCCGCTTCGCTATTGGGCAGGGGGAGATCCTCCCGATTCTCGCCTCTCGTGAGGCGATCCAGGGGAAGTTAGGGAAATTCTACAACCTCAACGAGACAGTCGCTGAATCCAATGTACTCCAGCAAGCCCTGCATGAAATGGAGGATGTCGAGGCCAGGGCACAACAGGAAACCGAGACCTCCGTCGAGAAGCTACGCCAAGAGAGTGCCACCTCCCCCACCGTCAAGGTAGTCAACGATATCTTTATCCGAGCGATCCACCAAGGGGCCTCAGATATCCATATTGAACCGCGCGAAGCAGAGGTCAGCGTGCGATTTCGAGTCGATGGGGTCCTTCGTGCGGGGGTACGGCTGCCATTGAAGGCCAAAAATGCGGTTATCTCCCGGATCAAGGTCCTTGGGGGAATGGACATCTCTGTCACCCGAAAGCCCCAAGATGGCCGCATCAAGCTCACCCACCGCAACCGCCCCCTGGATATGCGGATCTCGACTCTGCCCACCTTTTGGGGAGAGAAGGTGGTCATGCGGATCCTTGACAAGAGTGGGGCTGGTCTAGATTTGGACCGACTCGGCTTCTTGCATGCAGAGCACCAGAAGTTCGATGAGTTGATCCGCCAGCCCCAAGGACTTTTCTTGGTCACGGGACCGACAGGTTCAGGTAAAACAACGACCCTCTATGCCGCTCTTCGCACCATCAATAATACCCAAACCAATATCATCACCCTCGAGGATCCGGTTGAGTATCAATTACCGGGGATCAATCAAGTGCCGGTCAATCCAAAGGCAGGGATGAGCTTCGCTGCAGGATTACGGGCCATCTTACGCCAGGACCCTGACATTATTATGGTTGGTGAGATCCGAGACCATGAAACTGCGGAAATCGCCATGGAGGCAGCAGAGACCGGGCACATGGTCTTTTCCACCCTGCATACCAATTCCGCGAGCGGGGCGGCAACCCGTATCCTCGATATGGGAATCCCTGGATACCTCCTCGCTTCTAGCCTGAGTGGGGTATTAGCCCAACGGCTGTTGCGTTGCAATTGCCCGGAGTGCAGTGAGCCCGTCGAGGTCCCTGACCCCTGGCGCGCCAAATACAAGATCCCCGAAGCGACTGTATTCTATGAAGGCCGCGGCTGCTCTGCCTGCCATGGAACCGGGCGGAAGGGACGAATCGGGATCTACGAGCTCCTGCTCGCTGATAAGGAAGTCAAGGAAGGTCTCTACGAGGGGATCAATGAATCGGAACTTGTCGATCGGGCCCGCCGTTCCGGTATGCATCTCATGTTCGAAGATGGCTTGATCAAGGCGATGCAGGGCAAGGTCGCCTTCAATGAGGTGCGTTACAATATCGAATTCCCTGCTGAGCTCGAGATTAACGCTGAACGTCTACTGGAACAGGCCGAAAACCGATGGGAAGAACGGGGTATGACCATCCCCCGCACACCCGCCCCAAGTCAGGCCAAGACACGATCTATATTCGTTATTGGTGGGACCCAACGGCTACTCCACTTGATCAAGGGGGTCCTGGCAGCCGAAGGATTCGAAGTCGAGACAATTGAATCCGGGCGCCAAGGACTATTCCAGACCCATCAACATCCTCCAGAGCTGATGATCGCCCACCGCCAGACCCCGGAAATGGATGGCCTGAGCCTCTGCCAAGCCTTCAAGAGGCACTCCGAACATCCCCCTTTTCCGGTGATCATCCTCGGAGAGAACAACACTCCTTCTCAAGAGATCGAGGCCCTCGAGGCTGGCGCGGATGACTACCTCCCTTTACCGCTCGAACCGGATCGGCTCATCGCGCGGGTCAAGCGATTGGCCGATCTCTACACCGACCTCCGGGGCGACTCCATCGGAAAGGCAGAGCCCGCACCGCGCAAGTCAGCCGACGGTTGACACCTTCCTGGGACCACTGGATCCCAAGCTAGAAGCCTCCAGAGCCATTTCTATCTTGCGCCGCTCTTTTTCCGTTAGGGCAAGGGGTTAATGGTGGTAGAAGAAGAACACCTCAAGGCCAATCCCGCCGCGAAGTACCAGCGACTCCAGGAACTTCGTGAGCAGTTGCATGAACACAACTACCGCTACTACGTCCTGAACACCCCGACGATCCCAGATGGCGAATTCGATCGCCTGTTCCGGGAACTCGAAGAGCTCGAGGTGGCGCATCCGGACTGGATTATCCCGGACTCACCCACCCAACGGGTCGGGGCTGAGCCTCTCGAGGAGTTCCCCGAGATCCACCACGAGATCCCGATGCTCTCACTGGACAACGCCTTCACGGAGAGTGAGGTCTACGAATTCGATCGGCGGGTCCGAGAGCGCCTCGGCCAGGAGCAACCAGTCACCTACACCGTTGAAACCAAGCTCGACGGCATCGCCGTGACCCTAGTCTATGAGAATGGCCGGCTAGTCCGGGGGGGCACCCGGGGCGATGGTCACCGCGGCGAGGAAATCACCGCGAACTTACGTACAATTCGCCAGATCCCCCTCCGCCTCAGGGGACACGGTTGGCCCGAGCTCCTGGAGGTACGGGGTGAGGTCTACCTCTCCACACAGGGTTTCCAAGCGCTGAACGAGCAGCGGCGGCGGCATGGTGAGGCGCCCTTTGCGAACCCCCGCAATGCCGCCGCCGGGAGCCTACGCCAGCTTGACCCCCAGATCACTGCCCAACGCCCTTTGGAGATCCTCATCCACGGCTTGGGCCAGGTCAGTCAGGCGATCGCGGATCGCCATAGCAAGATCTTGGGAAGGTTCCGAGAGTGGGGATTCCGTACCAATGAGGTGCACAGCGCGGTCGGGATCAAGGCGTGCCTAGCCCTCTATCAAGGGCTCGAGCAACGGCGCCAAGAGCTCCCCTATGAGATTGATGGGGTGGTCTATAAGGTCGATGAGCTCACGCTCCAAGAGCGCCTCGGTACCATTAGCCGCTCCCCACGTTGGGCCCTCGCCCACAAGTTCGCGGCCCTGGAGGAACTCACAGAGGTGGTGGCGATTGAGGCCTCAGTCGGGCGAACGGGAGCGGTGACACCGGTTGCCCATCTCCGGCCGGTCGAGGTCGCGGGGGTTACTGTCTCTCGGGCTACACTCCATAATCAGGATGAGATCGACCGTAAGGCGGTCCGTATCGGCGATCGGGTAGTTGTCCGGCGAGCTGGTGATGTGATCCCTGAGATCGTTGGTGTGGTTCTGGACCAGCGACCGGAGGGGACGCAACCGTATCGGCTGCCCAGCCACTGCCCAAAATGTGGGTCGCAGATCATTCGACTTCCTGGGGAGGTTGTCGCACGGTGTAGCAGTGGTCTCTCCTGTCCCGCCCAACGGCTGCACACTATCCTCCACTTCGGCTCCAGACGGGCCATGGATATCCAAGGCCTCGGGGAGAAGATCGTCCAGCAGTTGATCGCTTGGGATCTGGTCGGGACTCCGGTCGATCTATACCATCTGAGGGTAGAGCAGCTCCAAGGGCTCGAACGGATGGCCGCCAAATCAGCGACCAATTTGATCAACGCCATCGAGGCGAGCAAACAGACCACATTCGCTCGCTTCATCTACGCGCTTGGTATTCGTCTTGTCGGTGAGGCTACAGCCCAGAGTTTGGCCACTACATTCGGCGGCTTGAAGCCGATCATGGAGGCCAATGCCGAGCAACTTCAAGAAATCCCTGATATTGGACTCGAGGTCAGTGCCTCCCTTGCCAACTTCTTTCAACAACCGCATAACCGCGAGGTCATTGAGGGGTTGTTGGCTAGTGGGGTCCAATGGCATTCCCCTGAAGAGAGCCAATCGAGGCGGGTCGACCTCACCGGGATACGGGTCGTGTTGACTGGAACCTTGGAGCACTGGACCCGGGAAGAGGCCAAGGCAGCCCTGAAGAACCGGGGTGCCCAGGTAACAGATTCGGTATCTAGCAAGACCGATTATGTCGTGGCTGGTGCGAACCCGGGAACTAAGAGGGAGCAAGCCCAGGAGTTAGGTATCCCATGCCTCGATGAAGCCGGTTTCGTCCAGATACTCGAAGGGGAGATCGAAGTAAGGAGGAAATCATGAGGAGGCAGGTCCGTACTGCGCTGGATGTGACCGTAGGAGCAGCGGTCTCCGGAGTTGAATGGGTATACGATGAGACACAGCGTATGGCAGAGCGAGGTAAAATGAGCCGCCACTACGCCCAGACACGGCTCGCCGAGGAGATCACCTCTTGGGGTACCATTGGGCGTGAGAAGACAGAAGATCTCAGGAGCTGGATCAAAACCGAGGTGGATTGGGTGATGCACCGGATGCGGCTTGCCACTCGGGAGGAGCTCGAGGCACTCCAGCGGCGTCTAGCCCATATGGAAGCGCGCTTAACAGAGCTGGAGCGCCACCGCAACCTGAATCTCCCCAATCCGAGGGAGGAGAGCTCCGAGAGTCAAGGGAGCAGGCCGACTTGACTCCCTTCGGCCTGACAGGGCTGCGCCAGGTCAACCGGCTACGTGAGATACTTGCGGTCCTTACCCGTTTCGGATTCGGCGAGCTGATCCAACAGCTGCACCTGGGGCGTTTCCTCCCGACTTGGGTACGCAAGCGGCAAGGCGAGGGGCTCACTACCCCCCAACGCGCGCGTCGGGTCTGTGAGGAGCTCGGCCCCTCTTTCATCAAGATCGGCCAAATCCTCTCCACCCGACCAGATCTCCTGCCGTCTGACTGGATCGAGGAGCTCTCCCAACTCCAAGGGCGGGTCCACCCTATCCCCTTTGCAGACATTGAGCAGGCATTGCGGTCCGCTTGGGGGGATGAAGGCTGGACCCAGTTGCCTCGCTTCGAGCCTGAGCCCCTTGCCACCGCTTCCATTGCTCAGGTCCATCGCGCTGTCCTGCCAGACGGTGCCGAGGTCGCAGTC
>CAYUWI010000097.1:0-5746 GCA_964448275.1 uncultured Gammaproteobacteria bacterium | reverse complement strand
GGATCATGGGGCGCTACTACGCCGGCCACGATGGTGAGGCCAACGAGGTGGCACAGGCACTGGAGGAGCAGTATTGGCCGCGTCACGCCGGAGATAGCCTGCCCAACTCGACTACCGGTCGGGCCCTGGCCTTGGCCGACCGGATCGACACGATCGTCGGTTGTTTTGGAATCGGCCTTGAACCAACCGGCACCAAGGACCCCTTTGGCCTGCGTCGGGCCGCCATCGGTATCCTCAGGATCTGTGTCGAGGCCCGGATCCATCTGGATCTGGCCGAGCTCCTCTGCTCAGCCTATGCGGTCTATGGTGGTCGGCTCGAGCAGGGTGAGAGCGCGGTCACCGAGGGAGTGGTCGACTTCCTGCTCGACCGCCTCGCTCCAATGTATGGCCCGGGGGGTGGAAATATACGTCTTGGGGTTTTTAACTTGGCGCAAGAGAGCGCTCGTATTTGTGGCGTTGAACCGAGGGAGGAGGTGTCCAGTCCTGGTCGCAAAAATGAAGCAGAAGCCGTTTTATGTTTGCGCCCCACCGACCCCTATGACGCCCACCTGCGTCTGAGCGGGTTGCTCGCCTTGCTGGCCCACCCCAATGCCGAGGCCCTGATCGCGGCTAACAAGCGGATCGGCAATATCTTACGTAAATCGGGTGAGACCGCCCCTGAGGAGTTCGATCCTCAGCTCTTCGTCGAGGCCGAGGAACGGGCTTTAGCCGACGCCTTTCATGAAGTCCACGACCGTTTCCAGGAGGCGCTCAGAGCAAGAGAGTATACCCGTGCCTTGCTCTCCTTGGCGGACCTACGTCAACCGATCGACCGCTTCTTCGATGCGGTCCTCGTGATGGTTTCCGATCCCATCCTGCGACGGAATCGCCTCGGGCTCCTCCGGACTATCCAGCGGGCGTTCCTCGAGGTCGCCGATCTTTCCAAGCTCCCGGGATGACCGCCCTAACACAGCTCGGAGCACGGTGATGCCACACCCTGAGGGGGGGGAAGGCCGCACCCAAAGGGTCATGATGGCCGTTCGGTCCCTCCTATTCTATCTCGGTCTGGTGGGGGCGACCCTGATCCTTGCCGTGCCCTTGCTGGCTGCTTGGCGTCTGTCCTTCAGGGTCCGTGACGGGATCTCGCGACTCTGGTGCCGGTTCGTCTTGCTTTGGTTGCGCTGGACGTGCGGGATTTGGCATCGGGTCGAGGGGATGGCGAATCTACCAGACCAGCCTGCTATTCTCTTCTCCAAGCATCAATCGGCTTGGGAGACCCTCGCCTTCCGTTTGATCTTCCCAGTGCCCATGAACTGGGTCATACGGAGTTCGCTCTTCCGGATCCCATTTTTTGGCTGGTCACTCCGAGCCTTAGAGGAGATCGGCATCGATCGCAGTGCGGGTCGGGGGGCCTTGCGGCAGATCGAGAGGAAAGGAGCTGCCTACCTTGCTCAGAGACGCTGGATTGTGATCTTCCCTGAGGGCTCTCGGATACCGGTTGGCGAATCCGGCCACTACAGCCCCGGCGGTGCCCACCTAGCGAAGGTGGCCGGTGCACCTGTAGTACCGGTGGCCCATAATGCCGGTCGGGTCTGGCCGCGTAAGGACTGGCGCAAGCGCCCCGGTACGATTATTGTTCGGATCGGGCCGCCGATCGATCCGCAAGGCCTTACTGTCGCTCAGATCACCCATCAGGCGCGAGACTGGATCGAGGCCCAGATGGAGACCCTTTGAGGTAGCCAGACTGGCTAGATAAGCTGCTTGATGATCCGGAACCCAGCAAGATAGGTCCCGATCGCGGAGCCCAAGGTGGAGAGAATAGAGACAAGAAGGATATGGGCTACCCGGTTTTGCCACCAACCGGATACGTGGGCCACCTGGTCGCGTAAATTGCTGAAATCGGCTACCCGTGGGCGTCGCAACCCGGTCTCGAGGGCAGCGGTCACCATGCCAGCGCCGATAGTCGGGTTCAGTGAGGTAAGGGGGGAGGCGAGAAAGGCACCGATAACGGTGAGTGGGTGGGCAGCGGCGATGGCAGCCCCCAAGGCGCTCAGGGTGCCGTTAATGAGGATCCACTCGAGGACCAGATGCCATCCTAGGGCCGCACTCCGGCTGAAACCGAGCCCAAATCCTGCCAGGATCCCAGCGACCACGAGCCAGGGGAGGACGTGGGTCCAGCGGCTCTTGGCAGGATACTGTTCCAACTCTGCAATCGCAGCGCTTGGGTCTTCCGGGTCTGGGCGTCGAAGCTGTTTAGCCACTCCGGCGAGATGGCCTGCGCCGATAACCACCAACATGTGGCGGGCCCCGTCCCTCTGGCTCTCTTGTCGCAGACGGGCGGCCATGTACCGGTCGCGCTCCTGGATGAGGCAGCCATAAAGGGCAGGGGAACGCGCAGCGAATTCCGCGAAGGTGTTTTCCAACCAATCGCCTTCCTTGAGCCGCTCGATCTCGCTCTCAGAGACCGTAGCGCGCGAGAATGCGGTGCCGAGCAGGCCGCACAGCAGGGAGAAACGCTGAGTCCAGGGTACCTTACGGAAGAGTCGCCTGAGGGTGATCCCGACCTCCCGGTCGATACACCAGATCGGGAGATTGCGCCCTGTGGCCATATCGATAGCGGCCTTCATCTCTGCCCCAGGTTGGACCCCGAGCTGATTGGCAAGGCGCTTTTGATAGGCACTCAAGGCGAGATGGGCTGCGAAGGTCCCTGCCTTCCCTGCTCGGATCACCTGGAAGAGATCGGTCTCCTCCCATCCGTTTGAACGAGTCAGCTGCTGGTAACGGGGCGGACAGAGTTCCAGAGCGACCCCGTCGTATTCTCCCGAGGAGATCCGATCGACTACCTCCCTCACGCTCCTATGAGAGATGTGGGCTGTTCCGAGGAGGGTGAATTCGACCTCTCCGAGGGTAACGGTCTGACTCGGTTCAGGATTGATTACGGCGGCTAGAGGCGTCGGGGTGTTCATCTGTGGATGCGCCCGGGATGACTGCTCCATTGTGGAGCGAGTTGAGGTGGCAGGAGGTGTAGGTAGCATTGTACGCCCTTATCCCCTGGGGCTTCTGGGGTTGGGAGTGCGCCGAACACTAGCTAGGCCCCCTTGAGCGAGACTCGAGTTGACGGATCTCGGCCAATACCTCTTCGGCATGGCCTTGCACCTTAATATTGCGGTGGATATGTCGAATGATGCCGGCCGCATCGATCACGAAGGTCGATCGTTCGACCCCCAGAGGGCTCTTGCCGTAGATCTTCTTCGTTTTCAAGGTCCCATAGGCACGACACACTGTCTCGTCGGGGTCAGCGAGCAGGGGAAAGGGGAACTGGTGTTTGGTCGTAAACCTCTCATGGCTCTTGAGGCTATCGCGCGAGATGCCCAAGACCTCCGCGCCAGCCGTCCGGAAATCGGGATAGAGGTCTCGGAACGCCTGGCCCTCTCGGGTGCAACCCGGTGTATTGTCGCGCGGATAGAAGTAGACCACGACGATCTGCCCGCGCAACTCCGAGAGTCTGATCTGCCCATCACGAGTGGCCTCTAGCCCAAAGTCTGGGGCCTCCATTCCAGGCTGTAGTTCCGCTTCAGCCATTTCTCTTTTGGTCCTCCCAATAGCAACACGGAGTTCAACGATCTCGATCCTCGACTCAGTCTCGGGCCCTATTGTTCGCCTGCTGGCCGGCCTTCGACTTCTTCCGAGTTCGCTGCAAGCGGGCAAGTAACCGAGCAGCAAGCTCCCCATAGAGCTCAGTTTGGGTTGGGTGGGGATGGATCGCTTGGGCTACCTGTTCCAGGGTCAATCCCCCACTCACCATCATAACCCCCTCGCCGATGAGAGTATCGGCATGATCCGCGAGGAGATGGACGCCGAGGATACGATGACTGGAACGATCGGCCACCAGCTTGATCATCCCGCGCTCCTCCCCTTCAATCATCGCCATTGCATCAACCTTCAGGTAGGTCTTCGCGCTGACTGGATCGAAACCGCGTGTGCTGGCCTGCTCCTCGGTCAAACCGACAAAAGCGGCCTCAGGTCGGGTGAAGATTACCCCCGAGTCGACCGCGACATCGTAGTGAGTGCGCTCGCCAAGGAGGTTCTGGGCAGCCACCTTGCCCTGGGCGGCGGCTGTGTGGGCGAGCATAAGTCCACCGATGATGTCGCCTACGGCGTAGATATGGGGCTGTGTCGTCTGTCCACTGTCATCCACCCGGATCAGACCGTTGGCGACCTCGATCCCGACTTGCTCCAGTCCCACCCCCTCGAGCACCGGCCGTTTACCCGTTGCCACCAGGACACGTTCGGCATTGGCTGTCTGCTCTTTTCCTTGGACATCCTGGAAATGGACTGTTAAGGCACCCAGTTCCCCCTCGATCCGGAGGACCTTGGCACCCAAGAAGAGGGAGAGTCCGGTCTCATCCTCAAGACCTTGGGTGAGGGCCTGTGCGATCTCGGCCTCGACTTCGGCAAGGACTCGGTCCCGTGCTTCGAGGACCGTGACCCGCGTACCAAAGTCTCGGAAGATCTGGGCCATTTCCAAACCAATCGCCCCCGCGCCGATTACAGTGAGGCGCTGGGGCACCTGTTCCAATCCCCAGATGGTATCGGAGGTCTCCACACCGGACTGATCTACCCCCGGAATAGGAGGGACAGCTGCCGGGGCACCGGTGGCGATGACCGCGGCCCCAAAGGTAAGCTCCTGGCTATTCCCCTCTGGATCGGTGTAGGTGAGGCTGTGGGGACCGGTAAAGCACGTGTGGCCTTGACGATAAGCGATCTTCAGTCCCCGGTCGGCCTTATAGGCCATCTCACCCCGGTTGTGCATGACCGCCTTACGGGTCTGTTCAAGCTGGGTCCAGTCAAGCCGGGGAGAGTCTGTATTGAGGACCCCGAGCCGCTCATCCCCTTGGCGGTCACGCATACGGTTGGCACTCACTCGCCAGGCCTTGGAAGGGATACAGCCGCGCCAAAGGCACTCCCCTCCCGGAAGGGGTTCATTGTTGATCAAGGCGACATTGATCCCTTTTTCAGCGAGTTCGCGGGCAGCGGCCTCACCTCCAGGACCGGCGCCAATGACCGCTACCTGGACATCGTAGTTGCCCTCAAGGAAGGAAGGTCCTGGTCCGGACAACCCTGGCAACCACTCTTCGGGGTCTTCGATCTTGGCCTTGAGCTCAGCCAGGTAACGAGCCGCAGCGGCGCCGTTGATCACCCGGTGATCGCTGCTTAGGGTCAGGCTCATCCCAACATCCGGGTCCACTCGACCAACAGCCAAGATGGCACTCGCCCCAGGGACTGGGATGGCGTCGAACTGCTCGATGCCGAACATCCCCAAATTGGAGAGCATGAAGGTGGGGTATTCATATTCGGCTGGGGTGAGACGCCGCTTACGCGCGCGCTCCACGAGCTCCCTCCAATTTCCCGCGAGTTCAGAGAGCTCGCGATTATTGATGTTGCGCAGGACGGGGGCCACCAGCCCACCTCCTTCCGACTCCACCGCGATGCCTACGTCGACTTGGCTGCGTTCAACGACCTTATCCCCGAATTGGTAGGCGTTATTGAGGGTGGGGTGGTTCTTGATCGCCTCACCGCAGGCGCGCGCCAGGAGGACAGTAAAGCTGATGCCCAGACTCTTGGCCGCCTGCTGGAGCCGCTCTGGGTTAGTGTGGAGGCTTTCACGGAACAGGGGCATAGCGAGAGCGTCTTGGACATTGTGGGCCACCGCCCTCTCGAGGGAGGTCATCTCTCGTTCTTGGCCCGGGATGGCCCGCCGTGGGGC
>CAYUWI010000096.1:0-5785 GCA_964448275.1 uncultured Gammaproteobacteria bacterium | reverse complement strand
CCACGCCTTGGCTGCCCGCCAACAGGCCCGCTTCGGCGGTCTGGTTGCCTTCGAGCTTGCGACCGGACGTGAGGGCGCATTCCAGTTTATTAATTCCCTCCGTATCCATTCCATTACGGCGAACTTGGGGGATACCAAGAGCACCGTTACCCATCCTGCGAGTACGACCCACTCTCGCATCTCCGAGGAGGAGAGGCGTGCAGGGGGAATCACTGAAGGACTCATCCGGCTTTCAGTGGGTCTAGAGGATCGTGACGACCTATTGACCGATATCGAGCGGGGGTTGGCAGCCTCCTCGGTGCTGTGACATCGCCCCCTATCAACCCGTAGGCTACGATTTTCCCCTTGAAATCTGAGATAGTCCCCCCATATAAAGCAGTGAGTTGACTGGCCGAGTTCAGCACCTGGTATTTACCATTGGCGGGGATTCCCCGCCTTTTCTCTGTGAGGCTCAGGATGGAATTCAAGGACTACTATCAGATACTAGGTATCTCTCGGGATGCTGGACCAGACGAGATCCGGCGCGCCTACCGGAAGCTTGCCCACAAATACCACCCTGATGTCAGTAAGGAGCCTGATGCCGAGCAACGGTTCAAAGAGATAAAAGAGGCCTATGAGGTCCTTCACGACCCAGAGAAACGGGCTGCCTATGATCGGCTCGGCTCCCAATACCACGCTGGACAGGAATTCGAAACACCCCCCGGTTGGGAGGGGAGATTCGAGTTCGGAAGTGGGGGCTTCACCGGGACAGATACCCACGGATTCAGTGAGTTCTTTGAGTCCCTCTTCGGAGGAGGAGGACCTTTCCGTCAAGACTGGCGTTCCCCATGGGGAGGCCCAGCAGGCGGCTTCCGGACGCGCGGCGAGGATCAACACAGCCGAATCGAAATCAGCCTCGAGGAAGCCTTCCACGGCGTCCGCAAGCAGATCCGGCTCTCGAGCCCTGAGATCGATGCACAAAGCGGTCAAGTTGTCTACAAGACCCGGAATCTCGAGGTCAATATCCCGGCCGGCATCACCGAGGGCCAACAGATCCGGCTCGCCGGCCAGGGTGCTCCCGCACTCGGGGGCGGATCCAAGGGGGATCTCTACATTGAGGTCCATATCCAACCGCATCCCTACTTCCACCTAGAAGGGAAGGATGTCTTCCTCAACCTGCCTCTTACCCCTTGGGAGGCCGCTTTGGGTGAGAAGATCACAGTGCCAACCTTGGCGGGGAATGTGAGCCTCAAGATCCCTGAAGGGGCCCAATCAGGGCAAAAGCTCCGCCTCAAGGGCCGAGGGCTCCCCGGCCATCCCCCGGGCGATCAATACATTGTACTCCAGATCAAGATCTACAAACCGAGGACCGAAAAGGAGCGCGAACTCTACCGCCAAATGGCGCGGGAGATGCCATTCAATCCACGCAGCAAGATGGGAGTATAGCCTATGGCTGGCCAACCTGTGAGAGTCTTAGGGACCGTGCTCAACGAGCAGCCAGCCTACACCCTAGGCGAACTCTGTTGGGCGAGCGGCCTAAGCGCGGAGGAGCTTGTCGAGCTGGTGACAGTCGGGATCATCGAACCTGTGGAGACCCACCAAGGCCACTGGCAGTTCTCCGGTCGCGCGGTGGTCCGCCTGCAAACCGCCCTGCGGCTCCAACGAGAGCTCGGAATCAATCGAGAAGGGGCCGCGTTGGTGGTGGATCTCCTCGGGGAGCTCCAGGAGTTACGTAACCGAGTCCAGTTCCTGGAGCGGCAGCTGTTCGAGTAGCCACTCAACGTCGATAGGTCCCGATCAGTTTGGCCTCAACGAGTAGGTGCTCACGGGCCGCCTGTTCAACGCTGGCCACAGTGGCGCCCTCCGGGAGATCGAGGCCTTCTACCCCCAAGGCCAAGAGGAGGAAATGGTAGCGATGGATCCCGTGTTTGGGTGGGGGACAGGGCCCCCTGTAGTTGGACTGACCAAAGTCGTTGACCCCTTCACTGTAGATACTAGGCTGTTTGAATTTGGAGTGACCTTCCTCCAAACTGCTCACATCGGCTGGGATATTGTAGATACCCCAATGGGTGAAGGTCTTACCAGGGGCATCCGGGTCATTACAGATCAGGGCGTAGCTCCGAGTCTCTGCGGGTGCGCCACCCCATAAGAAGGGCGGCGAGATGTCATCGCCCTCACAGGTGTATCTCTTGGGAATAGGGGCCCCTTCCGCAAAGGCCTCGCTCCGCAGGTGTAGTTCCATTATTCCCTCCTTCTCCTTCGCTTGCATACCAAAGTTCTCGGATGATCTCTAAAATAAATGACTTACCCGGCTCTTGCCAGTCCCGGGAGGGACACGTTTCCATAAAAGGGGATCCCAATGGCCACAAGCCGATCGCGAGGTCGTGTTGAGGGGGTAAGAATGGCTACACAGCTCGCTCCTGGTGACGGTCTGCTGATTGTGGATGTGCAAAACGATTTCTGTCCTGGCGGCGCCCTTGCCGTCCCTGAGGGGGATCAGATCATCCCTGTATTGAACGAGTGGATCGGTGTCGCAGAGGAGGTCGGGGTACCGATTTACGCCTCCCGCGATTGGCACCCGAGCGAACATGTGAGCTTCCAGCCCCAAGGAGGGCCTTGGCCGCCCCACTGTATCCAAAGGACCTCAGGGGCAGCCTTCCACCCGAGCCTCGAGCTACCCGAACGGACGGTGGTCATCAGCAAGGGCCAATATCCCCATCGGGACCAGTATTCGGCCTTCGATGAGACTGGTCTGGGGGACCGCATGCGGGCGGACGGGGTTCGGCGCCTCTGGGTCGGCGGCCTAGCCCAAGATGTATGTGTGCGTGCGAGTGTGATCGATGCGGCCAAGGAAGGCTTCGAGGTCCATTTGATTATCCCGGCGACCCGAGCAGTGAACATCAATCCTGGCGATGGGGACCGGGCCCTCGAAGAGATGCAAAAGGCTGGTGCACACCTTGAGGAAACCTCGGAGGTGGCTCGATGAATCCATCAAGTTGGGTGAGCGATGCGAATATGGCCCTCCTCACCGACCTCTACGAGCTGACCATGATGCAGGCGTATGTCGAAGAAGGGCTTGAGGAGACAGCGGTATTCGATCTATTCTTTCGACGCCTCCCTGAGGATCGCAACTTCCTTCTCGCTTGCGGTCAAGAGGATGTCCTCCACTACTTGGAGAACCTGCGCTTCTCGCAAGAGGCGCTAAGCTATCTGGACTCTCTCGGCCTCTTCTCGCAGCGCTTCCTCGATTATCTCGCGACATTCACCTTCACCGGTGATGTCCTTGCGGTGCCCGAAGGGACCCCAGTGTTCGCTAATGAACCGGTTATGGAGGTCATTGCTCCGTTACCGCAAGCCCAGCTAATCGAGACATTTGTTCTCAACCAGATCCACTTCCAAACCCTGGCAGCCTCCAAAGCGGCGCGTGTGGTGGGTGCCGCTGAGGGTCGCACTGTGGTAGACTTCGGGGCTCGGCGCATGCACGGTGCCGATGCTACCCTCAAGGCGGCTCGGGCCTTCTATATTGCCGGGGTTCAGGCTACCTCGAATGTCCTCGCCGGTCAGATCTACGGTATCCCTGTCTCCGGTACCATGGCCCATAGCTATATCGAAGCCCACGACGACGAGAGAGCGGCCTTTGAGGCCTTCACACAGCAATTCCCCCAGACCGTATTGTTGGTCGATACCTACGACACCCTTGAAGGGGTAGGCCGAGTAGTGGAGCTAGCGCAGCGATGGGGAGAGGAGTTCCAGGTGAGGGCAATCCGACTGGACTCCGGCGACCTGGACCAACTTGCCAAGTCAGCCCGCAAGATACTAGACGAAGCCGGGCTACAGTATGTCGAGATCTTTGCGAGCAGTAGCCTCGATGAGTACGCGATCGCAGACCTATGCGCTTCTGGGGCACCGATCGACGGCTTTGGGGTCGGTACCCATATGGGCGTCTCACAAGACGCCCCGTTTCTCGACAGCGCCTACAAGTTGGTCGAGTATGCCGGGAAGCCTCGGATGAAGCTAGCCACCCACAAGGGGACCCTCCCTGGGCGCAAGCAGGTCTGGCGGCAGGGCCACGCAGACCACTATAGTCGCGATCTTATTACCATTGCTGACGAGACAGGGATTGAAGGCACGCCACTCCTCCAACATATCTTTAAGGGAGGTCAGAGACTCCCTAACCTCCCTTCGACGCTACGGTCCATTCGAGAGTATGCGCAGAAGGAAGCAGCATACCTCCCTGCAGGGTGCCACCGTCTACATGGACAAGCAGCCCCCTACCCCGTGATCCTCAGTAGCGCGTTAGAGAAGGCGACAGAGCGCCTCCGCCAATCCTTGCACCGGAGAGAGTGAAAGGCTAGAGGAGCACGGACCTCTGATTAGGACCTTTCTGGAACCGAGCTTTTCTCCTCGGCGTCCTCGCGACGTACCCAACGGGTAAAGCTGGCCTCCTGGATGCGGACCTGTTTCCCTCCTTGCGGCGGTTGCCAAACAACATAGACCGCATTGCCTTGCTGTTCGACGCGTACGATCTTGCGCGCCGGCTTAGAAGGATCCCGTGGTTGCCACAACTGCCCCCCGCTATAGGTCGTCGTACCCGGCTGTCCCGTGCCCGGACCGCGGGTCGGCTCTCCTTGACGCGGTCTGAGCGATTCCTCTTGTCGGGCCAGAGTCGGTTCCTCGTATGTTACTGTGCCTTCCTGTTGGGCTGGCTCCGATCCTGCAGACCTCACCTCCAAACGCCGACTAAGCTCACGATAGATATGGCCGACGAAAGCAGCCGTGTGCTGCCCGAGGTCACGTCCGAGATGCTGGATCTCGTCCCTGATGGTGGCAAGCCGTTGCCCAACGGTCTTTGCTCTATCTGCCATTTCTCACCCCGTTTAGTTTCAGACTCGGTTTTTTCTATTATATAAGACAAAAAAGATAATCGAAAAATCATCTTATCTATTTTGTTCAAAGGTCAACACCGTTGCAGATTTCAAGGACGATATCCCCTTTATTGAAGATCGGTCCCGTCTGTCACTATCGAGCAGCCCCCTCTACTACAGTTTGGAAGGAGAAGCCATGCGCGGAGTCTTCTTGGACCTTGAGTCGTTGGATCACAATGACCTTGATTTGTCACCACTGGAAGCCAGCATACGAGAGTGGGACTTTCGCCCCTATACCGCGCCCGAGACCATCAGCTCAGCCATTGCTGAAGCCGAAGTTGTGGTTAGCAACAAAGCCCCCCTGACCGAAGAGGCCCTCCGTCAAGTCTCCTCCCTCCAACTCATCTGCATTGCAGCCACAGGCACGAATAATGTCGATCTGGAGGCCGCACGACGCCGGGGAATAGTGGTCTGTAATGTTCCCGATTACGCTACCCCCTCGGTTGTCCAGCATGTATTCAGCCTCATTCTGGCCTTGACCACCCACCTCCTCGAATACCAACAAACAGTAGCAGAGAGCCGATGGTGCACGAGCCGCCATTTCGCCCTTTTCGACTATCCGATCCGTGAAATTACCGGTAAGGTGCTTGGGATCGTAGGATACGGGACCCTCGGACGCGCCGTGGCACGAGTCGCCGAGGCATTCGGTATGCAGGTCCAAGTCGCCCAACTCCCGGGACGACCCCAGAAGGAGGAGTGGCGCACCCCTCTCTATGACCTCCTGCCCCAGGTCGATGTCTTGAGCCTCCATTGCCCCTTGACCCCCGAGACCCGAGGCCTTCTCGGGCCTACCGAACTGGCCCAAATGCACCCTGAGGCCCTCTTGATCAATACAGCCCGAGGAGAGCTAGTAGATGAGGCCGCCCTCGCCGACGCCCTCC
>CAYUWI010000095.1:0-5812 GCA_964448275.1 uncultured Gammaproteobacteria bacterium | reverse complement strand
AACTCCGTCAATGAGTTGGAAGAGTAGTTTAACCCTAATTGTGAACAGGCCCTAGTCTCCGCAGGGGCAGGGTAGCCTCCCTAAGCGACGAAACAAGCCATGGATTCCACATGGGCAGTGTGTGGAAACATATCGGCAATCCCTGCCGCTTGAAGGGTGTAACCGCATACCTTTGTCAATACTCCGGCGTCCCGAGCGAGAGTGCCAGGATTGCAGGAGATGTAGACCACCTTGCGTGGACGCCATTGTTGGAGTTGTTTGACCACCTCGATGGCACCGGAGCGAGGCGGATCCAGCAGGAGCTTGTCCGCTGTCCGGCCCTGGAGGATATTTTCGAGTGACAGTCGTGAAAGATCATTCTGCTTGAAGCGGACACGCTCGGCAAGTGTGCCATTGTGGTATGCATTGGCCTGGGCGCGTGTGATGAGCTCGGGATCGCCGTCGATACCGTGTACCTCTGCACCCCGATAGGCGAGAGGGAGGGAGAAATTACCGATGCCGCAGTAGAGATCGAGGATCTGCTCCCCCGGTTGGGGGTCTAGGAGTGTCACCGCTTGCTGGACCAGCTGGGCGTTGACCCCCAGATTGACCTGGATAAAGTCGGTGCCCCGAAAGGACAGCGTAATCCCGTAGGGAGGCAAGGTGTAGTAGAGGTAAGCCGGGCGTTCTGGGTCGATTGGGGTTGCGCTCTCAGGTCCTCGCGCTTGGGTCTCCACTACGACCCCGTGGCGTGCCTGGAAGGCAGACAGGCGGTGGCGATCCGAATCGGTCAAGGGTGTGAGGTGGCGCAGCACCACACAGGTGTCACCTTCGGAGGTGCAAACCTCGGCTTGAGGGATCCGGTCGGGGCGGCTCATCCCAGCGACCAGCGTACGCAGCGGGAGCAATAGGGCCTCGATCTGGGGAGCGAGGACCGGGCATTGCTCCATCTCGGTAACGTAGCGACTCGCTCGCTCCCGAAAACCAACCAATACTCCCTTATTGTGGACCGCGCGGATACTCAGGCGTGCCTTGGAACGGTAGTGAAGGGGAGGGCCCTCAAGAGGCGGGAGCCAGTAGTCGGGCTCGGTTCCCGCCTCCTGTTGTAGCTGATTCCGAAGCTGCGCTGCCTTGGCAGTGACCTGGGCCTCAGGCTTGAGGTGCTGGAGCGCGCACCCACCGCACCGACCAAAGTAAGGACAAGGAGGCTCGGCCCGTTCGGGGGAGGCCTCAACCACAGACTCTAGGGTGCCCTGATCGTAATGTCGGCCCCGCTTGGTGTACCGGAAACGGACTGACTCCCCGGGTAGGGCCCCGTCGATAAAGACGACCTTGTGGTCAGCTCGTCCCACTCCGCGGCCCTGGTGGTCGAGATCGCTGATCAAGGCATAACCCTGAGGGGCACGTGTAGTCGAGTTAGAGAAGGTTTGAGCTGCCATTCTCTCCCCGCCATGCTGCCCTGAACTCTTGGAGGTGGGGATCATGGGCGCGGATTAGGTAATCATCTAAGCGGTTGAGCTCGGCTTGCAACCCATCCGAATCCAGGGTCCCGGTGTTCACCAACCAGTAGAGGTAGATACCGTAGGTATTCAGTACATCGGTATCGCAATAATTCCGGATCGCTATGATCTCTCCAGCCAACCAGGACTCGAGGACCTGGCTGCTGTCCATCCCGATCTTGCCGGGGAAACCGGAGAGGATGGCGATCTCGTCGAGGGGTGCAAAGGCATTGTTATTGTAGCCGGCCAACACGTCCATCAAGTCGGTATGCCGTCGATGGTAGCGATTGATGTAGTTGTTGAACCGGAATGCCTGATCCCCTGTCCCTTGCTCCCAATAACGAGCGGCCGGGAGACCGTTGATTAATGAGCGGTAGTGGAGGACCGGGAGGTCGAAACCGGAGCCGTTCCACGAGACCAGGGTAGGGCTATAGCGCTCAATACCTTCAAAAAAGCGCCTCAGGAGCTCTCCCTCCTTGGAGTGTGGCTCGCCTAGTGAACGGACCAGGATACCGTCTTCTAACGAGGGATGGCGAAAGAGAACAGAGATGGCAACGACCCGATGGAGGTGGTGCGGCATAAAATTCCGACCACTCCGCTGGCGGCGTTGGCTCTCCATGGCACGCACTACCTCTTCATCGGGTAGCCCGGACAGGCCATATAACCGACGTCCCCCTTCGGTGTCTGGAACCGTTTCGATGTCGAAGACAAGCGTGTTCAACCTAAGGTCCGTTACTCTCAAAGGTCCCGACGGAGGAGGTGGCGTTGTGCGATCGGATCGCCCTGGACAGCGGCCCGTTCGAACCATACCCAGGCCGCTTCAGGGTCCGGCTCGACCCCAACCCCAGCCTCGAGAAACTCACCGTAACTGCGTTGCGCTGTAGCTAAACCTCGTTCGGCGGCCCGTCGCATCCAAGTGGCAGCCAGACCCCGATCCTGCGGCAGACCCCGCCCCCGGAGATAGCGGTTAGCCAGGTGGCGTTGTGCCCGTGGGATCCCAGACTCCGCATCGGCTTGGAGGCGTTGTATCTTTTCCCCCTCTGTTTGAGAAGGCATCGGGGGCTTACTTGTTAATGGCATGGCCAAGGTGGCGTTCCACCGAATCGACCTGTTCCTGTAGCCTCCCAGAGGTCCCCTTTTGGTAGTCCAGGGTCAGGGTGGTGTAGAAGCGCTCGCTCTCCTGCTCGAGTAGCTTTTCACACTCCCGGAACAAATCCACAATAGTGTCAAGATCACCCTCTATCTGGGTCCCCATCGCGGTGACCTTGTAGGGGAGCCCCCGTTGGTGGATGCGCTCCACCACATGGCCGATAGCATTGCCAATATGGGCGCCTTGATCCAGGGGAAGGATCGAATAGTTCGCGATGTATGCCATGGTTAACCCCTCTAGCTAGGTGGAGTCGGTGGTGGCTCACTCAATGGTCGAACTCTTCGGGTTATAATGGCCTATTAAGACCCTGTACTGTAGCCCTCTCAATCCACCAAGGGAATAAAGGGAATACAGGAGAACCGGCATGGACTCCCAAGGATGGGAAATCTCCCGCCATATCGAAGATGGAGTGGCCTTCGATAATCCGTATACCCTCGACGAGGTCCGAAGCCATTACTCTGAACTCGGCCTGATCCCTGTGGAGTATACGGGTGAACCCCCTGATCCGGTCATCGAGCTCTTCTGGGACCATCGGGACCGCCTGTGGGTACTGCGTGACGCCTATGAGGACGGGATAAGTGATACCAGTACGATGTGGCCCTTTCGCCAGCTTGGGGAGTCCGAACAACAGATGGTGCGGGCTTTCCTTTGGGATCACTTCATTGAGATCTAGCCCAGGCGCCGATGGCTGCGGAAGGCCACACCCACCCCGATCACTTGGCGAATTCTGGTAAGGGATCCTTCTCTGAGGCCTCGAGACCGAGCAGTTCGTCCATCTCGGCGGCCGAGAGTGTTTCGCGTTCCAATAGGGCCTCAGCCAAGCGGTCTAGCTTGTCCCGATTGCGAGTGAGGATCTCTTCCCCACGCTTCTCCTGCTCCTCGATGAGATCATGGACCTCTTGATCGATGAGTTGTGCGGTATATTCGCTATGATCCTTCGGTTGGCCCATTTCGCGGCCAAGAAAGACGTGGTCTTCATACTGGCGGAAGGCTATAGCCCCGAGGCGTTCACTCATCCCCCACTGGGTGACCATCTGGCGCGCTAGGTGGGTGACTTGTTTCAGGTCGTCATGGGCGCCGGTGCTAAAGTCGTGGTAGACGAGCTTCTCGGCGAGGCGCCCCCCCAGCATGACCGCAAGCCGATCTCGAAGGTAGGCTGAGGTATAGTTGTAACGATCCTCTTGCGGGACCATTTCGGTCGCTCCCAAGGCTCGGCCCCGTGGGATGATGGAGACCTTACGCAGTGGGTCGGTCTCCTTAAGGAGGCGGTTAAGGAGTGCATGACCGGCCTCGTGGTAGGCGATCCGGGGCTTCTCCTTCTCGACCAGCGGCTCATCCCGTTCGATCCCGAAGAGGACCTTGTCGCGTGCCTGGGTGAAGGCCTCCCTATCTACTCGATCCTTCTTATTCCGCCCCGTGATCAGGGCCGCCTCATTGACGAGATTCTCCAAGTCGGCCCCAGAGAATCCCACGGTCTGCGTAGCGATCTCTTCCAGATCAACATCCTCAGCTAGGGGAACATCCTGGGTGTGGACTTGGAGGATCGATAGTCGGGCCTTCTTTTGTGGGAGTTCGATGGTGACCTTGCGGTCAAATCGTCCAGGTCGCAACAGGGCGTTATCGAGAACATCCGGACGGTTGGTAGCGGCGATGACGACCACCGCCTGATGGGACTCGAAGCCGTCCATTTCGGAGAGGATCTCATTTAAGGTTTGTTCCCGCTCATCGTGGCCACCCCCGAGGCCTGCCCCTCGGGACCGGCCTACGGCATCGATCTCATCGATAAAGATGATCGCCGGGGCTTCCTTCTTGGCGTTGTCGAACATGTCTCGGACCCGGGCAGCCCCTACACCGACAAACATCTCCACAAACTGAGATGCACTGATGCTAAAGAAGGGAACATCCGCCTCCCCGGCAACCGCCCGAGCCATCAGGGTCTTGCCGGTCCCGGGAGAGCCCGTCAGCAGGATCCCTCGGGGGATCTCAGCGCCGAGCTTTTGGAATTGCTGGGGGTCTTTGAGGTAGTCGATGATCTCTTGGAGCTCACGCTTGGCATTCTCGGAGCCAGCGACATCCTTAAAGGTGATATTACTGGTACTCTTGTCGTACCGTTTCGCCTGTGATTTGCTAAACTGTGAAAACCGCGATCCCATCCCTCCCAATTGATCCTGCATACGCCTGCTGCTGTAGTAGATCAATCCGATCAAGAGCACGAGCGGGAGGAGCCCGAAAAGCATGGGCATCAGCCAGGAATCCCCTTGCGGGATGACCTTGACCTCGACCCCATTATTCTCCAGCAAGCTCATCAGCTTAGTATCCCCAAAGGACGGGATCGCAGTAGTAAAGCGGTTCGTTGGGGCCTGAGGTTTCGCCTGACCCTTCGAGCTCGGACTTACACCCTCGCGATACTCTCCCCTCACCTGTTGTCCAGTAATGGTGACCTTCGCGATCTTGCCCGAACGCACCTCTTGTTTGAATGTGGTGTAGGGGAGCTCTTGCCGATTGGTTTCCTGACTTCCCAGCCAGAATAGGAAGGCCAGCAGACCACCAAGCAGGATAGCCAGACCGACCCAATGTTGGGTGGTATTACCGGGTGGGGGGGTCTGTTGTGGGGTCTTTTGACCGCCTTTATTCGTAGGTCCAGGATCGCCCTTTGGGTCTGTCATGATCGTTCCCTTGAGAACCTCAAGTTAGGATCGGTCGGGTAACAGTTAGGAGCCAAGATCGTACCCCAAGATCGGAGCGGAAGGATAGCAGTTACCTTATTGGAGTGCTTGCGATTGATCAAGATCAGCAGGAGTTGAGGCAGAAAACCAGTTGAGACGGTCTCGCAGCTCGACGACCTGGCCGATGATGGCTAAGCTCGGGGAGCGTAGTCCAGAGGCCTCAGCGAGCTGTGGGAGCTGGTCCAGGGTCCCGAGGACGACCCGCTGATTCCCAGTGGTACCGTGTTCTACGAGAGCAGCTGGCCACTCCCCGGGGAGGCCGTGGTGGATGAGGCCCTGGCACAGCTGAGGCAAGGCCCGCAGTCCCATATAGACCACCACAGTCTGATCGGGCTGGATCAGGCTCTGCCAAGGGAGATCGAGCGAGCCGTCTCGTAGGTGGCCGGTAACGAACACGCAGGCTTGGGCGTAATCGCGGTGGGTCAGTGGGATCCCGGCGTAAGCGGCGCAGCCAAGGG
>CAYUWI010000094.1:0-5825 GCA_964448275.1 uncultured Gammaproteobacteria bacterium | reverse complement strand
GGGCTCGGCAGCCCGGGCTGCCGCGAGCGCCTCCTCCACCGAGCCGAAATCCCCGGCAACCGGATCGCCGCGATACCGAGCCGTCATTTCGGCAAGCTGGGTCGACTGCCACTGGCCGAAGATCGGCACCGCAAGCGTGTTGATGACCCCTGTGACCCCAACCACCAGTACCCACACCAGGGTCACGATACCGACCAGATTGTGCACATCCAGCCATTTCATCTGGGCGGACCGATCTCGGCGTACTGTGCCGAAGCGCAGCTTGCGCATAAACGGTCCGTACAGCACGGCGCCGGAAACTAACGAAGTAATCAAGAGCAATCCCATGAAACCCAGGAATAGGGTGCCAGGAAGCCCGGCAAACAGGTCGTAGTGGAGCTTGAACAGGATGTGCATGATGCCCTGGCGAAGCGGGTATTCGTGCAGGAATTCACCGGTCCGGGCATCAAAGAGGTAAAACGCCGATGCTTCCGGCGCATCCACCGTCTCGCCCATCCTGACGAACCAAAGATCCGGTTCATCCGGATCCCTCTCCAGGAACTGCACGGCATCGTCTGGGTTCCGTGCCTGCGCCGCGGCAATGATCTTATCCAGGTTCGCGCGCTCGGTGGTCTCCGGCATGGGCGGCGGATCGACGCTGTAGCCCAGCGCGTGATCGATCTCGTGATGGAAGATCAGCGGCAGCCCGGTAAGGCAAAGCAACAGGATGAAAGCCGTACACACCACACTGGTCCACTTGTGGACCTGGTACCAGTTCCTGATGGAGCGCGAACTGAGCACCGTTACCCACCTGTCCTAAAAGTCGATCGTGTAGGTGAATGACACGGTCCGCCCCGGGCCCTTGGAGAAGGAGAACGATCGACCACCGGCCTGGTTCAATACGGGGAAATAGTCCTTGTTCAAGAGGTTCTCGACCCCCACCTCCAGCCGGTTGCGGCCGATCCTGAAGCTGCTGTAGAAGTCGACGACAGTATAGTCGGTGACCTTGCCCCCGCCAAACTGGGTGCTGTCTGGGCTCCGGTCACCGGAATAGATCCCCTGCAAACGGGTCGACCACCAATCGAACGGGCTGTATTCGGTATACACGGTGAGCTTCTCCGGCGGGATCCGGGTGCTCGGGAGATCCTCTTCGAAATCGCCGTCATCGTCAAGGTCGACTTCACCCTGCAGCCAGGTGAAGGTCCCACCGAACCGCACGCGCTCGACCGGCTCGACATTGGCGGTCAACTCGACACCGTAGATCCGCTCCGGCTGCTTCGCGATAACGAGGTCCGGACTGAAGGTCGTGCCGTTATCCGACTTACTGAAAAAGCCGGTGATCGAGGCATTCCAGTGCTCATACCGACCACGCAGCCCGAGCTCGTAGTTATCGACCGTCTGCACTTCGGACTCGAGTGCGCTCGCCTGGGTCGCCGTTGTGTCGGCAATTGCGCGGCCAATATCGGCGAGGGAGAAGCCCTGAGAGAACCCGCCGAACAGCTCCATACTGTCGGTCAAGAAAACCGTGCTACTGACATTGAACAGGGTCTTGTTGAAATCCAGATTGCCGCCTTCGACGAAGACATCCTGCCGATTCACCACATCGTCCACGTCCACCCCAATGCTCTCGTGGCGGACCCCGGTGCGCAGGAGCCCCCATTCGGCCAACGGCACCTCGAGCTGGAGGAAGCCGGCAATGGCGTTCTGCCGCATCTCCGGCGTGTTCGTAGGCCCGTCGATGGCCGGTTGCGCGGTCTCATCGTGCAGGTAGTCCACACCCCAGATCGCATTGAAGGCAACCGGGCCCACCTCAACCGGCGTATCCACCGTCAAACGCCCCCCGAGCTTCTCGGAGTTGACCTCGACCTGGGGGAAATTGGGGAACTTTGCGAACCGGGTGGTTAGGTCCCCGTAATAGAGTCGGGTCTTGACCTTGCTCCCGAACAGGTCCTCGTGGTGGTACTTGAGGTTGGCCAGCGTGTTCTTCGTGCCCGGATTACTGGGGTTGACGCTCCCGCGCACCGCCGGGGTCTTCTGGCCGGTGGCAGGATTACCTGTGCCGAAGCCAAATTTGGTATCTTGCAAGATGTTGAAACGATTAACCATCAGTTCGATGCGCTGCTGGCCCACATCGAAATCGTAGCCAACCTTGCCGAGGACATTGTATTCGTCGGTGTCGGCCAACCCGCCCTGTACCGGAAAGGGATCAGGCGGGATGCGGTCGCCTTCGGCATCGAAGAAGCCATTGCGTCGGACGAAGGTACCGCTGACGAGGTAGTCAGCTTGACCAACCCCGCCGGAGACTCGGTGGTTCGTATTCCACTCGATCGAATCCCCCGGATGAGTCGTCGAGAGCGTGAACCCGCCCACGGACTGCGCATTGAAGACGCCCGGCTCGGGCTTCCGGGTGATGATATTGATGAGACCGCCAGATGCGCCGAAGCCGTAAACGGCCGTGCCACCGCGCACGACCTCGATCCGCTCGATGGCGTTTGCCTCAATGGTGTTGAGTGCCCGGCGGCCGTTGCGTAATGGTGTCGACTGGGGCGCCCCATCGATCAGCGTAAGGAAGTTGCGGCCCCGGAGGGTCTGGCCGAAGTTGGTAAGCGCCTCCGTGCTCGGGCTGAAGCCCGGCACGGTCTTGGACAGGATCTCACCCACGCTGCGATCGATGCGCTTTTGCTTGTCGATGTCGTCTTGCTGCACCACGGTTACCGCTCGGGTGAGTTCTGACACCGGGGTCTCCGTGCGTGTTGTCGAAACCACCACCGGCTGCATCTCGAGCCCGGTTTCCTCACCACTTGTTTTGGGTCGCTTCTCCAGGATCACGGTCTTGGCGCCCGTCAAGCGGTATTGGAGCTGGGTGCCAGCAAGGAGGATATGCAGCGCCTCCTCGGGTGTATAGGAACCGGACACACCCGGGGAGGTGACGTCCTGGGTGACCTCGGCTGGAGCACCGACTTCCCACCCCGTCACCTGGCTGAAGGCGTTCAAGGCGGCGGCAAGCGGCTGCTCTGGGATTTGGAACTCATAGGTCGACTCGGCCTGGGCCGTCCGTGGGATAGCGGGATTACTCACCGAAGCCTCTCCTGTTTGGGTCTCCCCGCCTCTCACTGCCACCGGTGTAAGCGCGATCACCGCCAGCACCCCCGACAGGACAATCAGCGCGTTAATAGAGGGACGCGGCCGCCTATCGCTCCAGTCCGTTCCGGTAGTATGGTGCTGGCCGCGTCCGCCCCCCTCTTTACCGGGTTTACCCATTTTTCCTCCCCTCTCCTAGGTGCATTGATCGAGTGTAGGGAAAGAGTGAGAAGCATTGTAATTACTCCCTCCACTCCCTTCACTTAAGTCTTGACGTTTAAGGGAGGGAAAGTGCGTAAAAGGTCACGTCCGAGACCGGATGGGCTCAGTGGAGGATCAGTAAGTAATCGGAGAGACGGGTGACCTCCCCGGAGGCGAGCTCAGCGAGGACCGCCACGGTCCTTGCGGGATCATCGAGACGGTAGTTGCCCGTAATCCGAGCCTGGCCGAGTTCCTCGTCGGCGATTACGATGGCACCGGGATGGTAGCGGCGGAGCCTCGCCACCACCTCCTCCAGCGGGCGGTTTTCGAATACCAAGCGGCCATCGACCCATCCGAAGGCCTTGGTGAGGTCGACGTACTGCGAGGCTCCAACGCGCTCGTCTGTGACACGAAGCCGCTTGCCTGGAGTGATATGGACCCGCTCCCCATCGTGGCCAGAGTGCCCCACCTTGACCGCACCGTGGCGCAGGGTCACCGTCACCCCCGCCTTATCGTGGGCAACGGCAAAGGCCGTGCCGGTCGCCTGCACGATAGCGGGACCGGCTAGCACCTGGAAGGGCTCGCCAGCCTTGGAAGATGCGACCTCAAAATAGGCCCGCCCCTGAAGGAGACGAACCGTTCGGTGGTCGTTGTCAGACGCCACTGCCGAGTTCGTATCGAGTAGAACGCGCGAGCCGCCCGCCAGCTTGATACGTCTCTGCTCACCGGTTGCCGTCATATAATCGGCTTGGATCCGCAGAAAGGGCTCCCCACAGTACGCGGCACCGACGATGAGGAGGAGGACGACCACAGCGGCCGCGATCCGCCTCCACACCCAATGTTTGGAACGGCTGGCCCGAATCGTCCCCTGCACCTCCAAGCGCTCGGCAGTCTGCCGGGTGGCCTCGTCTAGAATCGGAGAAGCCCACATCGCTTCGAGCCGAAGATAGGCCTCGGCATGGGCCGGATCAGCTTCATACCAGCTTTGAAAGGCCCGCCGTTCACCTTCTGTCACATCCTCCGCACGCAGCCGGATGAACCATGCAAGCGCCTGCTCTTCAGGGGAGTCCGAGTGGGCAGAGGAGTTGTGGGGGGAGTACTGCTGATCTTCTCCCGTCATGAGACGCCGCCTTATTCACCCTTAGGGACTATAGGCCCTGACGTTTGAGTGAGGATCAATACGCAATCAAAACTCACCCAAATCGGTCAACGTGCGTCTGCAGGCCATGATGGCGACCTTCAGCTCCTTTTGTACAGTACTGTTCGACACCCCCAGATGGTTGGCGATCTCGCCATAGGTCCAGCCCTTGAGCTTGGCTAGGACGAGCACCTCCTGCTGGCGTTTACTGAGGCCCGCCAAGGTCGATTCGACATGCGCGAGGAGCTGCCTTCCTTGCACATCGACCTCCGGGGAACGCCTTTCGGTCGGCGCCTCCGCCATCTCCCCTTCCTCGAGGCCGTCGTCACTTACTGTTGGACGCCGCCTGTCTGCACGCAGATGGTCCAGGGCCAGATTGTGCGCCGTCCGGTAGAGAAATGGCTGCACATACTCGACATGGCGGTTCCGGACCGCCGTATGGGCGCGGATATAGGTCTCGTGTGCCAGCTCCTCGGCGACGGCTGCGTTTCCAACGATGCGGAGCAAGGTGCGTATTAGGAGGTTTCGCTGCACCGAGAAGATCTCATCCAGGGCTTGTTTCGCCGTTTTCGACATCCAACCGAAGCCTTTCTTCGCGGCGGGCGAGACAAATCATATATTTTAATAATAAACTAAAAGAGAATCATTTGCGATACACAGCGCGGGTTAAGCAGAGGCATCGGTGCCACGAAAGGGAAGACCCCAACTCCAAGCCGGAGCTGACCCCCTCGACTCGCTCTCTTATCGCAGATGGAATGAGACGGGGATGACCAACTCGAGCTGGTCCCGTTCCATCCCCTTCGGAACCGGCGGCAGCGGATCGGCCTTCCGGAGCATAGCGAGGACCTGGCGATCGAGAAGGGGGTAGCCAGCGCTCCGGTCAATCTCGTGCGCGAGGATCTGGCCGGAGGCGTCGATGGTGAAGCGCACAAGGGCGGTGCCCTCCTGACGCCGGAGCCGAGCCCGGCGCGGATAGGCCTTGAAACGCTGCAGATAGGCACGGACACGGCTGAGGTAGTCTTGGACCTCGCCGGGACGGCCACCCCCCGAGTGGGCCCCGCTACCCCCACTCTGCCCGCCTTGGGCCTGGCTCCCGGATCGACCCCCGGCACCGGTGTTTGTCGGGGCTTGCCTCCGTTGGGGCTTGGGGTGTGCATCAGATGGATTCGACTCAGGAGGCTGACTCGCTTCCACCTCTTGCGGTTCTTGAGGGCTCGATTGGTGGCTCGGAGGGGCGGCCTGCTGCTGGGGCTGGGCTCGGGATTTGGGGGGTTTTTTGAGTTGTTTACGCGCGATCGGTCGCTTCGAGGTCGCCTCCTCCGCTGTCTGCGGGTGAACCGTTTTGACCGAGGCCACCTTGGGCTCCTCCTGCGTAACAGACTCTGGTCTTACGGGCTCGGCTGCCTGCGTGGTGTTGGCTTCCACC
>CAYUWI010000093.1:0-5879 GCA_964448275.1 uncultured Gammaproteobacteria bacterium | reverse complement strand
ACCTGCAATTTGTCCATCATCCTCAGCCCTATACCGCTTTTCATAACTCCAACCGGGCCGTTGCCGGCTGGCTTGAGGAGTTGGGTTGCCGGATTCGGGGACCGGCCCTATTCTCCCAGTGGCGGATGGAAACTCCAGAGTGATATCGCACCAATGACCGGATCAAGGCCAAGCTCGACCCGTGTTGAAGGCTCGCTTTGGATGCACAAGGGGGACCGTCCCTTCCTCGGCCCGAGCAGAATCGAATTGCTCGAGGCGATCGCCGAGTACGGCTCGATCGTCAAGGCGGCCAAGGCGGTCGGGATAAGCTACAAGACCGCCTGGGAAAACATCGAGACAATGAACAATCTCGCTGATGCCCCATTGGTCGAGCGCCTCGTTGGGGGAAAGGAGGGAGGCGGCACCCGCTTGACAGCGCAAGGCCAGCAGACCATCGCGATCTATCGGGCGATCGAGCATGAACACCAGACCTTCCTCCACCGCCTCAATGTGGGGATGGAGGAGTTCGAGCGCTTCCATCAATTACTCAGGAGATTGGCGATCAGGACCAGCGCGCGGAATCACCTTTACGGTACCGTCACGGCGATCAAGCCCGGGAGCGTCAATGCCGAGGTGGGGCTCGACATCGGTGGAGGGAACCGAATCTTTGCCATCATCACGCACGAGAGTCTCGAGACGCTTGGATTGGAGGTCGGTTCGGAGGCCTACGCCCTGGTCAAGGCATCTTCGGTTGTTATTTCCCTCCCAGAAGTAGGGCAACTCAGTGCCCGTAATCGCTTGTGCGGGAGGGTGGCTCGGGTGAGCCGTGGAGCGGTCAATTCAGATGTCGTTGTCCAGATCGACCAGGCAACGACGCTCAGCGCAACTGTGACGAACGAGAGTGCAGAAGACCTGGATCTCCACCCCGGCTCTAAGGCCTGTGCCCTGTTCAAGAGCTCGAGCGTGATCCTGGGGGTACCCCCTTGAGGACTCTCTGCACTCTCCCCTGCGTAATAGCAATGATCACCTTGGACAGGAGTAGTCTGACCCCTTTACGGATTACGACTAAATTTGAGCAGCCTGTTGGGCCGGGCGCTGTACCCGATCCAAGCGGTGCCGGCAGTGGTTGAGGGCGTGGACGATGTGTTTACGTACCGTATTCTTTCTAAGTCCGAGCTGGCCCGCGACCTCGGCGTAGGATAGTCCTTCGAAACGATTGAGGGTGAATATCTGGCGACAGAGAGGGGATAATTCGGTGAGGGCGCCTTGCAAGCGGTTCAGCTCCTCTTGGGCGACAGCGGATTGTTCTGGATTTGACCCGGCATCGGGGAGGTCGTGGACTGCCACCGTCTCCAGAGGCTCTTGTGGGCGCCGATTGCAAGCGCGGATATGGTCGATCGCAAGGTTCGCGGCGATCCGAAAGAGGTAGGTGCGTGGATTCCCAATCCGCTGGGGTTGGTCCAGGCGGAGGACCCGAAAGTAGATCTCCTGAACGAGCTCCGCAGCTGTTTCCTCACAGTCGAGGCGCCGCGTCAGAAAGCGGGTGAGTGGCCCCATATTGCGATAGAAGACCTGTAAGAACTCGCTATGGGTCAATTCGCTCATTTGGTTGCACCTCCCTCTTATTGCCGCAGACCCAATGTGATGCAGGTGAAATAGGACATCGGACCAAAATGGGTTCAACGATGGGCCGGTGTAGTGAGCTCTTTTCGGGATCGACTCACGGCCAGGGAGGCTTGTCGCTCCCTTACAGGGCAAGCCTTCCGCCTTCGATAGAAGGCTATCTACACTCTGCAGGATCTATACCAGAAAAGGTTGTTCCCACCCAGTCGGCGGGTTGATTGAGCGAGGGGGGTTAGCTTGTTAAGGGATCTCTTTCCAATTCGGTTCAATGTGTCGGTGATTGGCAATACAAAACGAGTCGGGGGCATTCGAGGTCTTTCCCCGGAACAGGTTATGAGGGTTCGTTGATGCGACACAGAATGTCTCCTTTGGCTGACACAATATGTTCTCCCGGCAACGATATGAGACGGGTATGTCCCCTGTCCAAATATTGAGAGGGGGAGAGAAGGCACATTACACTGCTCATCTGAGACCATTCCCTAGTGGCCGTTCTAAGGGGAGATGCATCATGATAGAGGGGGTCCGGAAGAGTGAGGCACAGTGGCGCCGAGAGTTGACCCGTGAGCAGTATCGGGTATGTCGGCAAGGGGGAACCGAACCGCCCTTCAGTGGGCAATATACCGACTGCAAAGAGCCCGGGACCTATCGGTGTATCTGCTGCGGTTCCGCGCTTTTCAACTCACAGACCAAATTCGACTCGGGAACGGGTTGGCCGAGCTTTTGGGCGCCGATTTCAGAGGAGGCCATTATAGAGCGGCCAGACCACAGCCTTGGTCTCCATCGAATAGAGGCCCTATGTAGTAGCTGCTTTGCCCACCTGGGGCATGTCTTTGAGGACGGACCAGAACCCACTGGACGGCGTTACTGCATCAACTCTGTGTGCCTCGAGTTCGAGCAGCAGGATTCGAAGGGAGCGCCTACGGCTCCCTAAGGGGTCTTCAACCCGGTTGCCACATGACCGGCCACCCATTGATTTAAGCCTACCAAATTACCACCAGGGAGGTCCGCGATAGTACGGGGTCGGGCCATAGTACGGATAGTAATAAGGATAGTGGCGAGGATAATAGTAGCCCCTTCGGCGATCTGGGGAAGGGCCAGGCCACAGGTGGTGATGTCCAACTTGGACTATAGGGTAGGTATACGCATACCCACCGATTGGGCGTGACATCTTGCCCTCCAGCCTGCCTACAACTGTCCACAGACGGCCTGGCTCATAGATCGTCGGGTCGAGGAACCCGTCGACGCGTGCCAGGAAGCGGCCGGGGCTCGAGTCGTCCGGTATGGGACGGCCGTTGCCCTGGAGTTCATAGGCGACAACCTCGATCAGGGTGTCTGTGCTCTGATTCTCGACCTTGACCACCTTGCCCCCCCAGCGCACCTCAGCTCCACTAAACTCCTCGACCTCTCCGATGCGCACCTGGGTGAGAGAGGGGCTCTTAGGTAGAGGGGTTTGGATCGCCTGTGGGGTCCTCTGGCTAGCGCAACCGATCAAGAGCAAGGTTATAAACGTCAGATACCCTATCTTGGTCATTTGTACTCCTTAGGCAAAGAGGAGATTGTCATCGTCTTTAGCTCGGCCAATGACCTGGCCCTTCGGCTCCTTGTATTATGCTTTGACCGAGATGATGCTTCGATTTATTCCCCGACCTGTGTTGGGCCTACCCAGGCGACAGCTTCGGTATGCCGAGGACCTTGGAAGTTGCTATCCTAGGAAAGCTATCCTGTGGAATCCATTTGATTAAGGCGCAAGGTCATGCACGATACCTTGACCCGCTTTCTGTTCGAGCACTCCAACATCCGCGGTCACCATGTGGATCTTGAGGCCACCTGGCAAGCTGGGATCGAACGGGTCGATTATCCCCCTGTTGTACGCGAGGTGTTAGGGCAGTTGATGGCTGCCTCCGTGCTCCTCAGTGGTACGCTCAAGTTCGAAGGCTCGCTCAAGCTGGAGCTTCGCGGGAAGGGGCCCATCACCCTGGTTGTGGCCCAGGCCACCCACGACAAGAGCGTACGCGGCTTGGCCCAATGGGAGGGTGCCATATCAGAAGAAGGGAGTCTGATCGATCGGATGGGCCATGAGGGGCAGTTGCTGATTACCCTCGAGTCGACCGATACCTATCGACGCTACCAAGGTATTGTGGGAATAGAGCGGCCTACCGTTGCAGGGGTCATCGAGGAGTATTTCGAACGGTCGGAGCAGCTCCCCACCCATCTATGGCTTGCTGCTGATGACCGGCATGCGAACGGTTTGCTCCTGCAATGTATACCGATGAAGGAGGATAACCCTGATACTGATGCCTGGAACCGCATCATTCACCTCGCTTCTACCCTGACCGAGGGCGAGTTGCTCGATCTCCCGACGGAGGAGCTACTCTATCGCCTCTTCCATGATGAAGCTGTCCGGGTGTTCGAACCAGAGTATGTCAACTTCCGATGCCACTGCTCTCAGGAGAAGAGTGAGGCCACCCTCTATGGATTGGGACGGGCCGAGGTCCAGGCCCTCCTCAAGCAGGAGGGTGAGGTCCGGGTCCAGTGCGAATTCTGTGGTCGATCCTTCCGCTTCGATGCTATTGATATCGAAGGCTTGTTTGCTGATAACCAGCCTCCCCAACCGCCACATACCAAGCATTGAGCTAGACGAATGGCCACATTCTGGTTGCGTGCCAATCATCTACTGCATTGATGCCGAGAATGGTCCGCTCGATCTACTTTCCGCCTGTTTCTACCGCTGGTGAGGACGGTTTGCTGATGTTAGGCGGCAAGCTCTCACCCGATTGGCTACTCGAAGCCTACCGCCGGGGGATCTTCCCGTGGCCTATTGTTGATGGTGAGCTCGAGATCCTGGCGTGGTTCTCGCCTGATCCGCGCGCCATCATTGCACTGGAAGGACTCCATGTCTCGCGGCGCTTACGCCGTCGTATCCGCAGTGGCCGGTTTCAGGTGACTTACGATCGGGACTTCTTGGGGGTTGTGGCTGGCTGTGCCGAGCCGCGCGGTCCGCGAGGTCAGACTTGGATTACCCCCGCGATGGCAAGCGCCTATCACCGCCTTCATGAGCTTGGATATGCGCACAGCGTTGAGGTATGGCACCACGAGCGTCTGGTCGGTGGGGTCTATGGGGTGTCGTTGGGTGGTTTCTTCTCCGGTGAGTCGATGTTCCACCGCATGAACGATGCCTCCAAGGTCGCCCTCGTCTTCCTTGTCGAGCGGTTGCGGATATGTGGATATAACCTATTCGACATCCAGCAATCGACCCCTCACTCCCAACGAATGGGGGCCATCGAGATCCCCCGCAAAGAGTACCTAAGGCGACTCGAACGGGCCCTGAAGCAACGGGTCTCTTTTAATGATCCCCCCAAGGTTGAGTGCTAATGAGGGACCCTATGTCGTCCCGAAATCCTCCCGAGGCCATCAACTCCCGGTTCTTCCAGTGCTTGCGATCGGGTTTTTGGTTGTAATGGCGTATGAGTTCTTGAATCCCTGAAGGGTGTCGATAAGGCACTGAACCGATCGGCTCGGGAGCCCAAGCACGGGGTATAAACTCAACTGATTTGCAGAGAGCCTAATACAACAGGATTGGAAAGTCAGCAACACTGGTAAATATCCCCTGAATTTCACTCCGGAAAGTCGCCAACAACCTGGACAGCCCCAGCATACTATCCTCAGACTGTTCCCAGCTCATCAATCCGGAGAGGGGAATTGACCATTCTGATCAATCGTCCTGCATTTGGAGTTTCCCCGGTCTTCGTTAAAGTACGACATAATGTTTAAAACCCATCATCCCCACTTCGAGGCCTGTCCCGTTGCGGGCCACAAACTGGCCAAATTGGCAAATGCTCCCCCGCTTCCTGGCAATATCTCGGGAATTATATCCGGCAATTTTCCTATCTTCTCCAAAAGAACCTGCAGCAGTCCGACGAGGTCTTGGCTATGCCCCGTGGCCGATTTGGCGCACGGCCCGGCGCGGGTATGCGAGGAGGGGCGGAACTCACTGGAGGGCACAGGTGCCTACTTTATCGGTCTACCTGTGGCTGGGGATTCCGCCGGCCTTTCGCTTGCTTCGACAAGCCGGATGCGGTAGTTACTTGTTCATCCATTTCGCTCTAATTATCGAGGCCTTAGATAGCGTTAACAGGCCCTGGTGCTTTAGCCACAGCTAAAGTTTGGTCTCTGACGAACCCCGGGATACTCCTTGGAGTGCTCGGGTACTGGCGGCGACGGCCTCCCCCACTAGGACCAGGGCGGGCGAGGCAGCCCGGCGGTGCCTCACCACTTCG
>CAYUWI010000092.1:0-6010 GCA_964448275.1 uncultured Gammaproteobacteria bacterium | reverse complement strand
GCCCCGCTTTGGGAGGTCGGCGACAGGCTCGCGACGCGGGAACCGGGTACCACCAACAGCGATGCCAATGCACCCAATCCGCGTACCCTCTGGTTCAATCCGGGTGACAACAGCTTGACGGCCTTCGAGACGACCGATACGGCAGACGCTGAACTGGCACCCTATTGGGATAGCACAGAGGCCAAAGCCGAGGCGATCATCAAGTACCTCCGGGGCTACGACAATCCCAATGACAAGACAGCGGGCTTCCGACTACGCCAGGCCCAAGGCAGTGACAGCAATCGCTGGGAGGGGACCTGGAAGCTTGGCCCGATCGTGACCTCGACTCCTCAGATCCTTCGTCAAATTGGGGTGTCGCGCTATATTGATGAGACAGGGGCGTATACTGCCTTCCAGCGCTCTGGTGCCGTGACAGGGCGTCCGTCTATGGCCTTCGCAGGGGCCAACGATGGGATGCTCCACGCCTTCTATCCCGGCAATATCGTCGCCAATGAGACAGATCCTGAGGTTTCCGCCGAACTGCAGTCCCCTCCCGCTGGAGAGGCCGGAGAGGAGGCTTGGGCCTTCATCCCGGAGAACGCCCTCCCGTATCTACGTTGGTATGGGGAGATGGATACGAGCTGCTTTATCCCAACGGTCGATTATCGGGTCCAACTAATCGATGCCGCAATTGGGAGCCCTTCCGATGGCGATGTCTCCGGTCAGCCTCAGGAGGCAGGCGATTGGCGCACCTTGTTGATCGGGAGCATGGGGTTCGGGGGGAAGGCGATCACTTGCGATAAGGATGGTGACGGTAGTTCCGAGACCTTGAGCTCTTCTATCTTTGTCCTTGATGTCACCGACCCCGACAATCCTACCCTTTTGTGGGAGCAGAACTTCTCTGACCACACCTTGGCCCTGACCGTTCCTGCTACCGTGCGGCGAGTGAGCGCAAGCGCCAATGGGAGCAATGGGGCTTGGTACCTGGTGGCTGGGAGTGGGCCCACGGGGCCTGAAGGGAGCGGATTTAGCAGCTCCCCAAGCCTGAAGGTATACAGCCTCAAGGGGGGCTCACTGGTTAGGCAGCTTTCTGTACCGGAGGCCACGGACGTAGCAGTCGGAGAGCCGGTGCCTCTGGATCCGGATCGCGATGATATCACCGATTCGGTCCTCTTCGGGACCTACGGTGGGGCGGGGGCGCAGGAAGGCCAGCTCTATCGCCTCCAGTTCGGAAACAGTTCATTGGACCCAGCAGATTGGACGATTACTGTCGCTGCCAAGATTGGAGCGACGACGGGTCGACCCTTCTTTGCTGCCCCTGGGGCTGCCCTCGATGCCCAAGATGATCTCTGGCTCTACGGGGCTACCGGGAGGTTTCTTGGGGATGCAGATAAGACCACGACCGCCACCCAGTACCTGTTCGGCTATGTCGAGTCCGCCTGGGGTGATGGCTTCAATGATGATGCCTATGAGGCCACACCGACCCCTGTATCGGTGACAGGCCAGCTGGTTCGTACCGATAATATCGAGGTGACCGCACGCCCGACTGCTCGCCAATGCCGTTGCGGGACTGCCTTCCTTGGTACGCCGAGTTGCCCAACGGGCAGCGAGGTGGTTGTCACCAAAGTCGAGGCGGTCAGCTACTCGGGAGGGAGTTGCGGGGGTAAGGCAGACTGCACCAGCCCGCGGAAACTACGGGAGAGCATCAAGACAGAAGGTGGCTGGTACCAGGCGCTCCCCTCCGGGGAACGGGTCTTTAGTCAACCCTTTGTATCCGCTGATTTGGTGAATGTGCTTGGCTTTACTCCTGTGGCCGGACTCTGCTCCTTCGGGGGCGAGACCATCTTCCATACCCTCGACTTTCGAACCGGTACAGCCCCTTCAAAGCCTTCCTTCCTCAACGCCGCTGGCTTTGACATTGCCGAGGGGGAGGATCGGGGAGAGATCGCCAGCAGTATCGAGTTGGGATCCGGGGTGCCACCCTTGGGGCAGGGGTTTACCGCAGTATCCGGATCCCGGCTGGAGGAGATCACCCAGCTCACCCAGACGAGTTCTGGTCTTTTGACCCAGACCCAACAACAGAGCAACCAATCTACAGGCTTGCTCTTCCAGAGGGAGCCCTAGGCCGTGGAGGAGTCTGGGATTACTGCGATCGAGCTTATGGTGGCCTTGGCGATCTTCACGCTCCTGGCCACTGTGGCCTGGCCGAATTACCGGAATTGGCAGGAGCGAGATGCCTTGGCGCGCGATGTCATGATGGTAAAAGCGGTGCTGACCAGTATGCGCTCTCGATCGATCCAGGAGGGCCTCCCCTGGGGGGAAGTGGGGGCACCGGCCAATAGCGGTACCACTTGTACCAGCCTCTATTATGGGGCGCGATTTAGCCCGGGGACGGACCCCCCATTGAAGTTGGTCTATTTCTGCGATGAGGACGGTGATCGGGACCTCGATGCGGATGAGGTCACGGAATTCGGCAGCCGGGATCTCAGCGGTCCCACTACGATTGCCACCTCGACCACCGCCGATCTAATCGTGTTCAACAAGGGTGGGGCCGTCTTTACGAGTGGTAGTAGCGGCCAGGGATCGGTCTGTCTCGAGGCCGGGGGCAAGAGCCACAAGATCGTGGTCTCGAACAGCGGGCGTATCTCTGAGGAGAGTTCGTGTTGACGCGGCTCCAAGGTTCTGGATCCCCTCAGCCTGTCCAGCGCGGCTTTACCCTGATCGAAGCCTTGGTCGCGCTAACGATCTTCTCGATCGGTGCCCTGATGGTGGTGCCGGCGTTGTTCTCCTGGGTCCAGGCCAATACCGTGAGTATGCAACGGGATGCGATCCAGAGGATCCTCTCCCAGGCCGCGGATACCCTCTCAGAGAACCCTTGGGACAGTGGGGCGTGGGATCCGGCCAAGACCGCTACCTTCGGTTCGACCTATAACGCCTGTACCCAGTATCAGACTTTCTCCCGAGCTGTTGAGGAAGGCCTGAGTGCTGAGTGCCTCAGTGCCTCCGACTGGGAGACCTATAAGGGCTATAGCCGTCCTGACCTCGGTCTGCAAAACATTGCGGTAGACTATGCTGTGCTGGAGGTCACCGATCGCCTCGATAACCCGAGCCGAGTCATGAAGCTGCGGATGACCTGGCAAGGGCCGGCGGGACGGACTTACAAAGAGGAGCAGTTTGTCCAGCGCAATGCCCCGTAACCCTGTCGGACCCTCTCTCCTTGGGGTTGGGCACCAATCACCGCTCGGCTTCTCCCTGGTCGAGCTGCTTATTGCCATGGTAGTCGTCGGGATCTTTATGGGGGGGGTCTATGGCCTATTTCTCCATTTCCTGGGGGCGAGCGGAGAGCAGGCTGCCTTGAGCAAGCAAGGGTTCGATGCGCGACTGGGGCTCCAGCTTATCAAGCGAGACCTGGCGAGCGCCGGTTTCGGGCTCGATAGGGGCGAGTTGAACCAGGCGGTCAGCGGCTCAGGGACTTCTGTGACGATCGAGTCCACTGCAGTGCATGGCCGCACTGCTGCGGGCCAGCATGGGGTGATCCAAGCGGGGGGTAGTGTACCTGGGATTGCCGGTGGTACCTGCGGTGTTGCGATGACCCCCGAGCGGGAGTGGCTCGCTGTGGGCGAGCTGGGCTCGCTTGGGGTTGCTGCACGGAACCTCTTTTTCGCTGGTAATCAGGATGCTTGCCCCTATGACCCAGATAACCCACCCGACTACTTTTTTGCCCGGGCCTATGGGCTCTCCACGAGTACAGATTCGGAGTGTGCTCCAGGTACACCGAACCTCCAGTATGAAGACTATCCCAGCCGAGACAAGGGGGGATTTGGGGGAATAGTGAACTGCGTCTTGGATCTGCAAATCCGTTACGGTTTCCAAATGAATGCTGGCGATGTCGACTTTACCACCGATCCGGATACACCCCCCGCAGGGACAGCAGACTCGTTCCCCGATCTGTTGAAGATCGGGATGATCTTCCAGGCAGGGCAAGGGCATCGGAATCGGACGGTGACCGCCGGACCGCTCAATTATCAGGATCCTGATCTAGAGCTGGATACGGGGGTGGACCTAAGCGCGGAACAGCAGAACTACCGTTGGCAGGCCCTGGAATGGACGGCGCGGCTAGTCAACTTCCCATAGGGAGGACCGAACGGGGGGTTGCCCTGATGGCTGTGCTGGTGGTCCTTGCCTCCATTGCCCTGTTGAGTACTGGGGTCTTTCTCCTCGTTAGCGAAGGGAGCCGTTCAGCGGCCCAACAGGTCAAATTCCGAATTACCCGGAGCCTCTCCCAGAGTGCATTGGAACAGTCTAGTGGGTTGATCGAGGCCCTCTCTATACCCGGGTTTTCCCCAGCGGTCCCTCGAGGTTACGGTGTTGCAGTGGGCGGAGAAGATCAATGGAATAGTCGGCAGGCCTTTGCTGACTATTTGCGTGACCAGAATGAGCGAGCAAGCGGCGGAACGGGCCAAGGGCCGAATCCTTGCACCCAGGCCCAGCCCGATCTCCGGTATACAGTGCAATCCGAGGTGGGGCAGGTCACTGTGACGGCCTGTGTCGAGCGAGTTGTAACCGGCCCTCTGCGGGGCTCAGGGGCAGGGGTAATCTTTGCCCGCTCAGGAGGGAATTTGGCGGACCAAGAGGGTCTATTTCGTGTAACGGTCTGGGCGACCGGGCCGCAAGTGGTGCGCGCCCAAGTCGAAGGGATCGCTCGGGGGCTGTACTAGTTAGAAGACGAACTGTTTCTTTTTGGTCAGGCCCTGCAGAGGCGGGATCTCGGTTTCAAAGCGGGGCTCCTCTTGGAATACGTGCGGGCCGACCCGGGTGAAGCGGATAACCTCCTGGATCGGAGGCTTGGTCTGGAGGCTCGCGAGCAGACGGCCCCGCCTCTCGAGCTGCTCCTTCAAGGGGTTGGGAACGTAGGGGACTGAGCCGGTGAGGACAATCGCATCATAGGGGGCATAGCGATCCCATCCGCGGCTCCCATCTCCGGATTCGAGCACAATGTTGGTGTAGCCCTGCTCTTTGAGCCGGCCTCTCGCCTCCTGGATGAACTCGGGGATGATATCGACACTGTAGATAGTCCCGGCTAGCTGGGCGAGTAAGGCGGTCATATAGCCGCTTCCTGTCCCCACTTCGAGAACCCGATCTGTTGGTTCGAGATGCAGCTCCTGGAGTAGCCGGGCCTCGACCATGGGGGAGAGCATATACTCCCCGTAACCGATCGGGATTTGGTAGTCGATGTAGGCCCAAGCCTCATACCCTTTGGGGACAAACAGATACCGTGGGACAAGATCGAGGGCCTGCAGTACCCGGTCGTCTAGCACCTCCCAGACTCGGACTTGGGAATCGATCATATTCTTGCGGGCCTGGGTAAAATCCATAGGGTAATTTATCCTGCGAGGGGTCGGTGGGATAGTCCAGGGACCCAACAAGGGGTGTGAGACGCTCGGGGATGTTGGTGCCCGGGAGTGGAATCGAACCACCGACACGAGGCTTTTCAGGCCACTGCTCTACCGACTGAGCTACCCGGGCAAAGCGCTTACAATTCAATCGCTTTAAAGGCTAAAAGTCAAGACGGTGGGTCTGCAAAAGGCGCCGAATCGGCGAGGGCAGACCAATATCGCCCAAGATAGGTGTGCTGACCCATTGAAGTCCCCGTTCGCTCACTTGGACAGGCGGCATCCAAGCAAAATAGAGGGGGTGCAGGTCAAGGTGAAAGTGGCTGAATGTATGACGAAACGGGGATAGGCTCTCCAGGAGTTGGAACTCTCCACCGTACTTGGCAGCGAATGCCTTGGAGGCTGCCTCTGGAGCCTCATCGGATTGACACTCAACCATCGGAGGGCACCAAAGGCCTCCCCAGATTCCGGTTGGGGGGCGACGCTGCAGGAGGAGGCCTTCCTCGGATACTACCAAGGCTAGCCAGCTCGCCCGCTCGGGGAGCCGGTGGCGGGGACTTGAGACGGGGAGCTCAGTTGGGGTTCCAACGGTAAAGGCCCGGCAGTGGGAGCGGCCAGGGCACTGTTGGCATCGAGGC
>CAYUWI010000091.1:0-6031 GCA_964448275.1 uncultured Gammaproteobacteria bacterium | reverse complement strand
TCGGGCTCGGGTCGTTCGTTGCCCTCCCTTTCCTCCTCGCGGTTGTCCTCTCCCTGACCGATCTACGCCTCGGCTCGCCCCTGCCGGTGGAATGGGTCGGGCTCGAGCAGTACTCCCGCCTGTTGAGTGATCCCAGCTTCCAGCGAGCCCTGCTAAATAATGCCGCCTTCGCTGCGGTCGTGGTTCCGGTGCAGACCACCCTTGCCCTGCTGCTCGCGCTCCTGCTCAACCAGCGCCTCTACGGGCTAGTGGTCTTTCGCACCCTGTTCTTCACCCCAGTGGTCTTTCCTATGTCGCTTGTAGCGGTGGTCTGGACATTGATCTACGCCCCTGGCCCGACGGGGATGATGAACGCCTTTCTGAAGACACTCTCTCTTGGGGCCTGGGAGCCAGTGGATTTCCTACACAACCCAACGTGGCCTTGCCTGCACTGATGCTACTCTCCATCTGGCAGGGCGTGGGCTTCCAGATGGTGATTCTCCTCGCTGCCCTGCAAGCGGTACCCCAGGACCTCTATGACGCCGCTACGTTGGACGGTGCCGGCCCGTTTCAGCGATTCCTCTATGTCACCCTTCCGCAACTCCGCAACCCATTGATCTTTGTTGGGCTGGTGACCACCATCTTGGCCTTTCGGGTCTTCGATCAGGTCCAGATCATGACCCAGGGGGGGCCCTTGGATGCGACCACTACTGTGATGTATGAGATGGTCCACGCGGTCTTCGACCGTCAGCAGGTTGCCCAAGGCGCTGCCATGACCGTGATCTTCTTTCTGGGGGTGCTGTTGATTACCCTGCTCCAGCGCTACCTGATCCGTGAGGAACGGGAGGTTGACTAGGCTCTCGATCGACGGAAGGAGAGAGGAGGTCCTGGGGAGATCGTTAAGGCAGGTCTGTCGCGGCCTCGCCCTTTATACCCTCTTGGTCGGTTTGGCTGCCCTCCATCTCGCTCCGATTGTCTTCATGGTGGTAGGTAGCCTCAAACCCGATACCCAGGTCCTAACCGATACTGGTCTACAGGCCTTCCTCCCCACCACCCAGGCAGGTCTGCACAACTACTATGATGTCTTCGAGCGGGTGGCCTTTGGGCGTTTTATGGCCAATTCCCTGCTCATCACCGGCACGATCATGGGGGGCGGACTCGTGGTCAATTCCCTCGCTGGCTACGCCCTCGCCCGCCTGCGCTGGCGCGGGCGTGAGGCGGTCCTCGGGGGGGTCCTGGCCCTGCTCATCCTTCCGCTGGAGGCCATCGCTGTCCCCCTGTTCTATCAGGTGACCCTGCTCGGCTGGCGGGATACCTATGTCGTGCAAATCGTGCCGTTTATTGCGAATGCGTTTTTCATCTACCTCTTCTACGTCTTCTTTTTGGGACTGCCACGTGAGTTGGAGGAGGCAGCACGGATCGATGGTGCCTCGACACTGCGCACCTTTTTCCAGATCATCGTCCCGAATAGCAAGCCGGCCTTTGCCACCGTGGCCATCCTGACCTTCCTATTCCAGTGGGGCCAATACCTCTGGCCCCTAATGGTGACGAGTGGTCAGGCGGTACGCCCCCTCCCCGTGGCGATTGCAGCCTTCCGCACCCTTCCTCCTTTGCAGTGGGGGGATATCCTCGCCTTTGGCGTTATGATGGTGGCCCCGATCCTAGTGATCTTCCTGCTCTTTCAACGGGGGTTCGTCCGCGGGGTTGCGGTAAGTGGGCTCAAGAGATAGGGAGGGGGCCATGACGATGATCCAGCTCGAAGAAGTGACCAAGGCCTTAGGCAGCGGGGCTCCAGCGCTGCGGAGGCTCTCACTCACAGTGGCCAACGGTGAGCTCATGGTGGTTGTGGGACCGTCCGGATGCGGCAAGTCCACCGCCTTGCGGCTGATCGCGGGTTTGGATGCGGTCACCAACGGCACGATCCGCTTCGATGGGGTCCCAGTCAATGAGGTGAGTCCGCAGGCCCGCAATACCGCCATGGTCTTTCAGCACTATGCGCTCTATCCGCATATGAGGGTACGCTGCAACCTCGCCTTCCCCCTGCGCATGGGCAGATGGTCGAAGGCCATGATCCGGAAACGGGTAGCAGAGACCGCTGAGTTGCTTGGGCTAACCGAGCTCCTCGACCGATACCCTCGCCAGCTCTCCGGCGGCCAACTCCAACGGGTGGCGATGGGACGCGCCATTGTGCGCAATCCGGTGGCCTTTCTCATGGATGAACCCCTCTCCAACCTCGATGCCAAGCTCCGCACCAACATCCGCAGCGAGATCGCCAAGCTCCAACGACGCCTCGGGATCACCACGATCTACGTCACCCATGATCAGATCGAGGCCATGACCCTCGGCGACCGGGTCGCGGTCCTGCGGGATGGGGTCTTACACCAGGTGGATACCCCAGAGCACCTCTACACCCAACCGGCTACCGTCTTTGTCGCGGGTTTCCTGGGGAGTCCCGGGATGAACATCTTCCGGACCGTCCTTCGCCGACAGACAGCGCAAGAGTGGTCGATCGATTTCGGTAACCGCCGTCTCCCCCTCGATGGGGATCGAGTCGAGGCGAGCCCCGAGCTGGCGGCCTATAACGGCAAGGAGCTCCTTGCCGGACTGCGACCTGAGGCCTTCATTCCAGCGGAGGGAGCCCCTGCCGCTTGCCGCCTCGAGCTCCCGGTATAAGCGCAAGAGTTCCTGGGGCATGAGGTGCTCACCTACTTCCAGCCCGTGGTTCCGACCGTGGTGCCCGAAACCACCGACACCTCGGGTCCTCCAGGGGGGCAGAAGAGTCCCCCTTTGGTCGCCCGGCTCCCAGCCGATGTGGGTTCCAATTCCCCCTCCCAAATAGCCTGGGTAGGGATGGATACCTCACGGTTGCACTTCTTCACCCTCGATCGACATGCCTGTAGGATCCCTGTCACCCTAAGATATCCCCCAAGTACCGAGGTCCCTGAACTGTGTGCCCAACACGCCTCTTGATCCTTCTTGTCAGCCTCCCACTCATCTGGGCCACCATTTCTCTAGGATGTTCCGCTCCGAGCCAGGATGAGCTGGTAGGCGAGGACTTCCGCCTCGAGCCGATTATCACCGGCCTCGAGAAACCCCTCTACGTGACGAGCGCGGGGGATGGTTCCGATCGGCTATTCATCGTTGAGCAGACCGGGCGCATCTTCATCTATAAGGGGGGTCACCTCAAGTCCCATCCCCTGCTCGATCTCCGTGGCCGAGTCTCCTCCGGTTCTGAGCAGGGCCTGTTGGGCCTCGCCTTCCCCCCCGACTTCGAGGCCTCAGGGCGGATCTATGTGAGCTTTACAGACCGCAGGGGCACCTCCCACCTAGTGCGCTATCGGATCTCCACGACCCATCCCGACCGCCTCGACCCGACGAGTGCGGAGACGCTCCTCACTGTGGACCAGCCGTATCCGAACCATAATGGAGGCCACATCCTCTTTGGCCCCCAGGGCTATCTCTACTACGGTCTCGGCGATGGAGGCTCCGGCCATGACCCCCACAACAATGGGCAGGACCCCATGACCCTCCTCGGGACGATCCTACGCCTCGATGTCTCACCGGAGACCGGTTACACCACCCCTGCAGATAACCCCTTTGACGGGCAACAGGGGCGGGATGAGGTATGGGCCTACGGCCTGCACAACCCATGGCGCTTCCATTTCGACTCCGCCACGGGAGACCTCTGGATTGGAGATGTCGGTCAAGATAGCCGGGAGGAGGTCAATCGCGAACCCGCTGGGAGTCCTGGGGGTGCCAACTACGGTTGGCGGGTCTGGGAGGGAACCCATCGCCTTTACGAGGACCAGGAGCCCGGCTCCGAGGTGATCTTTCCGGTAACCGAATACCCACATCCGGTGGGTTGTTCCGTGATCGGAGGGCCCATGGTCCGAGATCCAAAGGTCCCGACCCTGCAAGGGAGCTACCTCTTCGGAGACTTCTGCTCAGGGAAGATCTGGGGGCTCGAGCGAAGCAGTTCAGGGGAGTGGAAGCGTCGCCTCTTCCTCGACACCGATCTCGCAATTACTTCCTTCGGCAAGGATGCAGAGGGTCACGTCTATGTAGTGGCGCAAGGCGGTACAATCTACCGCATCACAGCGGGTAATTGAGTACGCCATTGGCACCCCGAGCAGAGCTCACGTACCCTGGCACCCTAAGATGAAAGCATACGGCGTACCTCATCCATCGAGAACCCACGCAGGGTCTCGGTGATGGCGTTGCCGCGGCCGGCGAGCGTCATACCCAATTTGGCGACCGTCTCGTCATCGGGGGCTTCAATAATGGCGATCTGGTCGAAACGGCCCATGGTCGTGTAGTTGGCGATGACCTTGCCACCGGCGGCCTCGACTCGCTTGACGGCGCCAGCAGCGCGATCCGGCAGCGTGCTGACCTCTTCCCGGCCCTTGTCAGTCCACTTGATTAGGGTGATGTAGACAGGCATCGCTCCCTCCTGTCCCTTGCCAGCAAATTCGAGCGTAATGAAGACCTTTTACCATGTTCTTTGCCGTCGGGGCAAATTGCAGAATTCGGACACCTCGACCCGATTGGAGGGCCCATTCGATGGCTAGGGGAAGCGCAGCACAGCCATGGAACTGACCCCCTTTGTCCAACTCGGGATCGCCATCGGACTCGGGCTCCTGGTCGGCCTGCAACGGGAATGGGCCGAGAAGGAGGTTGCGGGTATCCGCACTTTCCCGCTCATCACCCTATTCGGGGCCCTCAGCGCCTTGCTCGCTCAGTCGTTAGGGGGACAGGTTGTCGCCGCTGCCTTGGTCTCTCTGTCCGGGCTTCCCCTCCTTGGGGCCCTGGTCAGGCTTCATTACGAGCGGGTCCATCCCGGGGTTACCACGGAGGTCGCCGCTCTGGTCATGTTTGCGGTGGGGGCTCTCCTGATCGCTGGCTATACGACCCTTGCGATCGCAGTCGGGGGTGCGGTTGCACTCCTCCTCCACTGGAAGCAGCCTCTGCATGAATTTGTTGGGAAGGTCGGGGCAGATGACCTGAGGGCGATCACCCGTCTGGTCCTCATCGGGCTCGTCATCCTCCCGGTGCTGCCGGATCACACCTATGGCCCCTACCAAGTGCTGAACCCCTTCAGGATCTGGCTCATGGTCGTTCTGATCGTGGGCATCAGTATGGGGGCCTACGTGGCGTATAAGCTTCTCGGGGAGCGGGTTGGGACTTTGCTCGCTGGGATCCTCGGGGGCTTGATCTCGAGCACAGCGACCACGGTCAGCTACAGTCGGCACGCACGCCAAACCCCTGAGAACACCTCTCTGTTCGCATTCGTCTTGATTAGCGCCTCGACAATCGTCTTCGGACGGGTCCTGTTCGAGATTACCCTCATCGCCCCAGCGATTCTCCCGACTGTCGCCCCCCCCCTACTGACGATGATGGGGTTGATGGGGTTAATCAGTGCCGCTACCTTTCGGATAGCATCCCGCCGAGCCATCAGGTCGCCTCCTCAAGAACCCCCCTCTGAGCTGCGGGCGGCGATCGTCTTTGGTCTGTTGTATGCACTCGTCATCCTAGGGGTTGCTGCAGCGAAAGAGCACTTCGGCGAGGGGGCACTCTACGTCGTAGCTGCCCTGTCGGGGTTGACCGATATGGATGCGATCACCCTCTCGACTGCCCAATTGGTCAACTCGGCCCGGCTTGAGGCCGAGATCGGCTGGCGGTTGATCCTCATCGGGGCCATGGCGAATCTTGTCTTCAAGGGGGCCATTGTGGCCTCACTCGGTCACATCCTACTATTGCGCTGGGTCCTTGTGCTCTTCGGCCTCTCCCTCCTCGCTGGTAGCTCCCTCCTGGTCTTCTGGCCCTAATCCAGGGGATCCACTGATTCGGGTCGACCATAGCCTCCGCCCCCAGGTAACTCGAGGATGAGCTCCTGCCCCACCTCCAAGGCAAAGGTCGATTTAGAGGGCAAGGCCTCACCGTCGAGCATCACCCGGCCGGGACGGCCTGTTCCCCCGTCAGCGGCCCCAGGCGCCCCTTGTCGGGTCCGCTCTGCCATGATCGAGGCCCAGGCAGGCTCGGTCACCGCCAGCCG
>CAYUWI010000090.1:0-6061 GCA_964448275.1 uncultured Gammaproteobacteria bacterium | reverse complement strand
CAAATTGGCAAACACGCTCAGTCGGTCGGGCGCAGCGTGGCTGCGCGAGCTCGGGATGCGGGTCGACCCCTTCAGGAGTGCCTTCCTGCTGACTCAGGGTGTCGCGGGGGCTGCGATGGCCGTGATCTGGCTGGCTATCGCAGCAAGGCGGTGGCCGGAATCCGAGAGCCGTTTTTTGATTAATGGGGTCTTCTTGTCGTTGGCGTGGCTTTGGTACCTTAGTCCGACACAGAATCCGTGGTATTGGATTTGGGCAATGCCGTTTATCGGGTTGGCTCAGCGAAGCTGGTTTCTGACTTCCGGCTTTGCGCTGATCTATTACTTGCGCTTCTGGCTGATGTATCACTATGGCGAGACAGCCATCCTGATGACCGGATACACCGGGACTCAGTTTTTCGACTACATCGTAGTGTGGTTTGAACACGGGATCGTTTTATCACTGTTGGCTTATGAGTGGCTGGCGAGGCGTCACTCCGGGTTCAAGAAAGTGAAACGGAATGGGCCTGTCACCGCTTTGTGAAATGAAGCCGAGTGATGAACAAAGGGGGCGTGCTTGACTGGAAGAGGGTACGCATGTGTAATATGCAGAGAGGATCAAAATGGCGGAGCCACCGGAACATATTGAGTTAATCGGTAATGAAGTGGCCATTCGTTGGCCGGATCAGAGTGAGGACTATTTCCCGATGGAGTTTTTGAGAGCGGCATCTCCGAGTGCCGAAAACCAAGGGGAAAAGGATATTCTCGGCCATATCCATGGCGGGAGCGGTCAGAAGGAATTTCCGAATGTTCGCGTCCTTAACTGGACGCAAGTCGGGAACTACGCGCTGCAATTCACGTTTAGTGACGGCCATCGGACCGGAATTTACAGTTTTGATTATTTGAAGAAGCTCTCGCAGCGTCTCTCACAGGGGTAAGGCCGGGCCGGTTTAAAAGGGGTGCCCGGCGCCGTTGAGCAAAGCGTGGATACGGAAACCGCAAAGCCGTCTCACTGAATATGGATCGGAATTCAAATCAACACGCGGTGTCACATCGGTGGCGTCCGGGCGCGACGTTAGCTTTCGTTGCGGGGACGCTCGTATTGAACGGGTGCATTACCGATCAAGAGGGTGTTGTGGCAAGTCGTCAGGATGAGGTGACCGAGGAGCCGATTGTTGCTTTCCAAGAGTGGGGGAGCGACCAGCGGAATCAAATCATGGCCGCTTATGAAAGGGAGATCGAAGCGGCCGACACTCAGATCAACCGGTTCCGGAAGGGAATCAACGAGTTGCCCGAGAATGCCCAATCCGAGGCCAAACAGACGTGGAAGGCGCTCCAGCGTGAGCAGCGGCATTTAAAGGCGGAGTTTCAGGAGGCCCAAGAAGCAAGTGTGGCGACGTGGAACCAAGCGCGAAAAGAGCTGGACAATGCTTATTCTGCCATGACACAGACCCTTAAATCCGTTAAGGGCCGATGGCTCGGGGAATAGAGAATAACTCCGTCCTTGACGCGGGGAGGGCCGGCCCATAAGCATCGTTTTTTTAAAGGGCGTAATATGAAGGATTTGCGGATAAATCGGGCGGTAGGCGCGTTGATTGCGTTAGTGACATTGGTTGTCGGGCCGGCGTGGGGGCACGGAGCGGAAGGAGATCAATCCATCGACTATTCGGGCGTCTTGCACCTCAATGAATGGAGCGATCAAGAAGGCGAGCTCTCGGGCGGGGAAGTCTTGCTAGGCGAGCTGAATTGCGTGGCATGCCACGGTGCCGGCAAGGTGGTAAAGAAGCGGCTCAGCTCCAAGAAGTCACCTGTCTTGGGCAAAAGCGGGCTCAAATTGACCCCTCAATACCTGAGAGACTTCCTTAAATCGCCTCACGGTGTCAAATCCGGCACAACGATGCCGGATATGCTCCACGGCCTACCCCGAAAGGAGCAAGCCGCGAAGATTGAAGCGCTGACGCATTTCCTTGTTTCGCGGCAGAGCTCAAAATCGGAGGGGAAGCCGGTCCACGGTGACCGCTTTCGAATCAAAAACGGTGAGCGATTGTATCATCAAGTCGGGTGTGTTGCGTGTCATGGTCCGCGGGCGGCTCCATCAGAGGTAAGGACGCCGGCCATGAAACGGATCACAGAGGCTTCCGGGGAGGCGGGTCGTTGGGAATCGCCGGCAGCGGAATCCGTTCCGCTCGGGGATCAATGGGGTAAAAAGACCACCGTTCGCGCCTTGTCTGAATTCCTCAAGAATCCGATGGACGCCAGGCCTTCGGGTCGGATGCCTGCGCTCGGTTTATCGAGCGAGGAAGCAACGTCGATTGCCATGTATCTTTTGCGCGATCAGATCGAGGAAGTTGAGGAGAGTGAGAAGCAAAAAATCCGGGGGGTGCGATACCATTATTATGAAGATGAGTTTGGCGGGGACGTGCCTCACTTTGACAAGCTGAAGCCGAAAAAGAGAGGGATTGCCGAGGGATTCGATATTTCCGTGCGAGAACGCGCTGACCACTCGGGAGTCAAGTTCACCGGGTTCATCAGGATCGAAAAGGCGGGCAAGTATACCTTTTATAGTGACTCGGACGACGGCTCTCGTGTCTATATCGGGGGCGAGCTGGTCGTGCGGAACGACGGTCATCATGGGATGACTGAGAAACAGGGCACGATCGAGCTTGAGGCCGGGGATCATCCGATCAAGGTGACCTATTTCAATGCCGGTGGCGGCCATGGCTTGACGGTTTCCTATAAAGGACCCGGAATTGACAAACAGGCGATTCCCGGGAGCGTGCTCAGTACTATCGGCAGGCCGATGAAACCCTTGGATAGCGAGCCGTTTGAAGTTGATCCGGGAAAGGTTAAACGAGGCAAGGCGCTTTTTGTCTCAATGCGCTGTGCTGCGTGTCACGAGATCGGTGGGATTGAGAACGTGAAGACGCCGCAGCCGGCGCCGCCTTTAAAGGAGGTGGATGTGGCTGAGGGCTGTCTCAGCGAGGAGATGGCCTCGGAGGTCCCCGATTACCGGCTTAGCGATTCGCAACGAACAGCCCTTCAAGAGGCAGTGGCCGAGGTCGACGAATTGGGACAGCCATTGGAGCCCAAGGATCGGATCCGAAAAAGCATGACAGTGATGAATTGTTATGCCTGCCATCAGCGTGGGGGGATCGGTGGCGTCAATGACGAGCGGCGGCCTTATTTCCAGCTCCGAGGGGAACAGAGTGCGGACCTTGGCGAAGAGGGGCGCATTCCGCCCCGCTTGACCGGGGTTGGGGCGAAGCTCAAGCCCGAGTGGATGCGACGGGTCTTGGCTGAAGGGACCAAGGTTCGGCCGTACATGGCCACTCGGATGCCGCAATTCGGTCTTGGCAATGTGGGCCATCTGGTCAAGCTCTTTCAGAAGGTTGACGATCCGGATGCCGGTCAGCCGAAACCGCCCAGCTTTAAGGCGATCAAGTATGGTCGGCGCCTGGTCGGGAGTGAAGGAATGTCTTGCATTGCCTGTCACCGATTTGCGGGGCAGGATTCGCTCGGTATCCCGGCGATGGACTTGGCCAAGATGACTCAACGTCTAAAGAAGGAGTGGTTTCGCCGTTACCTGCTTGATCCGAAGGCGTTGCGGCCGGGCACGCGGATGCCTTCGTTCTGGCCGGACGGGGTCAGTGTCGAGCAGGAGATCTTGGGAGGCGACACGGACCGCCAGATCGATGCGATTTGGGCTTATCTGGCGCAAGGGGAGGAAGCGAAGCTTCCGCGCGGCCTGATTCAGGTAGGGCAAGAGCTGATTCCGAAGCAAGGGGCTATTATTTACCGAAACTTCATTGAGGGTGGTGGCTCGAGAGCTATCGGTGTGGGCTATCCCGAAGATGTGAATCTTGCCTTTGACGCAAACGGCATGCGGCTGGCGATGATTTGGCATGGTGCGTTTATTGATGCCTCCCGCCATTGGACCGGGCGAGGACAAGGATTCGAGCCGCCGTTGGGTGATGAGGTGCTCCGGTTACCGGCGAGTCCTCCGTTTGCGGTGCTCAAGAATTCCAGTCAGGCATGGCCCTCTCAGATCGGTGGCGCCGGAGGGTTTCACCAGGATAACTATGAGATGCAGGGATACCGGCTGGATGAAGAGCGGCGCCCGACGTTCATGTACCGGTTCAAGTCGATCGATATCGAGGATTATCCCGTGCCTTTGGAAACCGAGCCGGACACCGGCTTGGTCCGAACATTGACACTCCGTGCTCGAAAGCCTGTAAGCGGACTCTGGTATCGAGCCGCTGTGGGAAGTGAGATCAAGGCGCAACCGGACGGCTCGTTCCTGGTAAATGACCGACTGACACTTCAATTTCAGCTTTCGGAGATGGCGAAGCCGGTGGTTCGCAAATCGGAAGGGCAAATGGAGCTGATCTTACCGGTCCGCTTTAACGAGAATGGTCAAGCTCGGATTGTGGAGACCTTGACTTGGTGAGCCTGTTGGCATCGAAGCTCAGACAGGCTGCGATTGGATTCGGCGCGTTCGCTGACACAGACCATGGCCAGGGAAATAAACAATCGAGAGACAACGGATTAAGAACCGGATTGAAGAGATGAGAAGGACGCTTTCATTATTGCTGTTGGCATCGGGCGTTGTGTGCGCAGGCGCTGCCGAGGAAAAGCCAAAACTGGACTACGCCAAACGGGACAGCCGAGAGGCGACAAAAGAGGCGACGCTGAAGCATTACGAGGATCCGAGCCCGGCCATTCAAGCCCTGCTCGAGTATCGTCTCGACTCCGATTTTCCGCCATCGGAGGAGGCCAAGTATTATCGATTGCTTGAGCTGCCGATTCCGGAAGAGATCACACTGGAGGTCGGGGCGCTTGAAGCCATGCCGGACGGACGGTTGGCCGTCTCGACCCGGCGCGGCGACATCTACATGGTCGAGCATGCCTTTGAAAATCCTCCTTACCGGGCTGAATTCAAGCAGTTTGCCACGGGGCTACACGAGGTGCTCGGTTTGGCCTACCACGACGGCTGGCTCTACGCGACGCAACGACCCGAAGTGTCTCGATTGAAGGATTTGGATGGCGACGGAAGAGCCGATCTTGTTGAAACCGTCAGCGACGATTGGGGGGTCAGCGGCGATTATCACGAATACGCATTTGGCTCGAAATTCGATCCGGATGGATATACCTGGGTGGCATTGACATTAACCGGCTCGTTTACGAGTGAGGTACCCTACCGGGGATGGGCGCTACGGATCTCGCCGGACGGGGAAATGATTCCCACGTGTAGCGGATTGCGTTCTCCCGGCGGCCTCGGCATGAACGCCGAAGGGGAGATGTTTTATACGGATAACCAAGGCCCTTGGAACGGCACGAGTGTCCTCAATCATTTGGTTCCCGGTAAATTCATGGGCCATCCGATCGGGAACAAATGGTATAAGTTGACCGATGCCTTGGGGCCTCGGCCTAAGGATCCGAAAAGCGGGAGCCGCATCCACATCGAGGCAGAGCGGATTCCTCAATTGCAGCGACCGGCCATCTTTTTCCCGTATAATAAAATGGGGCAGTCGGCATCGGGGATTGCTTGTGATACCACAGGCGGCAAGTTCGGGCCGTTTGAAGAGCAGCTATTCGTCTCGGATCAAACCCATAGCACCGTCATGCGGGTTTATTTGGAGAAGGTTAATGGGCACTATCAAGGGGCGTGCTTTCCATTTCGGCAAGGGTTTGGCTCGGGCAATGTGCCCGAGCTGATGACGGATGATGGTACACTGTTTGTCGGAGGCACCGATCGTGGATGGGGAGCGCGCGGCGGCGAGCCGTATGCGCTTGAGAAACTGGTCTGGACCGGCAAGGTCCCATTTGAAGTCCGGGAGATGCACGTCTTGAAAAACGGCTTTGAGCTGACGTTCACCGAGCCGGTGGATCCCAGCACCGCTACGAGTCGCGACTCTTACGAATTCGAAACCTACACCTATATCTATCGCAGTGACTATGGAAGTCCTGAGGTCGATCACACACAGCCGGAAATTCGGGATCTAAGCGTCTCCGAGGACGGGAAGACGGTGACGCTCGAAACGCCGGACCTGCAGGTCGGTCACGTGCATGAGCTGCATTTGGATGG
>CAYUWI010000089.1:0-6119 GCA_964448275.1 uncultured Gammaproteobacteria bacterium | reverse complement strand
CCCTCGCGCTCGCGACCACGGGAGTGGTAGCGCACCGCCGCCACGGTCAGGTGGACCTCATCCGGATTCGATGGATGGCTCGAAGCGATGGAGTAGAGGCGGGGGGAAAGCTTCCGTAATATTCCGGTCAGATCGGCCGCCTTGATCCCATTGACCGGATACTCCGTCACCAGATCGATCAGCTGGCGGCCTTCGATGTATTGCATAAGCTGCTTCTTGTTCTCCTCCTTGACGAGCTTCTGCAACTCATCTGCCTTGCAGAAGCTTGCGTAGTTCTTGACCAGAGGTGGGGTTAGGGTGGTGATCTCGTAAGAATGTGTGAGCGCATGTTCGAGGCGCGTCTCACCCTCAGGGGTGGGGACCGGTTCCTCCGGATGGAGGCCGAGTGCTTCGATGAGCTCACTGACATGCCCGGGGTTATTGGTCGGGAACACCCCGAGGGAGTCCCCAGGCTCGAAAACGAGCCCTGAGCCTTCGAGCGAAAGCTCGATGTGGCGGGTCTCCTTCGCAGAGCCGCGGCCGTTGAGGTTGATATTCTCCAACAGGGAGGCCGGGAAGGGGTTCTTTTTGGAGTAGCTTGCGGTTGCTTGCCCTTCGGGGGCGGCCTTCTCCGGGGCCGTCACCGGGTGTTGAGCGGCTTGACCCTGTGCCGGCTGGGTGACCGCGGCGAAGGCAGACAAGGTCTCCTCGATCCACCGCTCGGCCTCCTCTTCGTAGTCCACGTCGCAATCGACACGCGGCACGAGCCGATACCCCCCAAGGGTCTCGAGTCGCTGATCGAAGTCCTTCCCGGATTGGCAGAAGTGCTCGTAGCTTGTATCTCCCAAGGCGAGTACGGAGTATTGGAGGTGGCCGAGTTTGGGGGCCTTTTTGCTATGGAGAAACTCGTGCATCTCCTCGGCGTTGTCGGGGGGATCGCCTTCCCCATGGGTGCTGACTACCACCATGAGGTTCTTCTCATTCTTGAGAGAGGCCTTCTTATATTCCCCCATATCCTTGACAGAGGCAGCGAAGCCCCATTCGATAGCCCGCTCTTTGGCTTGCTTGGCCACCTCCTCGCTGTTTCCCGTTTGGGAACCGTAGAGGATGGTAAGCTCTGGCTTCTCGGCCGGGAGAGAAGCTGCAGCTGCAGGGGTCGGTTGAGGGGCGGCCTGGGGCTCGATCGCAGCGCCTTGGGGGGAGGCCTTAAGCCCCGTGAGAAACCCGCTGAGCCAGGTAAGCTGCTCAGGGGAAAGCTGCTGGACCAATTGGTCGAGCTGCTGCGCCTGCTCTCGACTCAGCGGGCTATTCGTCTCATCCAGGAGTGGCATAAGACCGTTCTTCGGACTGTCTAGTTTTAAAATGCCTATTTATATTCATTTTAGTTATGAATATTTCAGGAATAATGAATATTTAGGAATAAGATAAACTACTGTGTTGCCAAACCGAGTGTCAAGGGTTCAATACGCCTCACAGGAGGGGGATAGACGCGGGGATACCCAGGTTGGTGACTACTCCCTAATAATGGGGTCATGGAGGGAAGGTAGGGTCCTAAGGGGCTCCCTTCGCCGAGGAGCTGCGAAGGTGCATGTAGGAGTCGATGGTTTGGAGCCGGGGATCCTCAACGGCGCCCCCGACGGTAAAGTGGTAGAGGCTCTGCCAGGAGCGATCTTGGATACCTAAAAGGTCATGCATGGCATCGTCGAAGAAGCAACCGATTCCAGTAGAGCGGATGCCTGCCGCTTCTGCCTCGAGATAGAGCACCTGCCCGATCAGCCCCGTCTCCCAGAAGAGGCGTGGGTAGAACCAGGCACCGCGAAGACGAAGTACAGGCTCGAATCTGGCGAGCATCCCTAAGGCGAAGGCACCGTTGCCGGCGATGGGTTGATGGCAGCTGATCCCCTGAGCAGCCGCACGTGCGTCGGCTACCTCGAGCCGATACAGCCCCATGGACTTGGGGCAGCCATCGGGCTTACACCATTCGAATTCGGGCCGGAGTGCCGCTTGGAGTGAGGCCAGATGGGTTGAGTGGCGCACAAAGAGGTAGAGACCGGGTTCGAGGCCGACTACTCGATGGATGAGTAGCACCAGGGAGACCTGTGGCCGCCAACGCAGCACGTCGAAGGGGAAATAGCCTGGGCGGGGAGTAACACGCTCCAGCATATGGAAGAAGGTATCACAGGAGATCGAGGTCTGCCCGTCCATCGCCATGGCACTGCGCCTTTGACGGATGATCGCGCGAGCGGAGACCTCGCGTTTCGGTAGGGTGGCTGCCTCGACATTTCCTGTTGAATAGAGCGCGTCGGGCTCCTCTTTTGCCCACACCTCCTCTGCTTGGCCCTCATATCGGGTCGCGGCCACGACCTCATCGATGATCGGCCAGTGGTGGTGCTCTTGGCTCAAGGTATTGGGGGCGCCGAGGAACTCGGTCTGGGATAGCCGTTCCAGTAGGCCTGCAGGTGGACGCCAATCGTATTCTAGAGGGGGGTCGGTTGGCTCCTCTCTGGGCAGAACAGCTAGCAAGCAGTCGGGGTGCTCGGCCTCGAGGCCGCTCTGGCGAGAGAGCCCCAAGAGCTGAGCCAATTCGCTGTCACTGATGGTCTCAATCAGTCGGGTCCGCCAACCCAACACAGCGGCCGCGATGGTCATCGTTCCGATGGCGTGGCCGACATCGTGGTGGCAATAGCGGAAGGCGCGTTCGCCGTATTTCCAGGATTCACGCCAGTAGATGGAATTCAGGGCCACCAGGACCCCATCGCTTGGTAGCTGTTGTGTGACTGCTTCCCACTCCTCTGTAGAGAGCGTTAGCCGCTGTTCGAGGGCGTGGTAGAAGGGGGAGTAGTGGTACACAGCCGGCTCGGGATGCAAGCCTTCGATGGGGCCGGAGATCAGGTATCCCTCGGTCGGGTGAAGGTCGCCGCTGGAGGGATTGACCCGCTGCGACCACGCCATGACGCCGGGTGCACGCTTCCAAGCGGAGAGGGCGAGGCTATCGTAGAACAGCTGGCTGATCGTTTCGTGATTGAGGGGACGTGGCCTCAGCCTACCAGGCTCAAAGAGCTCATCGTAGGCTGGTTCCGGGGTGACCTGGGGATGGGCCAGCGGGTGGCGGGGGGCCCCGTCGTAGAATCGGAACGGATTGGGCTGGTTGGCCCAATCCAGGTAGCCGAGGTAGCGGGCGAGCCGATCGAGCTGGTGCTTGGTCTCTTCGTGGTAGTGGAGCACCTCCTCGAGGGCGTGAGGGGCCTCATTTTCTGTCACCCTCCCCATAACCTCCCTTGTAGGCTGCACCGCGATTCCTTCCCCGAGCCGGCCTAGTGCAAAGGCTGGCGAACGGTCTCGGTCGTCCCCGATTCGAGCTGTTGCTTGGCGGCTTGGGCATAGGTGTAGATCGAGTTGATCATCTCCTGCAGCCCATTACTCCGGGTCGGTGAGAGGTGCTCGTGCAAACCGATCTCCCGGATGAAGTCCGGAGCTGTCGCGAGGATCTCCTCCGGGCGGCGGTCCGAGTAGACCTTCAGCAGGAGGGCGATCAAACCGGAGACGATCGCTGCATCACTGATGGCCTGGAAGTGGAGTCGGTCTCCCCACCATTCGGCCCGTAGCCAGACTTGCGATTGGCACCCTTCCAGCTTGTAATCGTCGATCTGCCACTCCTCCGGGAAGGACGAAAGCTTGCGTCCCAGATCGATAATGTACTGGTACCGTTGCTTCCAGTCCTCCAGGAACTCGAAGGCAGTGACGATATCCTCCTGGATCTCCTCGATCGATGGTACCTCGGGTGGGGGGCTGTCCCCCTTGCCAGGCTCGATACGGCAGTGTTCCGGTGTCTTTCTACTCGTACTCAACTGGCTCTCCTCCACCTCGTTCCATCGGGTCGGTCCTCGAGCACGATCCCACGCTCGGCCAGTTCATCGCGGATGCGGTCGGCGGTAGCGAAATCACGAGCTGACCGTGCCGCGGCTCGCTCGGCGATGAGGTGCTCGATCTCCTCGACGTCGGACCTCTCCTGCACTGTGCCTCGAAACCACTCTTCAGGATCTTGCTGTAGGATCCCGAGCTGCGCGCCAGCAGCCAGCAATGCCTCCTTATAGTGGCGGCGTGCAGCCGGGTCGGTCGCTGTGTTGGCCGCCCGCACAAGCTGGGCGAGCTGAGCAAAAGCCTGGGGGGTATTGAGATCGTCTTCGAGGGCTTGCGCGATCCCTCTGGGAACCTCCCCTGGCGTGTGCTCGACTTCGACATCCGTGAGATCCCGCAGCGTTTGGTATAGGCGATCCAAGGTCCGCTTGGCTTGCTCTAGGCCCTCCGCGGTCCAGTCGAGAGGTTGACGGTAGTGGGCACTCAAGAGTGCAAAACGAATCGCCTCACCAGACGCTTCGTTAAGTAGGTCACGGACGAGTAGGGTATTGCCCAGCGATTTCGACATCTTGTGCTGGTTGACGTTCACAAATCCATTATGGATCCAGTAACGGCAGAAGGGCTGGCCACCGTGGGCACATGTCCCCTGGGCGATCTCGTTCTCGTGGTGTGGGAACTGCAGATCCTGACCGCCACCGTGGATATCGATGGGGTATCCTAGGTTGGCCTCGATCATCGCGGAGCACTCGATATGCCAGCCGGGCCGACCGCGTCCCCAGGGACTCTCCCAGCCCGGGAGCTCGGGTGGGGACGGCTTCCAGAGGAGAAAATCTGCCGGATCCCGTTTGTAGGGGGCTACCTCGACTCGAGCACCGGCGAGCATCTCCTCGCGGTTACGTCTTGAGAGTTGCCCATAGTCCCTATAGGAGGGGACATGGAAGAGGACATGGCCCTCAACCTCATAGGCGTGGCCACGCTCGAGCAGAGCCTGGATCATCGCGATGATATGCGGGATGTGGTCAGTTACCCGCGGCTCCAACACTGGGGGGAGCACATTCAAGGCCCCCATATCCTCGTGAAAGGCAGCGGTGTACTTGGCAGCGATGGTCACGATCGGCTCACCCTCTTCCTGGGCAGCCGCATTGATCTTATCGTCGATGTCTGTGATGTTGCGGGCATAGACCACCTCAGGGAACCGGGCCCTGAGTACACGGTAGAGGAGATCGAAGACCACCGCTGCGCGAGCGTTCCCGATATGGGGGTAGCTGTAGACCGTTGGCCCACACACGTAGAGGGTCACCCGGTCGGGGTCACCGGGGGTAAAGAGCTCCTTCTGGTGGGTCAGGGTGTTATAGAGGTACAGGCTCACGGTGCGATGGCTACTCTATCGATCGACTGTTGCCCACGTCCCCACTGAGTCAAACCTCATCATAGCATCCCTATCTGCCTCACGATAAGCCAGGGCCAATATGTGCCTTCGCCCGAGACCCGGAGGTGGGAACATGAGGTGGTGTAGGCCTCTTCCTGAGGGGGAGATGAGGGGGGATAGATCGCTGAGTTCTGCTATCATAGAAATGCTGGACTTTACTGGCCATGTGAGCGGCTGCCGCAGCCGTGAGGAGGGGTGTGTGGAAGAATTGCTCGATATCCTGGCAGCCCGCCAAGGACTTGTATGCGCCGTTGGGGCGGGCGGCAAGAAGACGACCCTATTCCACATCGCCGGCTGCCATCCGGGCACCGTGGGCTTTACTGCGACCGTATTCACTGCTCCCCCGCCGCCCTCCCTGGGGGCCTACACGCTCTTCGCCGAACCCGAAGAGATCCTCAAAGGGATCGGGGTCGCTGGAGCGAACCATCGCTTGGTGGCCTTTGCCCAACCATCAGAGAAGCCGGAGCGTGTGGGTGGACTGCCCCCTGAGCTCATCGCTGAGTGTCACCGGCGAGGGGGCTTCGATGTTACTCTGATCAAGGCGGATGGCGCCCGTATGCGAGGGATTAAGGCACCGGGACCCGGGGAGCCAGTGATCCCGGAGGGCACCCAGACGGTGCTCGCCCTCCTCTCTGCCCGGGTGCTTGATGTCCCCCTCACAGAGAAGAACGGCCACCGCCTTGAGCGCTTAGAGGCGGTGATCGGTCTGCGGCGGGGAGAGGTGGTGCGCCCGAACCACCTTGCGCAACTCTTCGCCGCTGAGGAGGGGATTCTCAAGGGCAGCGACGGAGCCGAGGCGGTCCCGATTATCAACATGGTGGATAGCCCCCAGCGACTTGCACTGGCCCGAGAG
>CAYUWI010000088.1:0-6203 GCA_964448275.1 uncultured Gammaproteobacteria bacterium | reverse complement strand
TCACAGGGGCAGGAGCCTATCCCTTTTGCCCCCGGTTGCCACCCAAAAAACGGGCCTCTTACTTGCGCGAGCTTCTCGCCAAATCGCCGCATTTTACTGAGGTCTGGACTATATCGTGCTCAATTCCTCCGGCGGGAAGGACTCCCAAACCATCATCGAGGTCATGGTCAAGCGGGCCGATGCTCAGGGCTTTCCACGAAGGCGGATCATCGTTGCCCATGCCGATCTTGGACGCGTCGAGTGGCAAGGAACGGCGGAGCTTGCCGAACAGCAGGCTCGCCCCTTTATTCCAGACCATGCTCCGAATAGTACTCTGAACAGTAGGAATTGGCGGCATGTATGATAGCACCTGCCATTTCAACGACCGGCTGAGCCTCGAACAAAATGTAGTCGAGTTTGCCTCGATAACGCTCTTCCATAGCAAAATCGAACTCCGACGCCGGGGCCAGAACTAGCCTTTTGGTCTTTGACTGCATCTCGTGAACAACTGCCTCCGGCAAGAAGCGCTGCCACACGCTCAATTGCGGAGCCGACGACTTCTTCACTGTGTTGCGGGAAGGATCACTAATCCTGGTGCTGAGGGAGAGCCAGGGCGGCTTCCCATACATCGGGATGCAGGCATTCGAGGGTGATCGCGTCGAGGGGCAGGTCTTTTTCCACGAGCACGAGGTTGACGACGCCTTGGGCAAGGGTTGGGAAGACAAATCGGTCTACTGGAAGGCGCGGATGCTGATGAATTGGTTGGAAAGCCCGGTGAAGAGAATATGAAACCGAATACCGAAACAATCCAGAAGGCAACTGAGCTAGCGCGCGAAAGTAGCGAAGTCCAAGCGGTTGTTGTGTGGGAGGTGCGGGAGGTGGTCGTGCCCTTTTACAAGGCGGTCCTACGTGGGGATGACCTCCACGCCACGGCGTATCCCTGCGGGCAAGTCAAGTGGCTGAAATCGAGGCGAAGCGAAGAGGATGCCTGATCAGCTTCCATGCCGATGGAAAACCCTGTGGCCGGTTCTGTCAGGGACAATGGGGGCCGTGGCGGCGCCTAGAGCAAGCCACGGACAGTGTGAGGACAGTTGGCGATAATATCTTAGCCTAAAAAGCGGAACGGCGTGACAGCGCTCAGGAATAAGATTACGCCCAGAAGCACGGCTGAGAAGAATAATGGCTCAAATCCATCCAGATCGAATAACCAATACAGGAAGGCGTAATAGAGCAAGAACGAGATCATTTCGGCCCACCTTTCGGGCACCCAAAGCTCGATTCCGTATCGGACCGTGTATATGGCAGCAAATTTGATCCAAGCCGTATTAAAATTCCCAAAGGAGATCCCAACGAGACCACCTACAATCATGCACGCAATTAACGCCGCAGGAACACCAACGATCAGGTTGTTGACAAGTCCAGCAACCGGATCCAGCGAGCTAGCTTTGAGGCTGTATATGGCGGTGCTCAAAAGCGCTACCGCCACCAGGATAGCGGGAATTTTAACTTCTTTGGCCTCATTCATGAACTCACTCCATCCTTTATCCCTTTGGGGCACGGTGAAAGGAATCGTCTCCAGTGTAAAGAGGATTCCCTTCACTCCCATTACGGCACGGATCCTCAGGTCGTTATTGAGGACGAGGGATTTCTGCTTGGTGACCGATACAATTGGGTTAACCTTGACGATTTCGAACAGGACCGGTTTTCATCGGCGTAGAGGCGATCAAGGTGGTCGGGTAGGCGGGTTGCTCTGGCCACGCTGCTGGGCCGTCACCGAAACCCCAAAAAGAAACCGGCAGAAAACCCAATCAAAACCCAAGCCGAAACCATCGCCCAAAGCCCGCCAGGCAGACTACCAGCAAAAACTCGACGAAGCCCCCAGGCCAGGTCGGGACTCGTATCGGCAAAGGGAGGCGTCATCGAGACAGCTATGAAAATCACAATCGAAACCGAAGACGGGCAAATCAAGAGGCTTATCCGCATCCGCTTCCCGAGCGACGGGTGGGAATCCGAGGTCGGCGTGGACCAGCTCCAAGAATACCTCGAGGAGCTTGATTTCATTGAGGGAGATTTTCTCCGTTGCCACTTCTGCGAGGTCATCTCGAATGATGCCGAGATCACGGAGTGCGAGGACGGTGCCCTCAGGTGTCCTAAGTGTCGGGGTAAGTCTGCCTCTCACCCTGAGCAATAGCACTCCCGACCGCTTTCCCCCCGGACGTGGCGTCGCCATTCCCTGGAGGCGTTCCCAATCCAACACTGGGCAAACTCTTTTTCGAACCCCGACCAATATGGACATCGTATTCATCAGACAGTCATACGGCCTTTACGGCCTCTACAACAACGAGACCGGCGAGTGGCCCGTCTCCGGTCAGACGCTCCAGCAAGCCCTCGAAACGCTTTCCTCGACGCAATTCATGGGGGTGACCGAGATGCTGATGGGGGCGGCTATGAGGAAGTCAGAGGCCGCCTCGACCCACCGCTCTCGCATGGACTGGCGCCTTGCCGCCGAATACTTCGAGGCGGCATGCCAGTTCCTGGAGACGTTGGACGCGAGGTGATAGGGGCCCTCTCTAGCATTAAAACGACAAGCGTAACTGTTAGGTTTTGATAACATATTATCTTAACCTGAACAGGTCCCCGATGTCACCCCCATCTCGACCCCGAAAAGCCTTCGGTCGGGAGGAAAGAAAGAGTCCTGTCGAGAAGCGAAACCAGGATGCCAAAAAAACTCCCCGTCAGGAAAATACCCAACGGGGAGTTGATCGGGAGATCTACCCGGCGAGATCAAAACGGGTTAAGAACGTCCGGTTAAGGACGTCCTCCACCTCCGCCGCTTCGTGGGCTATCGATGATGACAGGGCCTTCCTCGATCCTGACCACGTCATCTCCCTGGAACAAACCTCCCCCAATTAGCTCTCCAGTAACTCGGAGACGCTCGCAATCTCCGTCCTCGAGCGTACGAGCCGCTTCTAAGGCATTAATGATTTCCTCCTTGTCGAATTTGAGGGTGAGGTCTTCGATGCCATCAGGCCCCTCCTCCGTGCACTCGGAGCAGTCGGGGTCATTCGAAAGAAGGAACGGCTCGTGGGGGCGAGTGACGTCCTCTATATTGCCTCTTAGCGGCTTCACACCAAGAATCTCTACACTGCTTGGATCGAGGATCGTGACATCCAGATTGTCCGTTCCTGCGATTGCCACTGGCAGGACTCCTTTTCCAGCGTGAGTGTCGAGCGGATTGGGGCAGGAGCCGGGCTTGATGTCAAAGGCCACGTTGAGGACAACGGTTACTGTTGCTGTGCATGTATCCTGGTTACCTGAGGCGTCAGTGGCTGTGAAGTTCACCGCAGTCGTGCCTACAGGGAAGGACGAGGGAAGCGGACTGTGTGAAATGCTTACGTTAGGGCAATTGTCCGTAGCGTTGGCATTGCTCAGGAAGTCTTGGATCTCCGAATTGCTAACCGACACGCCGTTAGGATCCCTTGTCGTGATGCGGAGATTTTGAGGGCAAGTGATGTCAGGAGGAGTGTTATCCTCAACCGTGACAATTGCTTGGCAGCTAGCAGAAGCACCGTCATCATCAGTGACGGTTACCGTGACCGGGTTGTCTCCGGTATCCGCGCACGTAAATTGATTGGGAGTTACACTAGACGTCAATGGATCTCCATCTGGATCACTCGAGCTTTCGATGACATCCTGGGACGGTATGATCACATTGCCGTCATCTCCCAGCTCACGGTCGATGTTTTCGCACGTAACCATCGGAGGTTGATTGGGCTTCGGTTTCCAAATTGCCTTTACTGTGTCAGAGGTTTGGGTATTGCCGGCATTGTCGGTAAACTGTGCCACTATTCTGTCTGTCCCGGTCCCTCCGGAGCCGGTGTAAGTAAAACTCGCCTCCCCTTTGGAGTCGGTAGTAGCCGTACCTGAAGTTCCTACGTTCGGGCCAGCAGTAACTTTGAAACTCACTGTAACGCCTTGGGCGGGTGCTAGCGGGTCGCCGTCCTTAGCAGTGGCTGTTACAGTGTGCTGCTCGCCTACGAATTTACTATCAGAATCGGGTGCGAGATCAATGCTGCCTTGAATTGTTACTTGCACGCCGCCCAGGATCATAACGTCGTCCGTAGACCGCCCGTCAAATGTTTGATTGCCATTGTGGTCATGGAAAGCTAACACTTCCATTCCGGAAAAGCCGGAGGGCCCTGTGAAGATGGTGTGATAGCAACACCCGTGGTCTAGATCACTCGATGTTACAGATGCAATAGTTGTCATGTCGGCTGTTGGGAAAATGTCATCGCCAACGTGGCTTTTGTCTTGTGTGGAAAGCGCAACTGGCATCCAACCGTACTGGTGAGAGTCGCGCGCCTGCGTGAGAGCCATCACGCCGCCGCCCTGATTGTTAACAAAGTCGACAATATCAGACTGTCTATTGTTTAATGCTGTAAGTTGGGAGGCCGTGAAACCGCCAGATAGGGTGTTGTCATCATTGGACGGGATATATATCATTCGAAAAGGCCCCGAGGGAGTGAGGTCCATGTTCTGAATTTCAGCAGAGGTCGTTAAAAACTCAACGGCTGCTCCCGGTCCGGCATTGTTCCACGATTTGAAGCTATCACACGCTTGACCACTATTTACGCCCACGGCTGCGATCTTGTTTCCGGATGTCGCCGAGTTGTTGTAAACAAAGCTCATAGCTTGGGGGTATAACGCGGCACATGCAGTTCCTTCGCAATGACCGTGATCGTCAGCGTCGTCGCCGCTCAGAAACATAGGCCCCCCCGACTTGAGCTAATGCCGTAGTTCCAAGAGCTGGACCAAAAAGGAAGATAATAAGAAGCGCAGTCCATAAGGGGTGTCGTTGGGCGTTGTGCGTAACGCCATCGGCGGTGAAGTCTCGGTCGATTGTAATTACTGTATTAGGTCTCGTGTGGAGCATAATTTCCTCCTGGCTTTTAGGTTTCAATGTGTAGTTCCCTGGATGCGAGACATGCCCCACGACACCAAAGTGATCGCCTGGTGAGGCACGCTTCTCAGGTCCTTTATACGCCATACGCATCGAGGAATCTTTCAAAAAAATCCGAATTTCCTCTGTTGCGAACTATGGCATGCCCCATCAAAACCATAAATGGACATACTGTGTCAACGGGTTAGGCCATCGAACGAAAGTATGAGGGTCCCATGGCACGGCGGTTGCTCACTTTACTAACCCAAATAGTGGACAAAAGACATTCAAGATAATAGCTGAAACACATGACCATAAGGCGGATGACGACAGGGAAAGGCCGCAGGGCAGCACGCTGATGGTCTGATCGGCGATTGCCAAACGGGATAGAATTCGACGGACCTTAGCGGGGAAAGTCCAATTGCGTCCCGGAGGATCGGCATCTAATGTCGCCTCAACTATCTTAATTCTCTTTTCTATGCGACTCAAAAAAGACCCCAGGACAGGTGTGTACAAGGGCGTTGTGCGGAGCGCAGACGGTAAGACCCGGACCATCTCGACCAAGTGCACCGACAAGAAGGAGGCCCGACGTGTGGCCAGCGAGTCGGGAATCAAGGAGCTTGAAATGGCGGCTCGGTCCGGAGGCCTGAGTCAGGAAGCGATCTCCAGGATCTTGGTCGGCCAGAAGCTCACGGTCGAAAAGGCAATCGAGCACTGGGCCGAATGGCGTCAGGTCAGTGGCAAGAGTCCGAACACGGTTGCCAGCCAGGCGCTGTATGTCCGGACCTGGGCCAAGGAGTCCGATGTCCTGCACATCCCGCCGTCCTCGGTGACAGAGGTCCAGATCCACGAGTGGCTCAACGACCCCTGCGGCAATTCGAAGGCGAGGTCTAGGCGCTTCAAGCTGGCCGCGATCCATTCGTTCTTCGCCTTCTGCAAGGAGAAGGGCTGGACGGTCGGCAATCCCGCCAACCTCGTATCCGTCAACATGAACGCGCTGACTCATGGCCAGAAGGAGTCTGCTAAGCGGATTCCTTTCACGGATGAGGAGGTTGCACGAGTTCTAACCCAACTTTGAACGCCGAGATAGTCACGAAAACAGAGGATCGATTGCCTTGACGGTCAGGAATTTGGCTTGGCAATAGTTTCAACGTGTTCATTAAGAAGAGCCAAAAGAAGTCCAACAACAAGACCTATACCAATCACATGTTGGTCGAATCGGTGGCCACAGCCAAAGGTCCTCGCCATCGAGTGGTTTGCTCGTTGGGATCTTTGGAGCCAGCTC